>CANQVF010000036.1 GCA_947627185.1 uncultured Clostridia bacterium | reverse complement strand
AATTTTTCGATAACGACCTCATCAAAAGTCTTTTTCTGTTTGACATTGTAATATAGGCGGCAGTCCGTCACCCAATCATATTCTTTCAGAAATGCTACCCATGATTCTGACGGGATCACATGATAGAATGGTGTGGCAACATTTACATTTCCATCAAGCAAGCCATAATTGCACGTTTCACCGTTTCTAAACCAACCGCCATAAACGTTTCCGGCAGGATCAGAAATATCATAATACTGATTCTGAAAATACCAGCCTGTTGCTGAAAAATTGTCATTGAAATTCAAAATTTCACCGTTATTGTAATTGTAATAAAGTCGGTTTCCGCTTGCGAAATTCTGTACCTCATACGGCATCGCATCAGGATGAGAAATATCTATAAAATAGCTGTTTCCGTCAAGTCCAGTGCCGTCAAAGGAATAATAGGCGTAATACTCGTATGCCCAACGCTGTTCCCATTTCGATGTGTTGTCGTAATGACATTCAAATTCATATTCCGCATTGAAAATTTCTTTGAGTAATTCTTCCGTTCCCGATGTATAACTCCAGTATTTTATATCACCATTTTCTGCCGTAAAATCGTAATAATAGGCGCAAAGAAAGCTCCATAATTTCGTGCATTCAAAGTCATAAACAGGTTCATAGGGGAATATTGTACTGCTGCCAAAGATAAAATCAGTAGGCTTATCTTTCATATTTGAAGTGTTGATTCCAAGCTGATTTAAGCCTGTTTTCCAATCGTCCGTTCCGACTTTCAGAATGTTCTGATTCATGTTGTAAGCAAGACTTGTGTAGTATTTTTCTGCTTCACTCAAATCATAGTCCTGTGCCGCATAAGTACCAAGTGTAAATCCACCACCGGACGATGTTCCCATGAAAATGGAAATTAGAAACAGCACAATAAGTAAAATCAGAAGTATCGGCACGGCTACTGTTCCGAAAAATTTCCCGACTTCTTTCACATAGACATTGACAACAAATTTGAATATTTCCTTGATACCCTGTTTTAATTTTTCAGCAGCAGTCTTTTTCGGTTTCTTCCTTTTCTTTTTCTTTCCCTGATTTTGTCCTTTTTCCTTGAGCTTTATTTCTTCTCTTGCAAGACGGCTTTTGGATCTGCTGTCTTTATCGGATAATTTGTCTCTTTTCTTTTGCTCTCTGTGTAATTTTTCAGGTGCGGAAAAATGCCTTGCCGTCGGCTCTGCTATGCGCCTTTTCGCAGAATCAACAGCATGAAGAAAATCATTTTCATCGTCCTCATTGACCGCTTTCTGCCATGCAGATGCACGCATTCGCTTTGCCGTATATTTTACAGGCTTGAATACCAGAAATCCACCTGTTTTGGCATTGTTTTTAATATTTTTCTGATTTGCAGTTTTCTTTTTTCTGAATTTCTTTTCAGTTTTTATTTTCTTCTTTTCAAAACGAATTTCACGTTTTTTCTGTCGAAATTCCTGCTTTTTGCCTTTGAAAATTTCTTTGTCTGTCTTTGATTTTGTACTGCTTTTATATTTCTGTTTTTCCGTTTTGAAATCAGATTTTTTCTTTTGAAAATCTGCCTTGTGTTTCTTTTTATTTGGTTTGAAGCGATTTTTGATGAAGTCCTTGTATTCAGCTTTGTACAGTCTGTACTTTGCTTTTTCAAATTTATGCTGCCGTTTTAACCTGAAATGGGTATGCAGACCTTTTACGCCGTCAACCGCCGTTCTGCCCATAAAGAACAGACCTTTATGGTAATCATCAGCGGCTTCACGGACATATTTATTCTGATAATGATAACGAACCTCTCTGCCGACTGTGCCTGTTGTTTTTATTGCTGCCGTTTCAGCCGCAAGTCCGGTATCAATTGCAGTTTGTCCTACATCATGCGCAATAAAGTTTGTGACCTTTGCAGATGTTTGGACGAATTTACCGCCTGTAGTCTGCATTTCGGCACTGTTGATCGCTCTTGTAAATGACGGTCTTTCTCCCTTGATACGGAATCGGGAATTTACTGCTTTATGCAAAATTCCTTTACCGCTGTACTGCTCACGCACACCACGTTTCAGATAAATTTTCGTTTTGAAATTTCCATGTTTGTTTTTCTCACGGACAAAATGAAATTGCAATTGCTTTTTGTGTCTGCTGTTCTTTTCAAATTTGCTCCGTGCTTTTTCCAATCGGCTTTTCCGTTCTTTGAACCGCATTTTACTGCTCCTGTGGTTTCGTATTCATCAGTTTATACATCATGGTGTCTGTGGGAAAACGATCCGTAAACGGCAGAATTTCCTTATCATAGCGAATCAATCCCTCTCCCTGTCCGCTGTTGGTGACATATTCCATCTGTTCTTTGGAAATATGCAGCTTTTCGGCAAGAATATCCCTGTCACCGCTTGCCTGATTCAGCATATATACAAAATCAGAATTATCAAAGATATTTTCCACTTCCTGCGACTGCAAAAGGTCTTTCACATTTTGTGTAATTCCTGTCGGAATACCGCCCCACTTACGGAAACGTTTCCAGATCTCAGCAGAATACTTTGCCGTCTGTTCTTCTTTCAGCAAAAGGTGAAATTCGTCGATATAGTAACGGGTTATCTTATTTTTCTCACGGTTTGCCGATACTCGATTCCATACAGTATCCTGCACGATGAGCATACCGACCTTTTTAAGCTGATTGCCAAGTTCCTTAATATCAAAACAGATAATTCTGTTTGACATATCAATGTTGGTTCGATGATTAAAGAG
>CANQVF010000035.1 GCA_947627185.1 uncultured Clostridia bacterium | reverse complement strand
GTGAAGCGCTTCACTGCAACTGCGTGCTCTTCTATACAAATTGAGTACCCGTCTCGTCTGCAATGACATACTCCACGGTCTCGGCCAGTATTTCTCCAAAGGAGATGATAAGTCCCATGAGTTGTGTGGTCATTTCCTCTGCATCAGGATCGGTTGCCCAAGTGGTATTTATATAGTTATCATATTCGGTTTCAGCCTTGCTGAAGTCAGCAAGAGCATCTTTAAGTGCCTGTATGTTATCTGTTTTCATTGTTTTGTTCTATATTGTTAAAGATTGTCTTTCGGTTTTCCATTCTGTAGCTGGGCCCGGAGAGCTGGATGAGTTCGCATTTGTAAAGCAAGCGGTCGAGTATGGCTGTAGCCAGTACCTCGTCGTTGAGAGTCATGGCCCATTCTGCAGGCGACCGGTTGGTGGTTATGATGAAGGATGTAGACTCATACACCGAGTTGATCCAGGCGAAGAGGATGTTTCCTTCCTCCCTGCTGACAATGATGTTCATCAGGTCGTCAATGACAATCAGTTGCGCCGAGCACAAGTTGCGGTATTCAGATCTGGCATATGGAGTGGCATCCCTGGTTTTGAGGGTGTTCATGATGCTTTCCATCGTTCTGAAGTAAGCTTTATAGCCATGCTCTATAGCGTCCGCGCACAGGCCTGAGGCAACATATGTCTTCCCTACGCCTGAGGGACCCGCCAGCATGATGTTATACCCGGCTTCCACCCAATGCAGTTCACGGAGCTGGTTCAGCTGTGTAAGGCTCAGACCCTTATATATGGAGAAGTCGTAGCGGTTCATGTCATGGTCCATCGGCAGCCGGGCTGCCTTGTAGCGAAGTACTTTCTGGCGCGCTTCACGGCCTTCGACCTCTGTCTTGAGGATATTCAGAAGGAAGTCATCATAACTTGGCGATGATGTCTGAGCCTTGACCAGCTCCTCTGCGGCGTTCATGGTCAGACTTGACAGTCTGAGACGCCTTGCGCAACTGCGTATGGCAGTGAGTTTGTCGGTAGTATGTTCCATGACTATGCCTGTTTGAAGAGTCTGTCGTAAGTTCCTATGTCTGATGTGCCGGGATTGATATTGGCCATCATCCTGCTCTGGACGTCACCCAGCGGCTTTACAGTTACAGGATTGATATCCCGTATGGCGGCAAGCTCAGAGACAGTCTCTTTGAAGAAGTTGGCGCTATAAAGATTATTCTTCAGACATCTGGTCAAGGCTGCATCGCAAGCCTGCTGCCCGTAGTCTGTATAGCAAGAGTGTATAGTCATGAGCTGGTCGCGCATGTATCGCGGATACCGCTCCTTCAGTTTTTCAAGGAACAGGGCTATGGCTTCTTCGTCTGTGAAGAGTTCAGATACGTTTCTGCAGTAGTCTGCGACTTTCACGGAGCGGTCGGCCCGATGGTTCCTGTTCTGGACCTTGATGCCGGAGCCGGCCGGGATAATGTGACGCGCAATCTCGCATCCGGACCGGTCTTTGACTATCAGATCTGCCCCATCGACAGTCGTGTAGACTTTTGTCCCGTTACCTTTGTATGTACCAAGTGGCAACGAGTAGATGTTGCCATGGAACTTGATGGTGTTGTCCTTGATGACAGTATATTCGTTGTCGGCAGGCCTTGCCAGCATTGGAATATAAGGCAGAAGATCCTTGCATTCGTTGCACCACTCCTCATACGGAACTTTGCGCGTGGTGCCGTGGAGCATGGCGTTCCCTGTTCTTCGCAACCATGCATCCGCTTCGGCATTGAGATTCTCTATCGTGCTGAACTGCCTGTTGAGAAGGAAGTTCTGTTTGACATACTTGACGGCATTCTCAACCTTGCCCTTGCTCTCCGGGTCGGCAGGCCGGCAGAAAATAACATCAAACGGACGGCTCTTCACGTATGACTCGAAGACAGTCGTCATGCGGTAGTCTCCCAGATGCTCGTCATAAAGGAAGACGGCATCCTGGTCGTAGATGATGGAACGAGGCACACCGCGGAAGTATTCAAAGGACTTCTCATGAGCTTGGCTGGCGGTCTCGCTGGTGAATGGCCTGTCGCTGAACCACACGAACTTGTAACGGCTGCAGCATAGCAGCATGACCATAAAATGGACCTTGACACGCGTGCCGTCACCCCGGCGTAACTTGGTCTGTCCAAAGTCTACCTGTGCGTACTTGCCGGATGGAGTCTCGGGAAGACACTCGTACTCCCTTTCGCACATTGATATCATCGGAATCTTGTACTCCTGACGGATGCGCATTACGAAGTTGTAGACAGTCTTCGGGCACACATCCGGAAAATCGGGATAGTGTTCTTTCAACCAGTCGTGCATCTGCGCCGCCTTGGTGTCCTGAAACTGGCTCAAACGGTCGACGACAAACTTGGTGTAGGGCTCAAGCTGAAGCGGACGTTCTCCGGAAGCATCCACATGGCGTTCGTACTCTGCTTGTGACATTGCCAGATACCGCTTGACGGTCCGGCGGTTCAGATGAAGCTTCTGTGCTATCCAGCTGACAGACCTGTGGTCTTCATTGCGATAGCGTTGGATTCGATCGTACATAATTAATCGGTCTGTTTTGTTGTGATCTCTGACACTCATATGGCTGTTTGTATTGCTATTTTCCTTATGAGCACAAAGGTCTGGTTAATAATGCTTATTGTTGTGCATTATTGTTACCGATTTCTGTGTACTGTTGTTACTGATTCTTGTGCACTGTTGTTACCGTTTTTTGTGCTTTCACTTTACCATTTTCTGTGCACTCGTGGGTTCTGTTTACA
>CANQVF010000034.1 GCA_947627185.1 uncultured Clostridia bacterium | reverse complement strand
GTTTTTTCGTCCATGTGAACTGTTGCATATAATAAATTATCTTTACCGTATTCTTGTTCTAAAAACTCTTTAGCATATTCAAAAAACTGCTTTGTATCTTCTGGCGTTTGATTATCAAAGAAATCATTGTCTGATGTAATTAAACCATCAATGTGTTTAATCGCGTCTGTTCTAATTTTTCTTTTGCCTGTATAATTCTGTTCAATTTTTTCATCAATCAAGTTATTAAAATTCTGTTTATTAGCATTTACCAAATCATAATTTAAGTAAGTTTTACTATGGTCTATATCTTCATTTTCATAATTATTATTTTCTCTTTGAACATGTTTTTGTATGCCTGTTGTATTTGTTCCAGTTTTAACTTTTGAAACTCTAATAATAGAATACGACATATAAAAATCACTCCTCAGCACTAAGGTTTTATAGGTATTTAATACTTTAAGTCTAACACACTAGACTTATTTTACAATAAGTCGTTAATACGTGTGCTCTGCGAGGCTTAAACCTGTTTTTGCTAACGCAAAAAATGAGTGGCAAAATGCTAGCCACTCATAGTTCTAAACCAAAATATAATATAACTATTCAAACTGCTTTTCAGAACGTTTAAATACAATAATCGTCAAAAGACAACATAAAATAATAAGGATAGCCATGGCTACAAGAATATTACTATACACTCCAGAAGAATAATTTATAAATTCCAGAACTAGTTTACGATTAATCAATTGTAGTGACAATAAACCTCCTACAATTGCTATACCTGTTCCCTCTGATAAAAAACTTGTGAAATTTAGCAAACTCATTCCAGAAGCAACTTCTTCTTCAGAAAGACTACTTGATACTATTTTTGATATAACTGTTTTAGTAAAAGATAATCCGCCCATAACAAATATAAACATAAAAGTAGTCAACCACATACTAAACTCAACAAAAAATGCAATAGTTAAAAAACTTATAGAGATAGACAATGATCCTAAAATAAAAACAAATAATGATCCTTTTCTATCCACTAAAAAACCACCAAAATAACCAAAAACAATAACACTCATGGTTCCAGGAAAAATAACACTATTACCTATTGTCGCTACATTTACATGATAAATAGTTTTCATCATATAAGGCACCATTGATATAAAACCAGCTACTATAGAAAATATTAGCCCACCAGAAAACAAACCAAGCATAAACGGAATGTTTTTCCCTAGTTTAGGATTAATAAAAGGGTTAGAAACTCTTGAAATATGTTTAATAAAAATCACAAAAAAGATTGTGAAGAGTATTAAAAAAGTCCAATTATAATTTGTCGTAAATAACATAAAACATATAATACTTATAGACATTAAAACAATACCTACGATATCTAATGTATTTTTTGTTGATTTACCAGGTACCATTACTTTAATAAGAAAAGGTATAGTTACTATTGTAATCATAGGAAGTATAAGTAGGTAAGACCAATGAATATAATGTGCTATTATTCCCCCTATTGAAGGACCTAACCCTTCACCTAAAGCTACAATTGATCCTATAAAACCAAAGGCTTTGCCTTGTTTTTTTCTTGTAATATTTCTAGCTACAACCACCATAATCAGTGAAGGGAATGCAGCAGATCCTACTCCTTGTACTAACCTACCAAAAATCAAAATAAAAAAGTGATTGTGACCAATAAAAGCAATCAATGAACCAAGACAGCTCAAACTAATACCAATAATTAACAATTTTTTTATATTTATATAATCAGATAATTTTCCATATACTGCTGTTCCTATCGAAAAAGTTAACATATATGCAGTGTTTACCCAGTTTGTAATTCCAGGAGTAGTATTAAAATGATTTGCAATATCAGGTAAAGAAACATTTAAAACCATTTCATTTAATACACTAAAAAATGAAAGAATACAAAGCCAAAATAAAACGCTATAAAACAAACCTTTAAATTTTTTATATAAACTAAACAATTTTACCTCGTTACTTGAGGTGACTAAAGTTTATAGGGGTAAATTATTCTTTCACCTCATATAAATTCCCCAAATTTTTAAATAGACACTTCATAAAAAAATCCTCCTAAATTAGAATAGTTTAAATATATCATTTTTGTTCAGTAATATTAATATGTACACTATTTCCAAAATTTAAATTCATGTTGCCAAAAATCGATTTGTTTTTGCAATTGTTTTTCGTTCGCTTTTAAAGTCGATTTCATTAAGTCCGTTAAATCGACTGGCGAAATTTCTTTTATCAAATTCTTATATTTTGTTCTAGAATTTCTGTGAAGTTTTCCCCATTCTTCTTCATCACTCAATAACATAAAAACTATTGCTCTATCCGCAGTGCGTTGGATAGTTTTCCAATCTGGTTGCAAGATATGTAAATCACTAAAGCAATCATTCCAGTAATCCACCATATCTCTTTTAAGTTCGATTTCTACACGCCATAAATGTTCAGACATAACTTCAGCATCTGCATTATCTTTACGTTCTTGCTTTTTATTATAAATTCTAATAAATCTATTACTATCTCTCACGCCAAAATATTTTGTTTCTGGCTTACCATTACGACCATAAAAAATAGTTTTCTTAACTGCTTTATCAGACATTGCATAGTAGTCACTCAAATCATCTTCAAAATCAAAGGCTAAATCTAATCTTGTAAAACCGTCATCTTCCATGTAGCTTATTATATTTTGTTTTAACCAAATCATTTCATCTCGTGTAAGTTTGTTTGGATTAAATTCAATACGCATATTACGTCTATCCCAACTATCTGCTTTCACTTTGTCATATTCAATATAAACTTTTTCTTGAAGTGCTTTAGCTTTAAACTTTGTTTGAAGAATATCCCAAAGTCTTATTTGGGGCTCTACACTCATAAATTTAGAAAGGGCTTGAGCGTTGTCTCGGTTGAGATTTCCAACGATCGTCATTGCATCAAAACTTAATTTTGGATCAGATATGCACACAGTATGTGCGTCCAACCGGCTATTAGAGTAGCCGGTTTTAGAAAAATT
>CANQVF010000033.1 GCA_947627185.1 uncultured Clostridia bacterium | reverse complement strand
TGTAAATCGTAACTTTCTACTCTTCTTTTTTCTTCATTTTTATGCAAATTAAAAGAAGGTACAGTATAAATTATTCTGATGTATTATCCGTCAGATTGTTTTATCCTGTACCTTCTGTTATTATAATCAAGTTACCAATAAACAAAGAAGCAGGAACCACCCCGACCAAAGTTTGGTTTCCTGCCTCTTACACCAACATAGGAAAACCTAAGTTAACCTATGCCAAACAAGACTATGATAACCTTATTCGTCGAAGAAAGCAATCCTCTTACACCAAATTTTTATAATGAAATGATTAATAACCTTCAGTTCCACCGGCTTACCTGCCCCTGCGGACACTCAGGCTGCCTGTCTGTTCATGGTTATTATCATCGTCATATCAAAGCTTCATCCGGCAGGCTCCTCTTCCGCATCTGCCGTGTCAAATGTGAATGCTGTGGCCATACCCACGCCATTCTTTTATCCTCCATGGTTCCTCATTCCCAGATTTCTCTTGCAGAGCAGGTAACCATTATTCATAACTATGAAAACTCTTTATCCCTGGATTCTGTTATGAATGATAATCCCTCTATTGATGAAAGCTGTTACCGCTACATCATAAGGCAATACTTAAATCACTGGAAACAAAAACTGCTTTCTGAACGTATCTCTTTCCGCTCCATCCACGGTCTGATTGCTGCCTGCTTCTCTCTTTTTTCGTGTCAGTTTATGCAGATTAGAAGGATACCAAATATTCTTTTTCTTAATACCACATAACCTTACACGACCTTTGTCCTGATGTTTCTTATACTAAAGAAAAAACACAGGAGGACCCTCAAATGGATCAGGAAAAGAAACAGGCAATTGCTCTTATGCGCTATTCTGCGATTGCTCCACTCATTACCGGACTGTCAGATGATTACAAATCCCTTTCAGCCTTTTTTAATAATGCTTCCGTCAAGGGTGTTATCCACCCCGACGGCACCATAAAGCATTATGCTCCCGGTACAATTGAAAAATGGTACCGTAATTACAAAGAAGGCGGCTTTGATGCTCTCCTTCCAGCCGGAAGGGAAGATCAGGGTAAGCCGCGCAAACTTGATGATGGCCTGCAGGAACAGATCAAATATCTCAAAACCAACTATCCTCGCATGTCCGCTTCTGCCATCTACCGTCAGCTCCGCGACAACGGAAGCATTAAAAATGGTGAGGTTTCAGAATCAACTGTGAACCGTTATATCAATCTGATTGCCGCGCAGATGAACACTACAACAAACCGGGATATGCGCCGTTATGAACGGGCACACATCAATGAAGTATGGTGTGGTGACTCAAGCGTCGGACCCTATCTGAAAACTTCCGATGGCAAAAAGCACAAAGTTTATATCATCGCTCTCATTGATGACGCCAGCCGTTTCATAGTAGGCATTGACGCCTTTTTTAACGACAGCTTTGTAAACCTCATGTCTGTCATGAAATCTGCTGTTGCCAAATATGGCAGACCCGGGATGTTTAACTTCGACAATGGCAGTTCCTTTAAGAATAAACAGATGGAACTCCTTGCTGCCAGAATCGGCTCTGTCGTCCACTATGACCAGCCCTATACTCCAACCCAGAAGGCTAAGATTGAACGGTGGTTCCGCACGATGAAGGAGCAGTGGCTCTCATCCCTTGACATCAGGGATTTTCATTCTCTCGATGAACTTCGGGGCAATCTTCTGGCATATGTCCAGAACTATAATCAGACGGTCCACTCATCCTTAAAGGGATTATCTCCTCAGGACCGTTTCTTTTCGGAGCCTAACCGCATCCGCCGGCTGTCTGATGAGGAAATCGATAACAGTTTCCTTCTGGAACTGGAACGGCGCGTATCTTCTGACAGTGTCATTGTCATTGACCGGGTTGAATATGAAGTGGATTACCGTTTTGCAAAGCAGCGTATCAAACTTCGCTATTCACCTGACATGAAAGATATCTTTATTGTAGAAGCTGACGGAACCCTTACTCCCATCAGACTCCTTAACAAAACAGAAAATGCCTATATCAAACGCGAAAAAATACATTTATGCAGAGGTGAAGAATAATGGACTACTTTACACGATATGGTCTGGAATTCAATCCATTTATAAAGAATTCCAAAGAAATCTTAGTCGATACCTCCGAATACAGGGAGACCATTTTCAGGCTGGATTATCTTGCCAAAACCAAAGGTTTCGGCCTGCTTACCGGCAGTCCGGGAAGAGGCAAGACCACCACCATAAGGAGCTGGGCATCAAATCTTAATCCTTCACTTTACAAAGTTATTTATTCCAGTCTTTCCACCCTGACTCCAAATGACTTCTATCGGAATCTCGCCAGCGAACTGGGGGCAGAGCCTGCCTTTAAAAAACCGGATAACTTCCACATCATTCAGGAAGAAATCACAAGGCTCTCCGTTGAAAAGAGAAAAACACCCGTCATCATCATCGACGAAGCCAACTACATAAACAATGCCATCCTCAATGACTTAAAAATTCTGTTTAATTTTGAGATGGATTCCCGCGATCGGGCTGCCATTCTTTTATCCGGTCTTCCAAAGTTAAACTCAACTCTTGGTCTTGGCATCCATGAACCACTTAAGCAGCGTATTGTCATGAATTACAATCTTGAAGGTCTTACCAAAGAGGAAGGCCAAATTTACATCACCGAAAAACTCAAGGGTGCAGGCTGTAATCAGACTGTCTTTGAAGATGCTGCTATGGAAGCAATCCTTAATGCTGCTGATGGCACACCCCGAATGATCAACAAATACTGTAATCAAAGCATGCTGATTGGTGACAGCAATAAAGCCGGCCTCATTACAGCCGACATCGTTATGCAGGCTGTCAATGACTGCGAACTCGGATAACAGCCATGTGCCTCATTCACTTTATTTGGGTGAGGCACATTTAATTTGAATAATTAACATCAAATAATGTGACACCGATTCTTGATTCTATGCTAAAACAGCTCCATTTAATGTGAAAAACGGAACATCATTTAATGTTCTAAACAACA
>CANQVF010000032.1 GCA_947627185.1 uncultured Clostridia bacterium | reverse complement strand
CGCAGCCAGCCGCTTCGGAGCGGCAGGAAGTCCATCCGCGATCAGCTCAAAGCGAATACCGCCGCAACGCAGAAAAGTGGGGATGCGCCCAAGCACAACCGGGACGATCACTCCCTCTGATGTAATTCCCATAGCGAAGCCTCAGCCGATGCCCTAATGGGTGTCGGCTGGGGCTTTTTCTATTATTCCCTATTTTTTCATTTCTGCCGAGGCAGAGAAAAAGCCCCTGCTTTCCGTAAATTCCCGGGGCGATTTTTGGGCATTTGTTGCTCTGTAATCGCCTTTGAAAGCAAGGGCTATGTATTCGTATTCAGTTGTAGCCTTACGCCGTTATGTGGCGATTAGGGAAGAAAAAAGCGCCCAAGTTTCTACGCTTGAACGCTTTGAGTTAATATCTTACAACTGCTGTAAGTTTATAAACTATGTATTTAATACCTTTGATTGAAAAGCTTCAGGGCTGATTTTGACATTTGGGGCGACGATCAACTCGCGGAGGTTATCACACCCTCCAAAGGCCCAGGAACATATTTCCCGCAACCCTGACCCGCAGACCACCTTTTTCAAATTCTTACAATCTTTAAAAGCAAACGGCGGTAAATACGTTACCCTGTCGGGTATCGTGATTTCCTCTATACCGCATCGGGCAAAGGTATATCCCCACAAATGAAAAAGCTGCGAGGGCAATTCGATGTGGCAAAGTGCATCGCATCCATCAAATACAAATTCTCCAAGGTCCGTAACGCAGTCAGGGATGTGAACAGAGAGTATTTCGCTATGACCTCTGAACAGCTTATCATACAGTACAGTTATCGTTGCGCCGCAACAGGTTTCCGGGATCATAACGTGCGCCTCACTGCCGCTGTATTCCATAATACTGTATGTGCCGTCAGCAAGCATTTTATAAACAAATTCCTGCAAAGCTTTAAACCTCCAACAATTCGCACTTATAAAGACGTCCGTTGTCGTTCCATTCGCCGTACATAACGCCCTTTTTCGTATTATCAAGCAGCTTTTGCAATCGGCTTGCAAACAATTCTGGTTGCTTTTTCTTTATTTGGATAGTATCAATTCTGACCCGTTGATATAGAGGGGGAAACTTTTGAAAATTGCTCCATATTTCCTCATCGCTTTTTAATGCCGCCATAATATCCTTGTCTATCACAAAACTGGAAGGTGTCATATCGGGGAGAACAGCCCGGCCAGCATCCGTCATTCGCCCCAACCGTTCCATTCTGCGACAGCGTTCTTTGTTCAGTTCAGACCACAGGCTTCCCCTTCTTCGAGGAGCTAACCTTTGTGCAGTCACCCCATTATCCATTTTCTTTGTGGTACTATCAATCCAACCAAAGCACATTGCTTCTTCCACTGCATCAATGTACCAAAATGTTTCATCATCAACCGGCCGACCACGCTTGACGATAACCCAGCACTCGGTTTCTTTATCGTGATTTAGTAGAAGCCATTGCCGAGCGCATCAAGGGCAAGGTCATTCTGAAAACACCGAAACCGGAGCGCAGCGGCGTATCGCTGATGATTGATATTGAAAACTGTATCAAGGCGCAGCAATCGGCGGGCTATGAACGCTGGGCAAAAATTGAAAACCTCAAACGCGCTGCCAGAACTGTAATGTTCCTCGATCAGAACGGTATTGACAAATATGCAGACATGGAGCAGAAAATAGCTGACCTGCAGGACAGCAACGAGCAGACCACCGCAACCCTCAAAGATGTGGAACGCCGCTTGTCTGATATGGCATTGCTTATTAAGAATGTCACCACCTACAAGGAGCTAAAGCCGCTGTACGATGAATACAAGAAATCCCGCGACAAAGAAAAATTCCTGCGCGGGCATGAAAGCGACATTATCCTTTTTGAAGCTGCTGCAAAGGCTCTGAAAGCGTCCGGCGTGTCCGGCAAGCTCCCCGATCCGGCAAAGCTCAAAGCAGACTATAAACGCCTTGCCGCAGAAAAGGATGGGCTGTATGCACAGTATGGCAAGCTGAAAAAACAGCTTCGGGAATACGATGCAGTCAAGCAGAACATCGACAGCATTTTGCACCCTACACAGGGGCGCGAACAGGAAAAAGCGTTGTAATTGCCGCCGACAGACACACATTATTTACAATTCAGATAATGTGTCTTTGTCGTTTTGCTCTTGACAATCACACATTATTTTGCTAAAATATAATGTGTAGTAGTCAAGAAAGCAAGGTGGCAGCTATGACCGATAAGGACACTATAAAAGATTTGTTGGAAGCGTCTACGGATGGAACGATCACCGCAGAACAGGTGACAGCCGCAGGGCTGCACCGCAGCGTATTACAGGAGCTTGTAGACAATGGGGAACTGTACCGTTATGGGCGCGGCTTATATGTGCGCAGCAATGCGTGGGAAGATGATTTGTACCTCTTGCAGCGCAAGTACGGGCGCGGCATCTATTCCCATGATACTGCACTGTATCTGCTGGGCTACTCTGACCGCACCCCGATCCAGTACACAATGACTTTCCCAAAGGGCTATAATACCCCGTCCTTGAAGCAGGAAAGCATTTTGATAAAGCGTGTCGTGCCGGAGAACTATTCTCTGGGCATGATTGAAATTAACTCCCCCTGCGGCAATCCGATTCGGATTTATGATTTGGAAAGAACGCTGTGCGACATTCTGCGCGGCAGCGGCAGCGACATTCAGATTATTACGGGCGCAATGAAACGCTATGCGGCGTCCAAAGACAAAGACATTCACAAACTATTGCAGTACGCGGATCAGCTTCGTGTGAAGTCCAAAGTACAGCGTTATATGGAGGTGCTATTATGATTACCAAAAATCCAATGCAGCTAAAGGCATTTATCAAAAAGAAAGCAGCGGAGAAAAACATATCTGCCCAGCTCGTCATGCAGAACTATATGCTGGAAAGACTTCTGGAACGGATTTCACTTTCCCCGTATAAGCACAATTTCATTCTGAAAGGCGGTTTTCTCATTTCCGCTATCGTCGGCTTGGACACGCGGGCGACGATGGATTTAGATACCACCATTAAAGGCTTTACGCTCACCCATGAATCTATCCGCAATATCTTTGCGGAGATTTGCGCTATTGAGGTTGACGATGATGTGACCTTTGAAATGACGGATATTTCAGACATTCGTGAGGGCGACGATTACCCCGGAATCCGCGTGGGGCTGAAAGCCAACTATGCGCCGATCAGCGTACCCTTGACCGTCGATGTTACCACCGGGGATATTAT
>CANQVF010000031.1 GCA_947627185.1 uncultured Clostridia bacterium | reverse complement strand
GTCCTGCAAAGTCTGGTTTACGAGCGATGTCACGCACCGGTCAAGCCACCTTTCCGTCCGGTAACACGGTACGATAATCGATATTTTCGGTGAGTCTGATATCATCCTCTTAATCTTTTATATAATAGTAGTTGATAATGTTTTTCGATATTGCGTCCCAGGCAGGCTTTTTACAACAGGATACTCTGCCGTTTCCTCAACGCGAGGCATCCCGATAGAGTCATACGTGTCACGCCTGCATTTCGACGCATCACTTTCTGCCAGTCAATACGTACAGAACCGAAGGCATAAACCTGCGCATCAGATAAAATATTCCCAACAGAGCACCAACGCATATAATGATTGCAGACACGAATACATATAGTGTAAATAATTGTAAGCAAGAAATTGTAAATTCAGAAAGGAGATGTGTAACTTCCCCACAACTGCCTTGCATAATACACGAAAAACTTCATGTCTTCGATAAAATACCTTCTGTACATTCTTTTGGGTTCTTGCATAAAACGATAGAACCATTCAAGGCCAATCCGCCGCATTAACTCCGGAGCCCGCTTCTTCATTCCGGACTCGAAATCAATGGTGGCGCCCAATGACATGAATATCCTTATCTCAGGCATCTCTTTCCTATAACGGGCTATCCATATCTCCGACTTGGGCGCTCCGCAGCAAACGGCAAGCACCGTCGCTCCGGATGAGTTCACCATACCTATTATTTTCCCGTTTTCTTCTTCATCCTTTCCAAAATCATACGATGGGGAATAAGCCGCTACCACCATCCTACGGCCGACACTTTCATTGATCCTACGGCCGGCCTCTTCTGCAACCTTTCCGGAAGATCCCAACATAAAAATCCGGCAGGATTCATCATTTCCATGATAATTGTAGAAATCCCTGAAAAAGCTGGATCCGGGAATAGGACACGGTATATGACCCTTCGACAGTTTCGACAGCCAGTACACTATCCGGCTATCGCATATAATATATTCCGCTTGGGCATACGCCTCATAAAATTCACGGTCGGTCTGACATTTCACCAAATGATCTATGTTCGGCGTATATACCGCCCCACAGTGGAGTTCCTGCAACAGTTCCGGCACAGTAAATTCCGCGACATCCAAATTGAGTATCCGAGCCATAAATCCGTCTTAAACGCTATTCCTTCCTTGTTTAAACAATTTCATAATATTGATATCCAGTACATTGAACGGAATCTTGAAATCATTATCAACTTTCGGCAACGGGAATTCGACACATACGTCTTTTCCATTTAAAGGGATATATGTAGCATTATCATGAAATGTTTCCCGGAAGATGTCAATATCGCTAAGGATAATCCTCCTGCAACCGGAAGCGACAGCCTCAAACGGGCCTCTGCCAAACCCCTCATAGCCGGATAGAAGAATAAAAGCATACGAATATTTGTACAGACTTATCAGACAGTCCGTATCTATATACCCTGTAACTATGACATTGCCTCTGGAAACCGCTTCTTCAAGCATCCGTTGCAGCTCACGATCCCGTGTCTTCCGCATCTTCCCGACTAATACCAACTTTTTTTTAGGATTCATCTTTTCAGCCACGGATAATAAATATTTTGGATTTTTCCTTGGCTCTATCGTCGAGACTGAAATCATATATTGATCCGGCTCAAGATTCCAACGTTTCAGATGTTCTTGCGTTCCTTTTTTTTCGCAATTCAAATATTCCGAGCTTATATTCTCCCCGCAGTTATATACAGGCCTGTCAGTATAGAAAGACAGTTCTTTTTTTATACTTTCTGATATCGTTATAATTCCAGATGCTTTCCGTAAGGCTTTTTTTAGTTTGATCGCATAATAATTCCTCTGTATTTTCGGCATTGTCATCCGGAACTTGTTCAGCGGGACCAAATCATGTACTACGACATATATTCTGCTTTTACATGCATACCAGATATCTATTGGGGGAGGAAATGCCGGAAATATTACAATGTCAGCGTCTACTTTACGAACCATCTTGCTGAGGGATACATTCTCAAGTATCAGACGTGATCCGGAATGAATGACTTGGGTATGGGGGTTATTGTCTATGTCATTCCGTTCGTGTACTATCGGATAAATTTCATTCTCCGTATGAAGTAATGCTCTGTATAAATCTATCGAATAATATTCTATTCCCGTCCATTTCCTGCCGTACAGAAATGTCAGGTCAATTGCGATTTTCATATCGTTGTACTCATCCTTATATACCCTTCCATCTTTTCCGCGACTTTTGAAGCCATAAAATGGGTTTTGGCATACTCATGGTTGTATATAGAGATCCTTCTTATTCTATCTCTGTCATCCATCATCCCTTCTATCAACCTGCAGTATTCGTCTGAATTATCCGAATCCGTCAGTATACCCATCTTCCCGTCTTCAAAAAAATCCGGGATACCTCCCATAGGGCGGGTCAGTACCGGCAAACCAAAAGCCATCGCCTCCAATACAGCATTCGGCAGTCCTTCATAATGAAAAGTAGGTAAAATAAAGAAATCACTCGTCTTGAAAGCCTCAGCCAGATCATGCCCCTCAATTTGGCCTGTCAGATCTATGTCCGGAATATGTCTCTGTGCAATATATTTTCTGATTTTGGGTAGTTCGCTGCCATCTCCGACTATCTTCAGTCTTATGTCCGGATGGGATACCTTTATTTTTGCAAAGGTCTCTATCGTTTCATATAGACCTTTCCCCTTGACTATTCTGCCCAAAAACAGAAAGGTCCTGACATCCCCTTTTCTTGTCTCCACATCGAAATCAGCGACCAGGCTGTCATCTACTTTCGTTGTTATAGGCAACACCGGCACCGTTATGCCCCATGAGCGAAGCATTGCCGTAAAATTTCGGGACAGGGATAAGATGCATTGGGTTCGGTCCAACAATTTTCGCATTCTGTCCTTATTGACACGCTTGGCGTAATATTCATCGCATCCGTGAAACATTATGGAGACCTTGCATTTGAACATCAACGCAACCCTTAAAAAAATAAGGTCCCGTATCATTCCGGAACGGTCGAACGTCGGATTCAACAAGACTGCATCCGGTCTCCATTTCCATATAATGACACTGTATTTCACTATGTCAAGTGGCAACCAGAGCACACCAATTTTGCTACATATATCAATCCTTTTCCCAATATAATTATACCGGACGTCTTCTGTCCAATAGGGTTTGAGACTTTTGTAGAGATTCGTGACACCTCCACCTATATGCTTGATATCAGGGGTATTTATCAATATCTTTATCATATTCATTATCTGGTTATTCCGTGCTCATTTTCCACTGTTTTCGTCCACATGTTCCGTCCGATCAGGACTTCCTCCTGTCATGAGAATAATCGTTTTTTAATCTATATAGAGTATTATGGTATAGCAAGACTGTTTTTCTCACAGTTCCTCAGTTGGAACATCCGCCTTACGGCGATCAGTACTCCGCACCAGAGAGCCATGTTCAAGACACCGGTCGCGATTTCCATAACTATTATTGACAACAGGTAGAACGTCAGCTCGCGTTTGGGTA
>CANQVF010000030.1 GCA_947627185.1 uncultured Clostridia bacterium | reverse complement strand
CTCATCTTTTTGTTCTACATTTTCTTGCTCTGAATTTGCTTGTTCTTCTAAAGCATTTTCAGTTTCTTCTTGAACTTGCTCCTCTGGATTTTCTTGAATTTGTTCTTCTTCAATTACTTGACTTTCTTCTGTTATTTCTTCTCTTACTCTAAAGTTCAAGTCTTTTTCTTCTGTTACTCCAATAATCTCGACTTTTGCATCCTTCAAGTAGCCTTCTTTTCTCACACTTAAATCCATGTTAATAAATAATTCTTTGTTATTTACATCACTAATAACTGAAGTACCTTTTTCTCCTTCAGCTTGAAAATAAGCGTCAAAATCAACATTTTTGCTACCAGTGTCACTGTTTACGCCAAATAAAACTTCTGCAAAGCTTGCTGCATAACTTTTAGATACAAGTGCAAAGTTTGCAAATGTTAATGTAAATATTAGGATTATTGCTAACAATTTTTCTAGAATTTTGTTCTTACACATAATCTTAATTTTTCCTTTCAATACCTTTCTCTTCATAGTATCATTTACTATTTTTTTATAAGTATAATTTTACTCATTTTTTGAAGGAAATCAATAGCTAAAATCCCTATTTTCAATGTGTTTCATCGATTTAACATTTAACACTTTACGGAAATTCTTTTTGGAAGTTTTATGTTTAAAATATAAAGTTTTAATTACTTTTTTATATTATTTTTTAAAAATTTTTTATATTTATTATTTGCGTAAGAAAATTTGCTTTTAAACTATTTTTTGTAATATGTTTGAAAATTTTACAAAAAAACTTGTATACATTTTTATGAATATTTACAAGGGAGGCACATGTTTTATTAATTTTTAGTTAATTATTGTTTAAAACAAAATGAAGGAGCTTTTTAACTCCTTCATTTTATTCTATTTTATATTCTATTTAAGAACTTTTTTCTTAATAACAACTATTCCTAATACCACTAATGCTAATGCTCCTACTGTTATTATTAATACTTGTATTTTTAATTGACTTTGTGCATTTATACCTGTTGGTGGTGTGAAGGTAATTAACTCTGTTGCACTTGCATCTCTTTCTTTTATTGCTGTGTTAAATATGTCTTCATCTTTTGGATTTGCATTTCCTACTATTGTTGTTTCATCCCTTCTTCCTACTGAGTTCTCAAATTTTACTATTTCTGTTAAGTTATCATATGCTAAGTTATCTGCATCATCTTGAGCTGATACTGTTTTGGTTACTGTTAATATTATGTCTGATTTAAACTGTTGATTTGGTATCTTACTTTCTATTGAGTGCCATTCTTCTTCTTCACTTTCACCTCTTACCAAAGCTCCTATATTTTCTGTTGTTATTGGAGATAACTTTCTTTCAAATCCTGCATTTGAATTTACAATTTGTTCTGGTGTTTCCCCTTCTGCTGTTGCTTCTTGTATTGTTTGATCATCTGTACTTAATATTAGATTATTTCTTTGTTCTGTTTTATATGATATTCCTTTTTCATCTAATATTTCATATTCTGGTATTATGTTTGCTGATAAGATTCTTTCTTTATCGTATCCATTTCCTAGCAATTCATTTATAGATGTATTTCTCCACATATGATTTGCCTCTGTATTATATGAATCGGTAAATACTGCATCATTATCTACATAATCTATTATTTGACGTACTTTTGTTGTTGCTATTGTGTCATTTGCACCTACATTACCAGTATAGTATGTTTCTCCTAAATATCTTCCTACTGTATTATCTACTTCTTCTGTTTTTACTTTTGCATGTTCTTCTCTTATTTCTTTTGCAAATTCATTTATTTTTGCTTTTACTGCTTTACTGTCTCTTGGATCTAAACTATCTGCTGTAATTTCTTGTTTCATTGTATTTAATTCTTCTAATTCTTTACTTGTGTAATCTGTTTCTCCTAAGTTAAATGCTGATATTTGATATGTTAATTCTATTGTTGTTCCTTGTAAAATTTCTGAATCTACATTGATAAATCTAAAGTTCTTTGTTCCTGTTTGTCTAACTTCATTTTCTAAGTTTCGCTCATTTTTATCAATTGCTTGTAATTGGTCTATTCCTTTTGATCTTTCTTGATCTAGTTCTGCTTTTGCTACTAAATATCTACCCTCATTATCTGGAAGTTTTCCTATTACAATATCATTATCTGTTACTCCAGTTACTGTATGGTATTTTATGTTATAAATAGCATCAAATATCATTTTACCATCATTTGTTGTTAATTTTATTTCTTTTATTTCTTTATCAAGAATTAGATTATTTTCTGGTCTTTCTATTAATCCGAAGTTTATATCTTTTACTTTATACGTTGTTTCTGATACTTCTACATTAGTAACTGCATTTTTATATAATGTGCCGTTAACCACTTCTTTTTCCACTCCTGAGGCTTCTAAGTTTTCAACACTCAAATCTACTTTTGCTGTATCTGCATACATACTATAATCTTTGTATAATTCTTGATGACTACCTGATTTATCATTAGCTGTTCTTAAAACACTAGAATTTTCATTTGTTATTGTTTGTGAATTAGCTATTACTTCCAATCTTCTTGCTTCACTATCTCTAGCATCTGAATCTACATTAACATTTTCTCCTGTTGCTTTTAAATTATGATATTCATTTTTAAATGTATTTTTATTTTCACCTGCTTGGTAAATTGTTGATTTATAATCTTGTCCATTGTATACAGCTTGTGAAGCTCCTATTCTATCTTTATCATAATTTGCTGTATATGATCTTATTGGATTTTGGCCTTCTTCTGGATTTGCTAATCTATTTAATTCTTTTCCATTAATATTATAAGCTGTAGCTGGCTCTAATGTTACTTTTGTTTGATCTTCTAATTCTGTTTTATCATTTCCATATAAGAACCTTACAACATATTCTCCTGTTGGTATTCCTGTGAATTTATATTGACCTACTTGTAAGCCTTCTTCTGGATTACCTCTTGCTGTTTCTGTTACACTTGCAAAACCTGTTAAATCTTCTAAAGTTCTTCCACCTAAGCAATCTAAATTTTCTGATGTTGGCCATAAGAAATCGTATTCTTCAAGAGTTCCATCCTCTGCTCTTACTTTTACTTTTTCAATAAGTTCTGTTGTTAATCCTCCTATTACAGCTTCTTCTTCATTTCTAATACCATCACCAATGCCTGTTACTTCATCTACTTTATTATCTTCCCAAGCTATACCTGAGATTTCTCTGTTTTCATCTAATAATTTTATATTTAATCTTGGTGCTGTATCTGAATCATCTTCATAATATAATTTTTCATAATTATATTCTCTTACATTCACATTGCTTGGTGCTGAATCACCATCTATTTTTCCTGCAAATCTTCCATCTTGATAATATGTTGCGTAATCTGCAATTTCTACAATATTTGATTTGTTTCCTAATGGAATAGTTTTTTCAATATCTTGAATTGTTTCTTTTTGTAGAGAATATGTTACAAATATGTTTCTACTTTCTCCACTATTTAATGTTATATCTAAACCATCTGCTGTTAACTTATTGTAAGTTTCTCCATCTGAACCTTTAATTTTTCTTTCGGTTGTAGTCCATGTTACTGTTCCTTCACTATCTTC
>CANQVF010000029.1 GCA_947627185.1 uncultured Clostridia bacterium | reverse complement strand
AAAGAAGAAGTAAAAGAATATGAAGAATTTTACTTAGACATAGTAGTAGAAAATGTTGGAGAAGTAAGAGCAGAAAATGTAAATATTGAAGTTTATCCAAGAGAAAAAGCTGGATACGAACGTTATGAGTCAAATATAGAAGGGGTAACTATTGAAGAAAATAAAATTTATAATGGAAATTTGGTATGTATGTTTAATATACCAAGTATAGAAATTGGAGATAAACTTGAATTAAGAATATATTTTGAGATGTTTGTAATAAATACCGTACTTGATGATTCAGAAAATAGTAATATATTAGAACCTATTATTACAACAACAGCAAATGATTTAGGAATAGAAATAAAAAGTTCTACAAAAATATCAATAGTAGAAGCTGAGTTAGAAGTTAAAGAAACTTATACATCTCAATATGAGATTGAAAGCTTTGGACATAATATAGATTTTCACTTAACTGTAGAAAATAAAAATTCTAAAAATAAAGTGAGCAATTTGGAAATAAGTCAAGTTCTTCCAAAAGAATTTAAATTTGTAGAAGCAACAGATGGATATATTTATGATGATAATACAAGAGAAATTAAATGGAAAATAGATAATTTAGAACCAAGTGAGCTTAAATTCTATAAATTTACAGTAATGGTTGACAAATTTGAAAATGATTTAACAGAAAAAAATATAGAAACAAATTGTGTAGTGAAAGAAGTAGAAAATAATAAAACGTATTCATCTAACATTATTTCTATATTATTAGCTAAGCCAATTTTAATAATTACTCAAACAAGTAGTAATGAGAATACATATATAAAAGAAGGAGATACACTAAAATATACGTATTTAGTAAGAAATGAAGGAAAAGTAAATGCAGTTGATGTAAATTTATCAGAAGTAGTTCCAGAAGGAATTGCTATTACAAACATAAATTACAATATATATGGTTCAGAAATTAATAGAAGTGGATTAATGACAGATGATGTTAAAATAACTACAAATATATCACCTGGTTCAGAATTATTAGTAAATTTGGATGCAATAGCATTGAATTTAGATGGTGCAACTGAAAAATCTGTAACAAATTATGCAACATTATCTTCAAAACAAAATGAAGAAATAAAGAGTAATTCTATAACGCATATTATAGAAGCTTCTGAAAATAATATAGAAAATTTCGATGATGATACAAATCAAACAGCAAAAGCTCAAAATAATATAGAAAGAACATATAAATTAACAGGTGTAGCATGGTTTGATAGTAATCAAGATGGAATGAGAAGTAAAGAAGAAGAATTATTAGAAGGAATAACAGCCAAATTAGTAGATAGTTCTTCTGGAACAATAAAACAAACAGTAACAACAAATTCAAAAGGAGAATATGCTTTTTCAGGAATACAAAATGGAAATTATTTAGTAGTATTTGAATATGATTCTTCTAAATATACTGTTACAACATATCAAAAAGATGGAGTAGCAAGTAACGCAAACTCAGATGCAGTATTAACAACAATAAATCAACAAGGCTCAAACAAACAAGGAGCAGTAACAGATATTATAAAAATAGAAAATGGAAGTGTTTCAAATATAGATATAGGTTTAATGCTAGTAGATAAATTTGATTTAAAACTAGATAAAACAATAACAAAAGTAATGGTTCAAACATCAAAAGAAACAACAACAGATGAATATAATAATGTAAAAATAGCAAAAACAGATATACCAGCAAAATATTTATCAGGTTCAACAGTATTTATAGAATATACAATAACAGTATCAAATGTAGGAGATATAGCAGGATATGCTAAAAAGATAGTAGATTATTTACCAAATGGAACAACATTTAATTCAACATTTGAAGCAAATAAAGATTGGCATACAGGAACAGATGGAAACTTATATAGTGAGGCAATAGCAAATAAAGAATTAAAACCAGGTGAGTCGGTAACATTAAAACTGGTACTAACGAAACAAATGAATGAAGAAAACACAGGAATAGTAAATAACATAGCAGAAATATATGAAGATTACAATGTATATGGAGTATCAGATAGAAATTCAAAACCAGCAAATAAAGTACAAAATGAAAATGATATGAGTTCAGCAGATGTAAGCATATTAATAAGAACAGGTGAAACATTAATATATATGTCAATAATAATAACAACAATATTATTAGCAAGTATAGTAATATTTATAGCATACAATAAAATAGTAATATCAAAAAGAAAGTGGGTGATCTAATATGGAAAATAAAAAAACAAATAAAAATTTAGATAAAATATTAATTATATTTATAATTTTAGCTTCTATATTAGGAATTACCTACAAAGTTTTGGCTGGAACAGGTTTTTTCTGTGATTTTTATGATAATGCTACTTATACTAGAGAATATGATGCAGGAAATCCTGAGTGGGTTGGAAAAGGAGAAGAATCTGGAATAATAGATGGTGGAGGAGGAACTGGTGAAAAAAGTACAGCTCATAAAGATAATGGTACAGATTCTGTTGGTTCAGAAGTAAGAACAAGTGAAACAGATGGAAATACAGGTTATAGTGGATCTTGGAACGGAAGTGGTAAATTTGATAATGAATACATAATTTCTTATGGAGAATCTTGGAGACCTCAAGAAGCTGGTGGTTACAGTAATGTAATATTTTTAAAAGATTTATGTAATAATAAAGGTGTAGTGTGTAGCTTATTAGGTACACCATTAGGAGGAAGTAAATATTATGTACCGAAAAATGTTGCAGATGGTTACTGGGCACATGGTGCAGATTTTAGCTCAATATCAGGAAATTTAGATGATGGTAATGGAGTTGTAATTCCTGTAAGTAGTATGAATGGAGATTTTACTTCATTAAAACCAAGTGAAGTATCACCTACTTTTATAAAAGAAGGTGAAGCTGTAGGAAAATTGTTATTTTCAATTAGGCAATTTACACAAACTGTTTTTCAAATAGGAATAATGGATAAGTCAGATGTAGAATATGATAAAATATATAGAACACCATGCCATTTTGATAGTGCTAGTACAATAAATTGTGTTAATACTGAAAATGGTGGAGCAAAAGCATTTCTAATTTCAGAATTTAAAAACATAACAGGAAGTAGTGAAAAAACACCGTTACAAATAGCTTGGTGGGGAGTTTTAGGAGATTTGGAACCTTCTGGAATTGCAAATGATAATGGCTTATTTAATGAAGCAATGAATTTTCAAGATTACATATCGAGTGATAAAATTAAAGGCGGAGAACAACAAAAGAAAGTAATTGAAGGAAAAGAATTTACAGGTTTTCCAATTAAATATGAACCAGAATTTGATAATAAGAAAAAAATAGAAACAGTTTTTTCAGAAAATACAAACAAATGGACAATTGGACCATTTAAAATTGATTATTTAGAAGATGAAAAATATTCTTTTATTGAAAATATGGAAATTTTTGTAAATGATTCAACAGAACCTTTAAATAAAGATAAATATGATATTGCTGTACAAAAAGTAGGTTCATCAGATAAAGATTTAGAAATATTAGAAGATGGAAAATATCCTCATGATAATCAAGATTTTTATATAATACTAGAATACGATGAAAAGTTTTATGCAATAAGTGATATACAAGTAGATTTTAAATATCAAAATGCAGGCGCTAGCTATACTCTTTATGAAGGAACTTTTGAAAAAGTAGCATCAATAGGACATATATTTGGAGAATATGGTGCAGAAGCTAAAAAAGCAGTTGAAGATTTTACAAAAACCTTGAATGATTTACTAGCTAATAATGCTGCAGGAGTAGATAGTGTTGGTAGGGGTGTTATGACTCCCGATTTACAAAAATTCTATAAATATACATCATATAATGATGCTGGAAGTGTTGGTGCTACTGAATTGTTAGAATATATGATGGAAAATTTTTATAGAAATAATGGAAATCATGACAATATGAGTAGGGATTGCCATATTTACTACTTTTATAATGTAGGAACATCATATCCATCTGATTGGGAAGATAGAGGACTTGTAAAAAATGGTGCTTTTGTTTGGAATTCTACTGGTCAAAGTGCATTACAAAGTATAATAGATGAGTATGAGAAAGCAAGGGATAGTCAACAAGAGACAAGTAATGCATTGAATGCATATAATAATGCAGTAGCTGCTAATACAACTACTCCAGGAACATATACGCAAGAACAATTAGATGCACTTTATCAAGAATATACGAATAAATTAAATGCACAGACAACTACAGATATTTCAAGTGATACGTATGATAGAGCAAAAGAAGTTCGTGATGCGTTAAATAATTATTCAGTTGAACCTGAAGATATGGAAGTACCAGAACCTATAAAATGTGTTGTTTGGAAAGATTATGAATTTAAAACTATAGCTAGTAATGTACAAGCACAAAATCAATCAATATTACATGAAGGTGCAAGATGGTGGAATTATACTTCAATTCATTGGAGCGATAAAACAGATTTATCTGGTCAACTTAAAATAGAAAAGAAAATTGAAGGTGGAGAAGTAGCAGAAGATGCAGCAAATGGAAAAACATTCGAATTCAAAGTAACAATAGGTGAAAATGAAAAAGAATATTATATTACATATAAAAAAGGTGGAAACAACACTATTATAACAGAACCAGTAACATGGAAATTAGCAGAAAGAGATAAAGAAAAAGTAAAAAATGGTGAAAAAGAAACTGAAGAAGAATTTCAAAAAAGAGTAGAAAAGAATGCACCAGAATATACAGTTCAAGAAGTTGTACCAGAAGGAAATGGATTTAAATTAGTTAATGTAGAAAATGGTAGCGGAAAATTAGTTGCAAATAAAACTATACAAATAACAGCTACTAATAGAACGAGTGAAGAACATTTAGGTGATTTAACGATAATAAAAGAAGTAGATGACACAAATTTAGATACAAATCAATATTCATTAGTAGGACAAAAATTTAAATTTGATGTAACAATTTATGGACCATGTGAATTTACATATGCTGGACAAACATATAAATTAGGAAGCAAAGAAGATTCACAAACTATAACAGCAGAAGTAACAGCAGTATCAAAAAATGATGAAAATAAAGATAAAAATGCATGGAAATTAGCGGATGTAAAATGGTATTCAGATCAAACACCTATGTGGGAGATAAAAGAAAGTACAGATGAACAACCAGAAGGAAGTGAAGAAGTTAAATTAAGTGCTTCAAAAGGTGTATTTGTTGATAAAAAAATAAGTGAATCGAAAGTAATAGCAGAAAATAAACACACAACTAAACACGGTAAAATAAAAGTTATAAAAACTTTGGAAGGTGAAAGTCGTTTTTCAGAAGAGGAACTAGATGATTTCATATATTACTTTAAAGTAAAAGTATATAAAGATAGTAGTAAAAATGAACTTTTAAAAAGTCCATCAGGAGAAGAATATAATGAAGTAATTCTAGGAGCTGAAAGAGAGGCAGGAACAAATAAATGGACTGCAGAAACAATTAATGATTATATTTGGGCATATGGAAATGACCCATATTTTGAAATAGAAGAGTTAGATAGATGTCCAAAAGATCATGAAGAAGGAAGTTGTAAAAAAGGAGAATGTAAATATTGGGGAACAACAACATTTGATGAGGCTAAAACTAAAGAATTAAATGAAGGTAAAGTAGAGCAATTAGTGGTAACAGATAATAAAGTATCTGGAACACTAAAAGAAGAAGCAACAGGAGTATTCGATTGTAATTTAGCAAATAAAACTGATACAAACGAACTAAAAAAAGGAAATTTAAAAATTACAAAAGAAATACAAGCAGAGACTGAAGATAGTAGTAAAGAATTAAATTATCTTCAAACATTAAGAAATCTAACATATAATTTTATTGTAAAAGTATCAGGAACTTTTGAATATCAAAATCTACAATTTAGAGATCAAACAATACAATTATATATAGATGAAACAGGAAACACAAAATTTATAGAGATATTAGATAATGAATCTACAGAAGAAACAAATGATAGTAATACTTTATATGATTATGATGATACAAAATTCATTACAATTAAAGTAGAAAATGGAAATACAGAAAAAACATGGGAATCAGAAGAATTTACATGGTATGGAGAAGCACCAACATATGAAGTATATGAATACACAGCAGGAAATGATACAGTAACTACAGATGATGGATTACAACATGAAATAATAGTTTCTGGTGTACCAAGAAAAGGAAATTTATCAGAAAAAGGATTTAAAGATCCAAATAATAAAAATAGTGGATATAATACAGTAGATGTAAAAGCTATTAATAAAATTACAGATGGACCTAGAAGTCATTCTGGGCAAATAAAGTTAATAAAAACTTTAGAAGGTTCAGATAAATTGTCACCAGAATATATTGATAGTCTAGAATTTAAATTCAATATAAAAATATATAAAAATATTAATGAAAGAGAACCAATGTATACTATACCAGTAGAATTAGGTACAGGAACCAATAAAGCTAAATATATAGAAGAAGAAAATACTTGGTATTGGGAATATATATCACCTAAATATTCATGGAATGATGGTGAAGATCCATTATGTTATGAAGTAGAAGAAGTAAGTATAAACTTAAATGGTATAGAACTTAAAAATATTACTGGAGAAAATAAAATAGAAGATGGAACTATTTTAAAAGGAACATTAAAAGATAGTGGTGAAGCAACAAAGGTAGATGAAAAAAACCCAGAAGGTACAATAGAAGATACTATTAGGGAAAGAATAAAAGAATTATTGAATATAGAATTAAAGAAAGAAGATTCTCAATATACATATGTTGTTGCTGAAAACAAATTAGGTGATGAACCTAAAAAAGGAAAATTACAAATTAAAAAGGAACTTACACAAAGCGGTATATTAACAGGTGAAGAATTTGAATTTACTGTAAAAATAAAAGGAAACTTCCGTTATGATGGAGAAAATAACTTTATAAAAGAGTTTACATTTGGCAATAAAGAAGATAACAAAATAATAATAAGACCT
>CANQVF010000028.1 GCA_947627185.1 uncultured Clostridia bacterium | reverse complement strand
AGGTCTTATTATTATTTTGTTATCTTCTTTATTGCCAAATGTAAACTCTTTTATAAAGTTATTTTCTCCATCATAACTGAAGTTTCCTTTTATTTTTACAGTAAATTCAAATTCTTCCTCTGTTAATATACCGCTTTGTGTAAGTTCCTTTTTAATTTGTAATTTTCCTTTTTTAGGTCCATTATTTATATTATTTATAGCCGTAATATCTGTTGTATCTATTTCAAATTCTTTACCTTTATCATCATTATCTTCTTCTGAGTCTTTAATACCTTTACAACTATCTTGTAAATATCCTGAAATTACTGTATTTCCTTCAACTTCTTTTATTTCTACCGTTTGATCTTTTTCACCTTCAATACTAGATAACACTAGATTTGAAGCTGAATCTAACTCTGTTATTTCATATTTTAATGGAAGTAAATGATCAACTGTAAATTTTGAATTATTTTTATAACTTTCATCAATTAAGCATGAAATTGATGGTGATTCATATTCCCAATAATATTCTCCTGTTTCATCTTCATATTGTAACGGATAATTTTCATCTCCTAATTCGATATTTCTATTATATACCTCTTTATTAGTTCTTTCATCTTTCACAGTAATATGAAATCTAAATCTTTGTTGTTTTAAATAGTCAATACCTAATTTTTTTGCAATTTCACTATCAATCTTTTTTATCAATTTTATATATCCTGAATGATATGCTTCATCTGTTAAAGAAATTTTATTAACAGCCTTTACTTCTATTTCCTTATATGTATCTCCTTCAATTCCATTTTCTTCTAAGTTACCTTTTTGTGGCACTCCTGATGTTTCTATTTCATATATAACTCCATCTACTTCTACTGTATTATTTCCTTCTGTATATTCATATACTTCATATGTTGGAGCTTCTCCATACCATGTAAATTCTTCTGATGTATATTTATTACTATCTCCTTCTGATATGTTAATTGTAATAAATTCATTATCATTATATTCTTCTTGTTCTGATAATAAATTATATCCTTCTGTTTTACTATTTGTTAATTGTATTGTTTGGTCTTTAAAATTCTGTCCTCTATATTGGAATGTTCCTGATATTTTTACTATAAAATTATAATCTTTTCTTAATGCAATTATTCCCTTATTATCATTTGATTCTATAGTTTTATTTATTACTATCTTTCCTTTATTAGGTGCAGTAGTAGAATATGTATTTATTGCTATACAATTAAATTTTCCATCTTCAATAGTTTCATTTTCTAAATGCCCTTTTATGGTTTTATCAGTTACTTCTATACTATGTCCAATATTGCTATTTTGAGCTATTGTTTCATCTTTATTAAATGCTACTGTTTCAAGTATTTTGTAATATTTACACTTTGCTTCATTAAATGGTGTATTTGGTGCATCTACACAATCATATCCATGCATTGGACATATATTTAATTCTTCTACTGTATAGTATGGATTATTTCCATATGCCCACCTATATTCGTTTGTTTCTGCTTCCCATTCATTATTTGCTTTACGTGTTGCTGTTAATATTACTTCTTCATACTTTTCACCAGATGGACTTTGTAATTTTCCATCTTCACTAAAATCTTCTTTACTATATAAATTTACTTTAAAATAAAATTTAAATTGATCTAATTCTTTTTCAGAAAATTCTTTTAAATTGTCTTTTTCTTCTGCTATTGCACTTTCTACTTTCTTCAAAATATGTATTTTAGCTTTTTCTTCTTTATCAATTTCATATTTATTTTCTGCTATTACTTTCGATTCACTTATTTTTCTATCAACAAATACACCTTTTGAAGCACTTAACTTAACTTCTTCACTTCCTTCTGGTTGTCCATCTGTACTCTCTTTTATTTCCCATGTAGGTGTTTGATCTGAATACCATTTTACATCCGCTAATTTCCATGCATTTTTATCTTTATTTTCATCATTTTTTGATACTGCTGTTACTTCTGCTGTTATAGTTTGTGAATCTTCTTTGCTTCCTAATTTATATGTTTGTCCAGCATATGTAAATTCACATGGTCCATAAATTGTTACATCAAATTTAAATTTTTGTCCTACTAATGGATATTGATTTGTATCTAAATTTGTGTCATCTACTTCTTTTATTATCTTTAAATCACCCAAATGTTCATCACTTGGTTTATTAGTAACTGTTACTTCTATTGTTTTATTTGCAACTAATTTTCCACTACCATTTTCTATACTAACTAATTCAAAATCATCACCTTCTGCTATAATTTCTATTACTGTATAATCTGGTGCATTTTCTTCCGTTCTTGGTATAAATTCTTCTGGTTTTTCTGGATAAGAAGGTGGCGGAATTCTTTCATGACTTCCTCCTCCTTGACCTGATGAGCCTCCTCCTGATGGGGTTGGCTGAGTTGTATGCTCTCCTCCTCCTGATTCATCTGGCGGAGTTGTCCCTTCTTCAGGCGCACTTCCAACTACTTGTAAATTTTGTTCTATTGCTTTTAATTGTTCTGAATTTTCTGATATTGATAACTCTGCAGTCTTTTTTTCAAGTTTTTGGGCTAATTTCCATGTTACTGGTTTTGTTACAACAGTGTTATCTCCACCTTTTTTATATGTGATAGAATATATTTTTGATTCTCCACCTATAGTTACTAAGAAATTGAATGTTTTTCCATCTGCTGCAGCTTCTGCTACTTCTCCACCTTCAATTTTCTTTATTATTTTAAGTTGACCAGATAAATCTGTTTCTTCACACCAGTGAATTGTGGTATGATTCCACCATCTTGCAGCATTTCCTGTAATAGTTTGTTTTTGACCTTCTGAACCTTCATCTCCATCAATTTTTTCAAAATATACATCTTCCCAAACATAAAATTCTATTGGAGGTGGTATTTTTACTTGAGTAAACTCAGCATCTGGATTTTTTCCACTAAATTCTTCTAGTATACTTACTGAACTATCGTATTGTTCTTTTGAAACTCCACAATTTTGCCACGCAGTATAAGCATTAGTCATAGCCGTTTCAGCGGCATCTTTTTCTGCCCCAGTATTAGTTACGGCAGTAGAATATGGTTCTAAAGCTTCCCCAGTTATCCCAGCTTCTACAGCCTTATTATAATTGTCTACAGCAGTATTATAAGCACTTAATTTATTATTATAATCTGTTACAGCTTGATTATAAGCATCCTCATAACTTTTATATGTATCTCTTGCAGTTTCACAAGTACCTTTGCATCCTGGATTCCATATAACATTTTGAACTCCCGCTGCATCTTTAACAACCCATTTATTATCTGAATCATAATAATAGTTTGTTGAAGGTAATGTCATATAATCATAAAAGTTAGCATGATCTCTTACTGGTTCACCTGCTTCTAAACCTCTTGACAATTCTCTCTGAATAGTGCTGGTGTTCAAATCACGCATCACATCATTAAACCAATCAACTAAATCTCCTGCTCCAAAAAGATCAGCTATATCGTCCACCCATTGAAAAGTATTGTCACCTGGAAAAAAAGTTGAACCTTCAAAAAACATACAACCCTTTCCATCCACAAAAAGATTTTTCATTTTATCAAAACTGTCATCCATAGCTTTCTTAGCTTCAGTAGAATATTCTGCAACTATTGTTCCTTGTGTATGAACTGTATGATAATTAGCATCATAAACATTATAGTAACCACCAGCATTTTGATAACTAAAATCAACTTGAATATCATATATTGAGTGTATATCTTTGTCATAATCTAATTCTATATAAAATTCTTCACTATCTTTTGGAAATTCATTTTTCTTATATTCTTCCAATTTCATTGTAGAACCAGAGTCTTCTTTCTTTCTAGCTAATTTATATTTTGATTTATCTAATGGTTTTGTATCAGCATCAGTATAAATATAAATATTAGTTATTTCTGAAAAATGTTCTCTTTCCAAATAATCAATTTTAAATGGTCCTATAATCCATTTTTGAGTTTCTTCAGAAAAAACTGTATCTATTTTTTTAGTATTTGAAAATTTTGGATCATAATTTATTGGGAATCCATGAAATTTTGTTCCATTTATTGTTACAGTTTCAGATTCACCTCCTGCTATTTTTTCATTTGTAATATATTCTTCGAAATTTAAAGCTTCTGCAGTTAAACCATTATCATTTCCACTACCATCATATCCAAATAAATTCCACCATGTTAACTGCAATGGATCTTTTTCTGCATTACCTCCATTAGTAATTCTATCTGCTTCAGAAAGTGCAAAAGCTTTTGCAGGTCCATGTCCGTTTGGATCTGATACACAATCTACTGATTGTACTAAATGAAATTCACAAGGTGTTTTAAATTCGTATTCATATTTATCATCAGTTGCATCACCTTTTGCAATTGTCTGTATTAATGATGCAGTTGCAAGTGCATCATACGTTTTTATAATATATGTTTCTCCTTCTTTTACTATTAAATTTGATTTATTAAGCTCTGGATATCCACCTGTTACTTTATTTATAGTATCATTATACGGTACATTAATATTAAAACCTACTTCATGAGCCCAATATCCTTTTGCAACTTCATCACTAACATATTTATTTTCTCCAGTTATCGGTGTACCTAATTGTGTACATAATACTTTAAGTTCATTACATAAATCTTCTGCCCATATTACATTCGGCTCTCCTGTATTATTTGCTTTATGTGGTCCTTTTGTTCCGCCCTGCTGAAAATATAAAATCTGTTAAAAATAATGCTCCACCACTCCAAGCTCCACCTTCACCTGTATTTAAACTACCATTACTACCAGTAATACCAACTTCATCAATTCCTGTATCAGATCTTTCAGCACCATCTTTAGTGCTTCCTCCTTTATCGTATATTATTCCAGTTCCGTTACTTTCCCAAGGTGGCATAACACCAGCATCACCACCAGTAAGATATTCTGAACTTTCTTCAGTCCATGCCTCATGATCATCTTTTCCAGCTAAAACTTTTTGTGTGATTCCTAATATAGAGAATAGAATTATGAATATTATTAATATTTTATCTAAAACTTTATTTGTTTTTTTATTTTCCATATTAGATCACCCACTTTCTTTTTGATATTACTATTTTATTGTATGCTATAAATATTACTATACTTGCTAATAATATTGTTGTTATTATTATTGACATATATATTAATGTTTCACCTGTTCTTATTAATATGCTTACATCTGCTGAACTCATATCATTTTCATTTTGTACTTTATTTGCTGGTTTTGAATTTCTATCTGATACTCCATATACATTGTAATCTTCATATATTTCTGCTATGTTATTTACTATTCCTGTGTTTTCTTCATTCATTTGTTTCGTTAGTACCAGTTTTAATGTTACCGACTCACCTGGTTTTAATTCTTTATTTGCTATTGCCTCACTATATAAGTTTCCATCTGTTCCTGTATGCCAATCTTTATTTGCTTCAAATGTTGAATTAAATGTTGTTCCATTTGGTAAATAATCTACTATCTTTTTAGCATATCCTGCTATATCTCCTACATTTGATACTGTTATTGTATATTCTATAAATACTGTTGAACCTGATAAATATTTTGCTGGTATATCTGTTTTTGCTATTTTTACATTATTATATTCATCTGTTGTTGTTTCTTTTGATGTTTGAACCATTACTTTTGTTATTGTTTTATCTAGTTTTAAATCAAATTTATCTACTAGCATTAAACCTATATCTATATTTGAAACACTTCCATTTTCTATTTTTATAATATCTGTTACTGCTCCTTGTTTGTTTGAGCCTTGTTGATTTATTGTTGTTAATACTGCATCTGAGTTTGCGTTACTTGCTACTCCATCTTTTTGATATGTTGTAACAGTATATTTAGAAGAATCATATTCAAATACTACTAAATAATTTCCATTTTGTATTCCTGAAAAAGCATATTCTCCTTTTGAATTTGTTGTTACTGTTTGTTTTATTGTTCCAGAAGAACTATCTACTAATTTGGCTGTTATTCCTTCTAATAATTCTTCTTCTTTACTTCTCATTCCATCTTGATTACTATCAAACCATGCTACACCTGTTAATTTATATGTTCTTTCTATATTATTTTGAGCTTTTGCTGTTTGATTTGTATCATCACCAGAGTTATTTCCAGTTCCTTCTGCAGACTCTATTATATTTGTTATTGAATTACTTTTTATTTCTGAAACTTCATCTGAAGATAATGTTGCATAATTTGTTACAGATTTTTCATTTGCACCATTTAAATTTAATGCAATGGCTTCCAAATTTACTAATAATTCTGATCCTGGAGCTATATTAGTTGTAATTTTTACATTGTCTTTCATCATTCCAGATCTACTAGTTTCTTTTCCATCTATTACATAATTAACATTTGTAACAGCTATTCCTTCTGGAACAACATTTAGTAAATCAACAAAGGCTGCATTTACTTTTCCTTCATTTCTTACTAAATATGTATATCTTAAAGTATCTCCTTCTTTTACATATGTATTTTCATTACTACTTGTTTGTGTTATTACTAGCATTGGTTTTGCTACTTCTACTACAATAATGTTTGAACTATATTCACCGATGCCATCTGCTTTTGCAATTGTGTTTGTTTCCACTCTTTTTTCTGTTATATCTTCATCTAATTCATTTACTTTTAGTGTTAAATTTATTTCTGCTTTTTCACCTACATTTAAAGTATCTACTTTCCAAGTTATTTTTCTTGTAGCTTCATCATATGTATATTGTAAACTGCTTTCAACAAGACTAAACTCTTTTGGTAAAGTTTTAGTTATTTCTAAATTATTTATATTATTTTCTGTATTTTCATTAGTTACTGATATATAGAAACCAATTTCATCTCCAGCTTTTTTTATTGAAGAAATTTCTGTTACTGCTTTTTCTAGTATTGATATTTCTGCTTGTTTTAAATTAATCTTATTATCTTCGTTTACTAATTTTATCCCTAAATCATTTGCTGTTATTGTTACTCTTGGACTTAAAATATTTGGCTCTACTCTTCTAAAAATATCTCTTTCAGTCATTGCAGTTAACTTACTTGCCATAATATAAACCCTTAATTCGGCTTTATTTCCAATTTCTATACTTGGTATAATAAAGTTTGATACTATTTCTGTTAAAGTTATACTACCTTCACCGATTTTATATTCTGTATCTACCTTTTTATATGCTTCTACAGTTATATTTTCTATATTACTTTCATATCTTAAATACCCAGCTCTATCTCCTGAAAAGACTTCAACATTTACGTTTTCTGCTCTTACTTCTCCAACATTTTCTACTACTATGTCTAAGTAAAATTCTTCATATTCTTTTACTTCTTCTTT
>CANQVF010000027.1 GCA_947627185.1 uncultured Clostridia bacterium | reverse complement strand
ATCCGCGTGGGGCTGAAAGCCAACTATGCGCCGATCAGCGTACCCTTGACCGTCGATGTTACCACCGGGGATATTATCACACCGCGAGAAATTGAATACACATTTTCGCTGCTGTTCGATGACCGCAGCATCAGCATCCTTGCCTATAACCTTGAAACGGTTTTGGCAGAGAAAATCGAAACAGTATTGTCCCGCAGCACAGCCAATACCCGTCCGAGAGATTTTTATGATATTCACATTCTGTATTCCCTGCGCGGAGCAGAGTGCAATGCCAGGACACTTCGGGAAGCTCTGGAACGGACTGCGGATAAGCGCGGCAGCCGTAAAGTGCTGACGATTTACCCAGACATTATCGCGGAGATCCGCGGGAGCGACACCCTCCGGGGCTTCTGGAAGAAGTACCAGCGTGATTTCGACTATGCCAAAGACATTTCCTTTGACGATGCCTGCGATACCGTGCAGCGTATCATGGGCAGCATTATGGAATAAGCAAGCTGGCAGAAAGCGAGGTTAGCGCATGAACTTTATTCTTTTCGGCATTTACATAGTGTTAAGCATCGTACTGACCGTGATAGGCTTATTTATCGGGAATATTATTCTGTTTGACAGCATTTTGCTTGCAGCTCTGTCCGGGCTGCTCTGTCACACCCTCTGGACGCTGCATCCGGCTCTTTGCTTGGTGGTCAGTATTGCGGTATTCCTGCTTTTGTATTGGTTGCAGCATACGGGCGTCGGCTTCTGGCTCATAGGCGGCATGATGTCCCTGCTGTGGTCGGCAGTATTCGGTGTGCTGGCATACTTCATATCGGAGCATGATCCGATATGGGGCTGGGTGGTGTTCGGGATCGCCGCCGTCGTGCTGGGCGGTCTGCACCTACACGCAAAGGAAAGCTATGCGTGATAGCCCGGTATGTCACCATTTAGAGTGCCGTTTTTCGGCGCATAGCAAGGCTTCCCGGTGACGAAAAGGGCTTGCCCTTATGATTTCCCTGCTGGGGTAGAAAATCGAAGTTAAAAGCGTGACAAAAGAGAAAAACGCCCGTATCAGCGCAGAGTTGATACGGGCGTTAGTGTTGTTATCTATTTATCGCATAATCGTTGAAATATTTAATTTAATCATAATCTGACACATACATAGATGCGTACTGTGTGCCACTGTACAAATAATATTGAGTTCCGTTTATGTTGGAATAGTAGCTGCCAGTGCCAACCCAGTACAATGTACTATTGCTTTCAATTCGGGTGACTGTCGGATTGGTAGCACGAAACCATGTGGATTGCTCGGTATCTGTAATACAAAAACCGCGTTGGATCTCGCCCCAAATACTTTTCCCGAAAAGATTTTCGGAAATATATGCCACTGCTCCGGCAACCGCGTATTCAATTTCTTTTGTCGCGGTAACTGGATTTGTCGCCAAAGGAAGTATGTCATCAGAATTGGGGATTTTAGACAGAAGATTATACATTCCGATGTTAGCTATCGCTATAAAGGCTTCTTGCGTATTTCTCTTAAACTGCGGGATCTGTGTTTCTGCAATATTCCGCAGAGTGTTTTCTAATTCTGCAAGTTCGCTTACAGTCATTGGCTCTGGATTTGTGACAGGCAAACCAAGCTGTGTAAGTTCAGCGGCAGAAAGTGCGTGAATATTTGTGTGATACTCTGCATTGAGCTTATCCAGAACTGCGGCAATTTCTTCATCGCTCACAATGCGTTCTTCCGTAGCAAAAGCGGGAATGGATAGCGACATACACATGATTAGGGCAAGCATAAGAGATAGACATTTCCCTATGCTTTTGGTAAGGTGTTTCATTAAAATCCTCCTGTGAAAATATCTATACCAATTAAGCGGACAAAAACCTGTTTATTGGAATCACCCTCTTTCCGTCACTTTGAAATCATTTCATAATGACATCCCGCGTCGTTTCAGAGATCAATTCGGCATAGTATTCATTATCTTGTTGCGTAATTTGGAGCGTGAGTTCATAAATAAGCTCTGCTTCCATATCAATAGATGAAACAAATACCGTGTAGGGGACAACCTCTGTTTCACTCGGAATGAAAATATAGTAGTTCTGGCTGGGATCAATGGCTATCCCGACAATTTCATCAATGTATTCATTGAAATTGCCATGTGTAATAACAGAAATTGATGCAGGCATATCTTTGGCTGTATTTTCGCAGGAAAACACAAAACCAGAAATACCCGAATTAGTTTCAAAATAGCTTACAGGAACACTAACGCCTTGTTCCAGCTTTGTCATTACTATATCTGCGTTGTCTGGGGAAATTGCGTATGCAGTCAAAACAAATGGTGAAGTGATCCCATCCCCGTTGTCGATGTGAAAAAGACCAATTCCAAACACAAGTGCAATCACCAAAAAGCAAGCACAGGCTTTCATAAAGGGCTTGCGAAACAACCGGGTATGCAACGGAACTCTGCGGAACTCAATCGCCTCAGAAATCAGTTCATCATCAAGATACTGCATAGCTTCAACTATTCTTGGGATTCTCATATCTCGATACCTTCTTTCCTCAAATACTCTCTCAACTCGTTACGGGTGTGATACAGCATGGATTTGACTTTACTTTCCGTAAATGAGTATTTTGCCGCAATGTCACTAACGGTATCAAAAAACCAATATTTGCGAATGAATACAGTGCGAACAACCGGGCTTTTGGTGCGCAGAAATTCACCTATCTTTTCGCCAATTTCTTGATTCTCTACATCAGGCATAATCGTGTTGTCCGGCAAAATATCTTCAAATTCATGGAATGAAACAATCGCAGTCGGAGTGCGTTTCTGTGCTTTGTTATATTCCAACCTTTTCAGTGATAGATTTCTTGTTATCTTGCAGATAAAAGCAGCAAAACGGCTGGGTCTGGTAGGCGGGATCGTATTCCACACGCTCAAATATGTATCGTTCACACATTCCTCCGAATCTTCGTCATTTCCTAAAACATTGATAGCGACACTAAAACATAATCGCCCATATTTTATATCGGTTTCTTTGATCGCTTTTTCATCACGCGCAAAATACAACTCGATAATTTGTAAGTCATCCATGCGTTCACCTCCTTATTTGATTCTCAAAGGCCTTTCGCTCTATAAGTACGGTTTTGTCGCCATAGGTCGCAAAAATTTTGAAAGTTTTTTTGAAAACTTTTTTGGATTCATTATATACTATAATTATGAAAAAGTCTGCATTTACAGTTCGTTCATTATGATTTATAAGTTCATATATCTGTCCAAAGGAATACCCGTACCGTCGGAAACGGCGGTACGGGTAAATATCAAGGAAAATGTAGCACGATATTATTCATCGCCATTAAATTCGGCACTGGTTTTCCCGGTATGAGTACAACTGATGGTAATTGTTGCCGATGACGATAGTGAGCTTGTTGCTTCATAGTAGAGATAAAATTCGCCAACAGCTTTTGCTAAGGTAGGAGATACCTGAGATGTGGAAGTTACTTCATCCACTTCCCAACCATCAGCAACTTCCCAAATGCTCGCTGTACTATTAGTTGCATTGCAAAGTGTACCATCATAAGAGAATTTTCCTGTCAGTTTAAATCTTGCCAAAGTTGAATTATCCGATTTCAGATAAAAGCGTCCAGAATGTGACTTTGAAGTGGTACTATATGAACAAGGTGCAGGCATAGTAGATTCATAAATCTCCAATCCAACTTCTGAATCGCCTGTGTCGATCACAATAACTTCATACTGATCTCCGTTGCTGGCAGCAAAAGAAGTGATCGGAAAAACTGTTCCCAAAACAAGAACTACCAATGCGAATGAAAGCAATCGCTTAATGCCCATTACTGGTTCCTCCTTAAAAATCAAATTATCGTCGATTCATCATAGTTTCCAGAGAAAGTAATCGTCCCAGACTTTGTACATTTGGCACTGCAACTTGCCGTATTATTTGAGGCACCATTATAAAGCACTGTATAATTTGCAGTAATCGTTGCGCTTCCGTCATCACCAGTGGATTTATTGATACCATACGAACCTGTCCATCCCGACAAACAAGAGTTGTGATATGCAGAAGCACCTGTAATAGAAGCGGTTGCACCTGTATATTCAAATGTACCATCTAAACCATAGACGGTCACAATCTCTTTGTTAGACTTTAATCTGAACCAGCCTTCCATCGAGAAACTCTTTGCACTTGTGCGAGCTAAAGAGCTTACACTGATAACAATTTCTGCGTAAACTTCATCGTTGATGTCCAGTATAACAGGTATGGATGTAACTCCGTTTTTGGTGCTAATCGTTTTAGGATCGGCTTGGGCGAGTATTTCGTCGAGGGTTATTTCAAAGGATGTATTTTTAGAGCCATGATCTATCTCGGCTGCAAATGCTGAAATAGATAGGGAAAGCACCATAATCACGGCAAACACAAAGGATAATAGTTTCTTCATACACTACCTCCAGATTTATTTTTCTTATTTTTGTAAAGAATCATAGCAGCTCCACCACATACAATGATTACTGCTGCAACAACGAAAATCATTCCAGCTTGGGGTTCAGGTACTTGCACATCTGCACCACCACCAGCCAAATTGGGGTTTCCCTCCGGCAGACTGTTTGCATACGCTTTTATTGTCGAGTAATCATAAATTTCAGATGAGTTTCTGGAATTGCTAATTGCTCCTAAGTCATAAGATGTATTTGTAAGCGGAACAATTTTTTCGACAAGACCATTACTATCTGGAATGAGCGCAACAACATCTTCAAAAATCGGCAAGCTACCAACAAGAAGCGTTCCATCGGGGATCTCGCCTACTTTTTTTGAAAGAGTAGCCGAATAGTTGTAAGCGGTATCTTGAGAATTATATAGTGTAGCACTGGATATAACCCATTTCCCCACATTTTCCAGAACTTCTTGCTGTTCTTTTTCTGTTAATACTTCTTTGGCGTGTTCACTTAACGGAAGCCCTTTCTGAATATTAACAACAACAATTCCTTTGCCTGTTTTTATTGGCAATAGATAAATGTAGTTTCCAGCTTCAAGCGTATTCTTAATCTCGCTTGCGCTATTAGTCGATAATTCAAACACATTTGTATCAACATAGACTTTGAGCGCGTCACTGAAATCAATGTCCTTATCAGTAATAATCTCACCGTACAAATCATTAACGACAACCACAATTTCATCCGCAATGCTTTCTAATTCGGCATCAGCACCTGTGGAAAAGTCTGCTGCAAATGCTGTCATTGAAAGAGAAGCTACAATAAACAGAGCCAAAACACACGCAAATATTTTTTTCATATCTACTACCTCCTAATTTGTTTTGCATTTTAATGTATTTAATCCCTATACATTGTTCTTTCATAGCAACGAGTTCCCAAAGTTCCCGTAGTGCCATTTACAAGCTGTGTATAAGAAAAATATTGTGCGCTAACATTAGGGGAAGGATCAATAATATACAAGTAATTTGTAGAACCTGTTTTATAACCAGCAGCCACAACAACATGGCTAACACTACCGTTCTTTCCTTGCAGCCATACTACGAAAGGATCGCTATTGTTAATTTCAGTTTGGCAACTACTGAACGACAACGCACTTTCGCTGGTTTGAAATGTCACACTATTAACGGATGCATAATTTATAGCGGAACAAATATCTGAGGATGTACCAGTTTGGTTGTTGGTATTTCCTTTGATTTCTTCAACAATATCATATTGGTCGCGGTTACTTGTGTTGTTATAATACTTTCCGATCATTTCACTACAAGCAGCCCAGCACCAGTTTGTTTTATTTTGGTCGATTTCTGATACACCCAATGTAGTAGACGCTGCCAATGCGGTAATCGACAACGAAATCACTAGCAAAAGGGCGGCGATAATTGTAAATAGTTTTTGTTTCATAGAAATTCCTCCATTTTATTATAGTCCACTAAAGCGCATAGCACAATGTCTGTTTGTTGGACTATGCGCCATACCTGTTGAATTTCAGCCTTAACCTCCAAAGGCAGAGGGCGAAATAAGCAGCCCAGCGCATAAACCCATACCGAGTATTGAACACGATCATGCTCATTCCACCTCCTGTTATCGGTATGATAAAGTTCCTGCACCGCTTCCGGCAGAGCCGCCGAAGCCCGTACAGTCCCTTTCGCTCTATAAGTACGGTTTTTTCGCCGTAGGTCGCAAGATTTTTGAAAATTTCTCAAAAATTTTTTGGACAAGAAAAAGAAATACCCGTATCATAAGTAAACCAAACCTTACCATCCTCAACAAACATATTCGCATATCCTTATTAGGATGGATAGTGAAACTTCATCGCCCCTGTTCAGCTTTGTCAGTGTGCCAGCAGAGAGCTTTACATCTTTTCTCAATGTGGCTTTGCTAAGATCTCGCTCCACCAGCATCAACCAGAGTTTTTTATAGCTGATTTTCATGATCGTCCCTCCATTTCTGCATACAATGACAGACAATATCATTATACATGAACGGCATCACAATTTCAAGAGGTAGCGTTGAATTGTAACGATAAAGTCACATTATCATGGCAGCTTCTCATGCAATCTCGGATAAAAAACTCACCGTCCTCTGGAAGAAACGGTGAGCTTCTTGACTTATGACCGCTGGGTATCGCGTTGCTTTTCCTTCTCGTCTTCACGGTCGAGAGAGAGGAAAATATCGACATTGGCTTTGATGGTGTCGATCTGTTTTGCCTGTTTTTTTAGCTTGGCTCGTTCATCGTAAAGCCGCTGCTGCTCGTCTTGGAGTTGTTGCAATTCGGTTTGGAGTGACTTCAAGCTGGGGAACTTCTTGTCACCCTGCATGGCTTTGAGTGTAGACCGCGCTGCCTCGTAGATTACAAGCTCCGCCTGATGCTTTTCTCGGAAAGCAGCTTTGTCTTTTGCCTTGGCAAGTGCATCGGCTACGGGTTTTAGCCGCTGGTAGTTAGAGATGTTTTTGATAAGAGGCTGGACCTCCCGGAGCCGTGCCTCCACCCGTTTCAGATCGTCGCCGGTACGCGCAAACGACGAATGAATATCTGCAACCTTGGCTTCGAGGTCAGAGTATTGCAGCAGATTATTCTCTGTGAGGAAGTTGATGGTCTTCGCCGCTTCTTTGAGGTTGTTGATCTTCGCCCAATGCTCGTAACCTTTGCTCTCCTGAGCCTTGATGCTGTTCTGGATGTCGATGATAAGGGAGATACCTTTTCTCCCGGTCTGCATCTGACGTTTCCGGGGAGACCGCCCTTTGATGCGCTCCCGGATATTTTCTTCCGTGTAGTTTTCTCCGATGGTCTTTGAACGTGTGAAGCGTTCCTGCCCTTCGGCGCGGAAAGAAATATATTTGCCGGTCTTGATCTCGTAGCCAGCCTCCCGCATAAGCCGCAGAAAATCATCGTAGTCCTTTGCGATGATGATGTTCTGGTCAATGGTCTGTTTGAGTTTTTGTTTCCAGCTCGTCCCGCGCTTTGCCTCGGTATATTCCTTGTAGTCCATGCCCTTGTTCTGGTTGGGCGGGATAACGGAGAGGCCGTATTCTTTGCAAAGCCGGTCACTGACCTCACGCATATCATAGTAGATTTTCTTGTAGCTCTTGTATGCGTGATGGTCTACAAAATCCACGGCATTGAAAATCAGATGATTGTGGACGTGACCCTTATCGGTATGTGTCGTAAGCACATATTCGTACTTGCCTTTGAGGATCTCATCTGCAAATTTCTTTCCGATTTCATGGGCGATTTCCGGCGTGACTTCTCCCGGCTCAAAGGACTGGATAACGTGTCGGGCTTTGATCTTTATATCGTCCACGCCTTTCTTAGATGCTACCCTCCGCGTAAACTCAAATTCCTGCGCGGCGGCTTCTGGAGAACAGGCATAGCCGGTAACATAGAGCTGCCCCTCGGTCTTGCCGGGGTTCATAATATAGTCGAGGGCTTTGTTTACAGTTCCTCGGATAGCTTTGATTTTAGTGACCGCCATACCTGATCCAAC
>CANQVF010000026.1 GCA_947627185.1 uncultured Clostridia bacterium | reverse complement strand
TCTTTCATTACTTGATTTTCTTCTATCTATTTTTATAGAACTTATTTCATCTACATCATCTAAAGTTACATCTTCTAATTTCATATTTTTACAATACTCAAGTTTTTCCTCTAATTCTTTTAAATTATATTTATCCATTAAATCACACTCCAAGTTGATTATATATTTAAATATAATAAAACTCAAATATATAATTTTATGAGGGTTAAATGTCGTAATCACCTTTTCAATTCCTCACATAAATTAAACGAATTTAAATGTATTTTTATCAGTTTTTAGTAATTTTAGCCTTTTTTAATAAAAATGTGTAAGATTGTTTTTCACGAAAATCCTTTATTTATAAGGGCTTCACTAGGAGTTAAATAAATCGTAATCAATCAGTTAATATTTGTCGAATTTTGTCGGTTGTCCATTTAAATCACTTCCTTTTATTATTTAAGAAAATTATGCATTTCTTTCTATAATTATATCTGCAACAGTAAGATTTTTTTCACTCATTACATTTGATAATATAATACATGCAACATCTTTTGGATCCATAAAAGAATTTTGTTTTTCTTCAGAAACATAATCTCTACTATTTTTATAAAAATTAGTGTTTATTCCTCCAGGATAGACTCCTATTACTTTTACACTTGTTCCTTTATATGCTGCTTTTAAACTTTCAGTGTATCCTTTTTCTCCCCATTTTGTTGCACAATATACCGCCTCTTGTTTATTTCCTCTAAGAGCAGCTGATGACATAATATTAACAATCTTTAAATTTTTCTCCTCTTTTACTTTTAATACTTCTGTCGAAAACAGTATCATTCCTTCTAATCCTTTAAAGCATTTATCTATATCAATTTTACTATAATCCTTTGGCATTTTAAAAGAAGGCTCTCCTGCATTATTTATAAGTACACTTATTTCTCCTATAGTAGAAATTTGTTCTACCGTTTCCTTTACAAATTCTTCATCGGATATATCTCCTATGAATCCCATATAATTTCCTTTAAACTTTTCAGCTAATAAAGTCATTTTTTGACTATCTCTATCTATATTGCATACAAACAAATTATTTTTTATAGCTTCTTCAACTAGTTCGTATCCTAATCCATTTGCACCACCAGTTATAATTATTATTTTCTTTTCCATACAATTTTTTCTCCTTCCTTTTTTTATTTAAACAAATAATATTTTATTTCTATATTACTTTCCTTAATCAATTATCTATATAAATTCATTAAAACTCTTGTTAAACAATCTTCTGCTGTTTTATCTGTATCAGAAAAACTAATTCTTACTAATTTGCCATTTACCTTAAATATATAAGGATTTTTTACCTTCATAATAAAATCTAATATTCTTTCATTACTTGATTTTCTTCTATTTATTTTTATAGAACTGATTTCATCTACATCATCTAATGATACATCTTCTAGTTTCATATTTTTACAATACTTAAGTTTTTCCTCTAATTCTTTTAAATTATATTTATCCATTAAATCACACTCCAAGTTAATTATATATTTAAATATAATGAATCTCAAATGTATAATTTCATTGGGTTAAATGTCGTAATCACCTTTATAATTCATCACATAAATTTAGCCATATTTAAAATATTTTTATCCATTTTTAGTAATTTTAAATTTTTTTTAATAAAAATGTGTACAATCGTTTTTTACAAAATTCCTTTATTTATAAGGATTTCACTAGGGGGTTAAATAAATCGTAATCAATCAGTTGATATTTGTTTTGTAATAACTATTATCTTGTTCTTTCCCCATTTATCTTTACTCCTTTATTTGTCTAATAATATCCTATTAGTATAGATTTCTTTTTACAAAATCATTATATATCCATTCAGGACCATAATCAAAAACTTGAATTATTTCTCCAATTAATTCTTGTTTTGACATTTTATTCAAGCATTTAATTACTTCATTATATTCATTCTCTTGTTCTTTTTCAAATTCTTCCTGTAATCTTATTTGTTCTTCTTCAAAATTAGTAGCTTCTTCTGGAATAGCACTAAAATATGTTGCAACTATATGTTTACAAATTATTCTTTTTCCATTAGCCAAAGGACAATCACATGTACATTTTCTTGGATGTTCAATGTCTAAATGAACATTGTAATTTTTAGTTCCTTTTACTACACTTAAATATTCATTTTCATTTATTTTATTCAATTTAGTTACCTTTTTACTTTTATAATAATCTAAACCTCTCCAACATGAATTGCCACTAGCTAATGATATTATTCCCATAATTCTACTCCTTGTTATTTCCATTTCCTAATAATTTTATATTTTCTGCATTGTTAAGTACATCTAATTGATATTTTGCAATAGCATTTAATATTTCAAATCTTTCTTCTTTATTTTTTCCTTCTTTAATTAATTCCGCATTATGTGATTCTAAATTAGATAATACTGTTAATTCATTAATTGTTGCATAGTCTCTAACATTAGAATTCTTAGCTAAATCAGCATTAAGTTCTCTCCATTTTTTTGCAGTTGTTTTGAAAATAATTACATTTAAGATATCCGCTTCTTCTGCATATTTTAGCCATTCTTTATTTTTATAGAAATCATTATCTGGTAATATATAATTTTTAATTGCATCAGTATGTATTAAGTAATTATTTTTTGTTAATATTCTTTTTATATCCCATTCTCTGTTTTGATTTTCTAATTGCTTTAATCTTTCAAATTCTTTTATTAAATATAATTTAAAAACTGGACTTATTGCAGATGCAAATTCAAATGCAATATCTTTATGTGCATATGTTCCACCATATTTTCCACGTTTTGAATATATACCAATAGCATTTGTTTTTTCACACCATTCAGTAACACTTAATGTGAAAGTATGAAGTCCAGCATTTTTTCTAAACCCGTCGAATTCGACGGAATTAAAATTTGGATTATAAATTGACTCCCAAGTTCCTAAAAATTCCAAAGTAATTCTATTTCTTAACCAATTTCTTATAATATCATCTGATGTAGATTTACCTTCTTTAATCTTTGTAAAATCAGAAATACATATATAATCATTATCTTCTATATTTGTGATATTTACTTTAATATTTTGAACTTCTATTATTTTATTTGACATATATTCACCTCCATTTTTATCAAATTACGAGAGATAAGAAATCGAAAGAATGTTGATTTTTCAATAATTTTGGCTAGTGTTTAGATAATTCGTACTATACCAGTTAATATTTGCAGAATTTTGTTGATTTTCCATTTAAATCACTTCCTTTTATTTTATATTTTCTTCTATCCAACATAAAAATTTTTTACTTGAATTTTTTATTTCAAAACTTGAAATTTCAGCAACTTCATAATTATGTATTTTCTTTATTTCGTTTGCTATTTCTTTTTTATTTTTTTGAAAACTCATTATAAGAACTACTAATGCTATTATTCCAAATGATTGTGCTATATAAAACATTTATTACCACCTTAATATTTATTCTTTTATTATATATTTTTTTATTGTTTCTAAAACTTCATCATGGACTTTTCCATTGCTTATTATTGCACCTTTTATACTTTTATCATATCTTTGTTCATTTCCAAATAAATCAGTTACTTTTCCACCAACCTCTTCAACAATAACTTTTACAGCTGCAATATCACAATTTTTGTGTTTAGTACCTGGAAAAATTGCAAGTGTAAAATCTCCAGAAGCAACACACATACAAGCTCTTATAATACTCCCTACACTAATAAAATAAGCTCTTTGTTCTAACTCTTGTATTACCTTAGATATATTATACTCTGCATTAGGCCACAAATCATAATGGCATACTGTTTTCATATCATCTAAAGTATAATCATTTACAGATATTTTTTCATTATTTTTATAAGCACCTTTTCCTTTAATTGCTGTATATAAATTATCTGTAAACGGGTCATAAACTACTCCAACATTGGGAACTCCATCAATTACTAATGCTAAAGAAAATACTGCTACTGGTATATGTCTAGCATACATAGCAGTTCCATCTATTGGATCACATACCCATACAAAATTGCTTATACCAAATTGTTCTTCTTCTCCATCAACACTATGCTCAGGATATTTTTCTTTTACTCTTTTAATTAAATAAGAATTAATTTCTGTATCAGCAATAGTTACAATTGTTTTATCTTCTTTATAACTAGCATCATTTTTTTGATTAAAATATTTAATCATTATTTTACCTGCTTGATATGCAATATCTTTTGCAAATTCTAGATATTCTTCCATTTTTAATATCTCACTCCGTAGCTTTAATATTTTTTATAATTCATCTTTTAACATTTTATTTTATTTATAAATATTTTTTATCACTTCTGGTAATTCTTCAAATGTGTTTATAGAATATTTTGTTTTTAAATTTTTATCAAAACCATATTTAGCATGAATAAATGGTATTCCTGCAAGATTAGAAGATTCTAAATCATGTTTTGTATCTCCAACATAAATAGCATTTTTTAAGTTATTTTCTAAAATAATTTTCTTTATTGCTTCTGCCTTTGTAATATTAATATAGCTAGCTGCAATATAATCTTTAAAATAATTATTTAATCCAGAAGATGAAATAAATGCTTCTACATATTTAATATTACCAGAATTGCTAACTATAAATAAATCACATTTTTTTCTTAATATATTCAATGTATTTTTTAGATTAGGATATAAATTTCCACCATGCTCGGCTAAATATTTAACATTAATATTTGAAATCTCACTTCCTAATTCTATAGCTTTTTCTATATCTAAATATGGAAAGTACATTTGTGCTGATTCAATCTTATTCTTTCCAAAAACGCTACATATAACATCTTTAGATATTTCTTTCAAATTATATTTTTTAGTTATTTCATTAGCACTAGTATATGTGGCATCTGTTACTTCCCATAAAGTACCATCCAAATCAAATATTATACCAATTTCTTTCATGCTTTTATCCCTCTTTTTTCTTTAGTCTATCACGAGTATCTTAAAACTTCTTAGTTTCATAATTACTTTTCTATTAATTTAATATTTTCAATATTTTAACATAAAAGCAAGCAATTTTCAATAATTGCTTGCTTAAGACAATCTATAAATAAATTTAATAATTATTCTCATAGTACTAAATATAAATAATCTTTTTATATAAGTTAAAATTTATATTGATTTCTATCTGCTCTTTCATCAAACTCTCTATCATAAGCTTTATTTCCATAAAACCAATCTTCTTTTTTCTTTCCATTTCCTAAAGTTCTATTTTTATTTAATAAAACATCAAAAAATGTAAGCATTGGAATTACAACTCCTAAAACAATACATAATAAATTTGCACTATTTACTATATTTAATCCTTGTACTCCAACTTCTAAAATTTGATTATATAATGCTGTTCCAAAATATGCAGCATAAATGCCAAAATAAGCAGCAGCACCTACTATATTTCTTTTTATAACTAAAACTAAACATGGTAAAGTAGCAAATAAAACAGCAATTTCCATATTTGTGTTTAATGGTGTAGCAAAAAATGAAACATCTAATTGATATAAAACTGTTGCAATTGCTCTAAAAAACCAAAATAATACTCCAAAAAATGTTATCAAATAACTAAATAAAGCCATAAAATTCTCCTCCTTATCTCATGTATAAAAAAAGCGTGCGATATATACACACGCCAAACATAATATTATTCACCATCAGTAAAATTGAATTCTTCTTTAAATTTCTCTTTAAATATTTCAAAAACAGCTGTTAATGTATTTTCATCATCAACACTAACATAAGATTCTTCATCACTATCTTCTTCAGAATCATCAACTTTTAATATTACTACTTCTCCATCATCTTCTTCTCCATCTTCAACTACAGGTAGTAATACTACATATTCTTCTGATTCATATTCTATTAAATCTAAAAATTCGAATTGTACTTCGTTACCATTTTCATCATTTAAAATTATAATGTTGCTTAGATTTTCATCTAATTCATTTTCATTATTTTCCTCATCCATTTTTTTTAATACTCCTTCCTCTGTATTTTTTTCAATATCTAGAAATATGATATACTAAAGATTATTTTTTTGCAATACTTTTTTTCTTTATTTTTAAAAAAATCATTATAAAAACTATATTTTATTTATATACATTTCTAATATATAAACAGCAGAAATTGTATCCACAATTTCTTTTTTCTTGTTTTTATTAACATCTAGAAAATTCATAGTCTTATGTGCAGCAACTGTTGTAAGTCTTTCATCTATAGTTTCAATTTTCTTTTTATTATATTTACATTTTAATTTATGTATAAATTTTTCTGTTATTTCTGCTCTAATAGTCTTTGTTCCATTCATATTAAATGGCATTCCTACTACAATTGTTTCTACATCAGTATATTTTTCAAAAATTTCATCTAATCTTTTTAATAAAACTTTATCATTTCCATTATAAGATATTGTTTCCAAACCTTGTGCAGTTATACCTAATGCATCAGTAATAGCTATTCCAACTCTACTATCACCATAATCTATTCCTAATATTCTCATGAAATTAATCTTCCAATCCAATATAATATTTTACCATTTTCTCTAAAAGTTCATCTCTTTCAATTAATCTAATTAAATTTCTGGCATCATTGTGACTAGTTATATAAGTAGGGTCTCCTGACAAAATATATCCAACTATTTGATTAATTGGATTATATCCTTTTTCAACTAAAGCTTGATATACTTCTTTCAAAATTTCTTTAGCTCTAATGCTTTTATCTTTGTCTACTTTAAAGCTCATTGTTTTATCAATAGCCATAACTTATCCCTCCTAAATATAATTTATTTTACTTTCCTTTGGATCAGCAGAATCTAAATATTCTTCAAGTTTTTTATTTAATTGTTCTATTCCTGTTCCTTTATAATATCTTGATACAACAAAATTAATAATTGGTGAAGCAGTTTTTTCTTCTTTTAATTCTCTAACCTTTACTCTTTTTCCATTAATTACTTTTTTAACTTCCATTTCTTCTGCTTCTTCAACTATTTCTAATTCTTCCATTTCAGCTTTTAAAGTTTTTAAAAACTCTTCAACACTATCTTCTTCAACACCTGAAAAAACTATTACAAATTTAGGTCCCATATATCTTACAAATACGTATTGTGATGGTATTTTAGTTTTTACAATATTGCTAATTTCTGTAATAACTTCATTTCCCATTTGTCTACTTGCTTTTTCATTTATTTCTTCTATATTTATAATTTTAAACATACATACAGCAGAAGTTGGATATTTATCAAAAGTTTTTTTAGCTTTTCCATATAAATATTCTGCTGAATATAAACCAGTAAATTTATCAACTCTTACAATTTTTTCCATTGCATCTTGATAAGACATTGTTGATAAAATTGAAATTATATTATCTTTTACCACTTCTATAATAGCTGTATCTGTTTTATCAAATGCATGCATTCTTCCACTTTCCATAATCCAATATCCTATATAGATATTGTCTATATATAGTGGGAAGAACATAGCAGATTTTGCTCTACCCATTTCAACTTTTTGATAAGGTAATTTTTCATTTTCATTATCTATTGTTATATATTTAGGGGTAGCTGTTGATACACTATCTTGAAAGATTTCTTCATTATGCAAATTAGCTAATGTTTGGTGATGTATTTCATCAACATTAGTTGCTTTAATTACATATTCAGCACCATCAAAAACTACTATTGTTGAATATTTAATATCATATTTTTCTATAACAATATCATTAATTTTATTTATTTTTGCATCAACTGAATCTTCTTCTCCTGCAACTTTCATAAAATCTTGTAATATTGTTAAATTATTGATTTTTTCATTTAAATTATTAAAAGCTTCAATCTTTTTTTGAATATGAAGATTATATGCAACAAGAATAGCTATTGCCACTAGTAAAACTATTATAACTACTATTACCAAGATATCACACCCCTACTTATATTTTTATTTTTAGAACTTCATCTTTCCTTTACTTTTCTTCATTTTATTTAATGTTTTTCCCATATCTCCAGAGAAATTAGTATTTTCATAATTTAATTGTGAAGAAGCTGAAGAAGCTGGTTTTGCATTATATGTTGGTTTACCAACTAATGGATATACCATTTCTCCCAGATTTTTTAATTTACTCAAAAATGTTTTTGAATATCCATTTATAGATACATTACAATTTACCATTGAATCTAAATATTTTGAATATGCATTATCTTCAAATGGTATACTACAAGCTTTTACCATATCTTTATTAAATAATTCTGTCATAAAAGACATTGATGGATCATTATAAAAAGACATACCACCTATAATTGCTTTTGTTGTTAAACTTCTTACTTTTATTTCCTTATTTATTACAACTCTTACTTTTTCAGATTCTAATACACCTTTTGATTTTAAATCTCTTAAAAATGCTGTTAATGGCTGGATAGTTAAAATATCCATTGATTGTACTAAATAAATTTCTTGACAACTTGCAAAATATGATGGATCAGTATCAAAATCACAATCTATTAATACTAAAGAATGGTTTTGCACTAAAGTAGATAAAATTGGTTCTGCATCTGAATAATCTTTTCCATCATTTGGAAGTGCTGTATAAACACTTAAATTTCTATTAACCTTTATTCCTTCTGCAAATCCTTTTTGTAATTTGCTTATTGAATTGTAAGCTATATTTCTTAATTCTTCTTCATTATTTGTATAAATATAATAAGAATTTTTGTTTTTAGTCATATCTAATATTGCTGTGCTTATTCCTAATGATGAAAATAAAGCAGCTAAATTATTTATTAAAAATGATGTTCCATTTTTAGTAGTTCCGATAAAAGTAACTATCTTTTTATCTTTTGTTAATAAGCTATTTAAACTTGACATAGAATAATCTATTCTTGGTTTAATGCTATCAATTTCTTTATCTATACTATTATTTTCTTCTTGTGGTTCATCATCTTCTACACCAAATAATAAATCTTCTCCTTCGCTTTCTTCATCACTATCAGGTAATATTTCATCAACGGCATCACTTTCATTAGAATTATTATCTTCTAAATCATCTAATTCATCTAGACCAGGTAATGATACTTCATCAGTATATTTTTCATCATCTTCATCTTCTTCTATATCATCTAATTCTGATAATTCTCCATCATCTTCTTCTGCATCATCTAGTCCTGGTAATTCATCTTCATCCTCTTCTGCATCATCTAGTCCTGGTAATTCATCTTCATC
>CANQVF010000025.1 GCA_947627185.1 uncultured Clostridia bacterium | reverse complement strand
AACAATATCATTTCTGGTACTCTCTTTCAATATTTTATTTTCAATTTACTTGTGACATATCTATTTTAAACCTATATTTATTTCATTTATATCATAAAATAAATTTCCATCTGATAAAATAACAACATTTGTTACTTCTGTTAATTCTGTTAATGTATTGAAAACAGAATAATATAAATTTGATTTTTGAACTTCATCTAAATTTGCATTTTCTAGTTCTTTGCTAAAATTAACTGTTACACATTCGTTTTCAAATTTAGTTTCTATTATTTGTACATTATCTGGAATTGTTTTTTCATAATTACTATTTTCTGGACCACTTATTAATAAGTTTAAAATTTCTTCATAAGGTGATTTTAGTAAAACTTTAGAATCTACAAACCTACTTTCTTTTGCTAATTCTCCTGATGTTTTGTCCTTGAAATATAATGTAACTATTGTTTTTCTTAATTCTATATCTTCAATTTCAGTTTCTGGTGTATATTCTGTTTCTACACTCACATTTGATATTATAAATATGCTTAATAATATTATTAAAAAAATTACTATTAAAATTATCCATTTTTGCATAGCTTTTCCTCCTTTGTAAATACTATTCCTATAATTATTTTTTATTCATTAAATATTAAAATATATTATTTATCTTGTTTTTATAACTAGATTTTCTTATTTTTTTAATTATGTCATTGACTGTATTCATAAATTATAGTATCATAATATCATTAATATATTGAATATTAGAAAGGAATTCATATGGCAAAAGTTAGAGATTTAGTAAGTGGTTTAACTCATTGCATAGGAGCTGGATTATCATTAATAGGGCTAGTTGTTTTAATAGTTTTTGCTTCTATATGGGGAGATGCTTTTGATGTTGTATCTTTCACTATTTTTGGTACAGGACTCTTTTTAACTTATCTTTTTAGTACTTTATATCATTGGTTAAACATTGGAGAAAAAGGATTAACCGTATTTAGAAAATTTGATCATATAATGATTTATATTTTAATTGCTTCTAGCTATACACCTATTTGTTTAGGTCCATTACGTGGCCCTTGGGGATGGAGTATTTTTGGAATCATTTGGGGCTTAGCAATTTTTGGAGTAATATTAAGTTCTATTTGGATTAAAGCACCAAGATTGCTTACTACAGCTATTTATGTAATCATGGGTTGGTTTGTTTTAATTGCTATATTACCATTAATAAAAGTTTTTAAAGAAGCTAATCTTTTATATAGTTTACTATGGCTATTAATTGGTCGGTATTTTCTATACTATTGGTGGTATAATTTATGCAATAAAGAAACCTCAAAAGAAAATATTTGGTTTTGGATTTCATGAAATTTTTCACATTTTTGTAATGCTTGGAAGTGCTTGTCAATATTTCTTTATTTTAATATATGTTCTAAAAATATAATTTTTTTAACTTTCAATATTTTATATTTTTTTATATATTATATTGAGAGTTTTTTTATGCCAAATATAAACATTGACAAAATGCGACAAAAGATATAAGATACAAGATATTAGAGGAATTATTAATATAAATTTTTATATATTAGGTTATAGGCAAACCTTATTTTAAAACCTAAATATTTCATAGGAGAAAGTTTTACATATGGAAGAATTATTACATGTTGGTTTAGATATTGGTTCAACAACTGTTAAAATTGTAATTTTAGATAAAGATTTAAATATAATTTATTCAAATTATGAAAGGCACTTTTCTGATACAAAAACTACATTATATAATGTTTTAACAAAACTTGTAAAAGACTATCCAAATAGCAGTTTTACAATGTCTTTAACTGGGTCTGGTGCTCTTGACATATCAAAAATTTTAAAAGTTAATTTTATACAAGAAGTTATATCTTGTAAGTTAGCTGTTGAAAAAACAATACCTCAAACAGATGTAGTAATAGAGCTTGGCGGAGAAGATGCAAAAATAATTTATTTTGATAAATTTATAGAACAAAGAATGAACGGAACTTGTGCTGGTGGTACAGGTGCATTCTTAGATCAAATGGCATCTCTTTTAAATACAGATACAAATGGTTTAAATGAACTTGCTAAAACTTACGAAACAATTTACCCTATCGCATCTCGTTGTGGTGTTTTTGCAAAAACAGATATTCAACCTCTTTTAAATGAAGGTGCTAGAAAAGAAGATATTTCTGCTTCAATTTTTCAAGCTGTTGTAAATCAAACTATTAGTGGTTTAGCTTGTGGTAGACCAATAAAAGGAAAAGTTGCTTTCTTAGGTGGTCCTTTAAATTATTTACCAGAACTTAGAAAAAGATTTATAGAAACATTAAATTTAAAAGATGATGAAATAATTGTTCCAGAAAATGCTCATCTTTTAGTTGCAAACGGTGCAGCACTTGCTTCTTTAGAAACAGAAAGTTTTTCAAGTAATACTTTAAAAGAAAAATTAAAAAAATTTAAAAATGCAAAATTTACAGAAGGAAAAACTTTACCTCCTCTTTTTGAAACAGAAAAAGATTATAAAGAATTCAAAGAAAGACATGATAAAGATAAAGTTAAAAAAGTAGATTTAAAAACTTACAAAGGTGATGCTTTTTTAGGAATTGATGCTGGATCTACTACTACAAAACTAGTTTTAATTGATAAAGAAGGTTCTCTTCTTTACTCTCTATATGGAAATAATAAAGGAAATCCTTTAAAAAGTGTTATATCAATGCTAAAAGAACTTTATAAAGAACTTCCCAAAGATGTTATCATTCGTTTTAGTGGTGTTACAGGTTATGGAGAAAAATTAATTCAAACAGCTTTAAATGTTGATTTAAATGAAATTGAAACAATAGCTCATTACACTGCTGCGAAAAAATTTTTACCTAATGTAAACAGTATTATTGACATTGGTGGTCAAGATATGAAGTACATAAAATTAAAAAATAATTCTATTGACAACATAATGTTAAATGAGGCTTGTTCTTCTGGTTGCGGTTCTTTCTTAGAAACATTTGCAAAAAGTTTAGATTTAAGTATTGAAGAATTTGTTAAAGAAGCTTTGAAATCAAAATCTCCTGTCGATTTGGGTTCTAGATGTACTGTATTTATGAATTCAAAAATTAAGCAAGCACAAAAAGAAGGTTATTCTGTAGGAGATATTTCTAGTGGACTTTCATATTCAATTATAAAAAATGCTATTCAAAAAGTTATGAAGGTTAGAGATATAAAAACTCTTGGAGAAAACATTGTTGTTCAAGGTGGTACTTTTTATAATGATGCTGTACTTCGTAGTTTTGAATTAATTGTTGGAAGAAATGTTATAAGAACTGATATTTCAGGGCTAATGGGAGCTTATGGTGTTGCCCTTCTTGCTCAAGAACAATATAATAGCAATTTAGATATGACATATAAATCAACAATTTTAAAAAATGATGAATTAGATAATTTAAATATAAAAATTTCTCATGTTCGTTGTGGCGGATGTGAAAACAATTGCTTACTTACAATTAATACTTTTGAAAATGGTAAAAAATTCATATCTGGTAATAGATGTGAAAAAGGTGCTGGAAATCAAAATTCTGAAAAGAAAGACTTACCAAACATCTATAAATATAAATATGAAAGATTATTTAGTTATAAACCATTATCAGAAGAAGAAGCAACAAGAGGAACTGTTGGTATTCCTAGAGTATTAAATATGTATGAAGATTACCCTTTCTGGTTTACATTCTTAACAAAACTAGGCTTTAGAGTAATTATTTCTGAAAAAAGTAATAGAAAAACTTATGAAAAAGGTATTGAATCAATGCCTTCAGAATCTGTTTGCTACCCTGCAAAACTTGCTCATGGTCATATAATGAGCCTATTAGATCAAGGAATAAAAACTATATTTTATCCTTGTATTCCATATTCAAGAAAAGAATATGAATCTTCTGACAATCATTATAATTGTCCTATTGTAATTTCATATTCTGAAGTTATAAAAAACAATATAGAAGAATTAAGAAATAATGATATAAAATACATAAATCCATTCTTACCTATTGATAATATTAAGAATTTGGTAAAAGTTGTTTATGAATCTGATTGTTTCAAAGAATATAAATTTACTAAAAAGGAATTATTAGCAGCAGCTGAATCTGCTGAAGCTGAATACCAAAAATATAAAGAAGATGTTCGTAAAAAAGGTAAAGAAACTTTAAAATATATTAAAGAAAATAATTTAAGAGGTATTGTTTTAGCTGGACGTCCATACCATGTTGATCCTGAAATTAATCATGGTATAGATACATTAATTACAAGTTTAGGCTTATGTGTATTATCAGAAGATAGTATTTGCAATCCAAATGATGGAGTAAGTCATCATCTTCGTGTTGTTGACCAATGGGTTTTTCATTCTAGATTATATGCTGCTGCAGAATTTGTTGGAAAACATGACTTTCTTGAGATGATTCAACTTAACTCTTTTGGTTGTGGCGTTGATGCTGTTACAACAGATCAAGTAGAAGAAATTCTAAAAAGTTATGATAATATGTATACACTTATAAAAATAGATGAAATAAATAATTTAGGTGCTATACGTATTCGTGTTCGTTCACTACTTGCAAGTATGAATAAACGTATTGCTCAAAAGCAGAAAGAAAAAGAAGAAGAAAAATCAAATTTAGGTAACTATGAAGTTAAAAGAGTTCCTTTTACAAAAGAAATGAAAGAACAAGGTTATACAATTTTAATTCCACAAATGATTCCTATTCATTTTGAATTAATAGAATCTGCTGTAAGAGATTTAGGTTATAATGTTAAACTTTTAAGAGATTGCACTGAAAAAACAGTTGAAACTGGATTAAGATATGTTAATAATGATGCTTGTTATCCTTCAATTCTTACAACTGGTCAATTTATTGAAGCTCTTCAATCTGGCGAATACGATTTAGATAGAACAGCTCTTATAATGTCTCAAACTGGTGGTGGATGTAGAGCAACAAACTATATTGGTTTTATTAGAAAAGCTTTAAAAGATGCTGGATTTGGAAATGTTCCAATTATTTCATTTAATGTTGTAGGTATGGAAAAAGCAACTGGTTTTAAAATTACTGTTCCTATGGCAATAAATTTAATTAAAGCTGTCTTTTATGGAGACTTATTACAAAAATTATTATTAAAAAATAGAGCTTATGAAGTACATGTTGGTGATTCTCAAGCTATGTATGAAAAATGGCTTGAAAAATGCAAAAAACTTTGCTCAAAATCTACATATAATCAATTCAAGAAAAGTATTTATGATATGGTTAATGATTTTGAAACAATTGAAGTTGATATGTCAAAAGAAAAACCTAAAGTTGGAATTGTTGGCGAAGTATTAATAAAATATCATCCTTTTGGAAATAATGAAGTAATTAAAGTTTTGGAAAAAGAAGGAGCAGAAGTTATTTCTCCAGACTTTATGGGATTCATAAAATTTATTGCAACACATAAAATTACTAATAATCGTTTATTAAATATTGATAAAGCAAAAGCAAGAATTTTTAAAGCTGTAATTAAAATAATAGAAATGTTAGAAAATGATTTAAGAAAAGCTCTTGCAACTTCTAAAAAAGGTTACCTACCTCCTTGCAATATTTTTGAACTTGAAGAAAAAGTTAAAGATATTTTATCAATTGGTAACCAAACTGGCGAAGGTTGGTTTCTAACTGCTGAAATGGTAGAATATATTGAACATGATATTCCAAATATTGTTTGTGTTCAACCATTTGCTTGTTTGCCAAATCATGTTGTAGGAAAAGGAGTAATTAAATCAATTAGAGAAAAATATCCTTTTGCAAACATAACTCCTGTTGATTATGATCCAGGTGCAAGTGAAACAAATCAAACAAATAGAATTAAACTATTAACAACAGTTGCTAAAGATAATCTAAAGAAAAAGCAAAAATCTAAAAAAGCAATTGAATTTGAAAATATCCCTCAAAATGAAATTAAAGACAATATTACTAATTAACAATATTTTTATTAAATGAGTTTTTAAAATCCTTTAAAATCGATTTTAGAAGCTCATTTTTTGTTTTTAATATTTTTATTTTTTTATAAGAAAATTTTCATATCTTTCATAAGAAATAATATCATTTTTTAGTTTACTTTATATGTATTTTTTTATAAAATTTCTTATGGTTTTTTTCTAATTTTTCTTTGTAGTCCCTAAGGTTTTTTCTTTTAAAATTATTACTCAATTTTTGTTTGTTTTTTTGTCAATATTGTGATTGTTTTTTGCATAGTTAAAAAAATTGATTTTCTCATTTTTTTTAACTTTTTGGTATTATATAAAACTTTCTTACTTTAAAGTACCTTTTGCAAAATTTCTTTAAATATCAACATTTTTCGAACTTTTTTGTTTTTATTTAATTTAAGTTAAATTTTATCTAATTTTGATTAAAAATATAAAAGAGTTTTTACAAACAAATTCTAACTATTTGTGCTTAAATTTGTTAAATTTTTTCTTTTTTTCCTATCATATTTAAGGCTCTCTTTTTTCCAATTATAAGTTTACTTAATACATTGATATTTTTCTACTTTTAAAATAGATTTTACATAAATTTTCAGTTATATAATTCTTATTTCCCAATACTTTTATCAAATTTTCGTTTTCGGATTTTTTACTTTCAAAAAATATTGTTATTTAGTCAATTTTTAAAAATTTTTCTATGCTTTTTTAAGAAAATTTTTCTTCTTTTTTTTAATTTTTTATAAAATTTTCATATAAAAATTTTATATATTCTTTTATATTAATGTTTTCTTTTCATATAAAATTTTATTTTCTATTTTTAAATTTTTATATTCTATTATAATTTTTTGTTCCATAAATTTCGTTTTTAGTATTTTACTTATCTTTTTTATTTTCTAACTTCTCTTTCATATTTTATTTATCTTCCTTTTTTTCTAATCTCATTTTTATATTTTATCTACCATTCATTTTTTCTAATTCTTATTTTTATATTTTATATATCATTCTTTTCCAATTTCATTTTTAATATCTAAAATTTATATTTGCATTTTAAAAAAATTACATTTCATAAAACAAGTTTTTAAAATAAAATTTAATTCTGTTTAAAATTTTATTTTTTTTATGATCAAAATTTTCTATTTCTTATACAAAAAATTATATACTATAATAATAAATTTTCTTTCATATTTCATTCTATTTTCTTCTATTTTTTTAACAAATTTTTATTTACGAAAATGACCTTATTTTTTCATTAAAAATTATCTTTTTAAGTTTACATTATACATTATTATTTGTGTTTTTGGATTAAAATTTCAAGCTTAAATTTTGAGTTTTTTTCCTTATTTCCATAGGTTTATAAAAATTTTCTTACGACTACTTTTTGATAAGCTTAAAAGTTGTTTATTTGGCAATTTTTCTTTTTTTAATTTTTATAAAAAAATTTGAATTTTCTCATTTTTTTTAATTTTTTACCAGAATTTTTAGTAAATTTTACTTTTTCTACTCTTTTTACAATTATCTATCAAAAGCTTCTAAATAGTACTTTTTCTGTTTTTGCGTATTTTTATTTAAGTTTCTCATAAAAAACATAGCTAAAAACTTATCTTTCATTATCTTTTTTTGTATATAATTATTATTTTTGTTCACTTTTTTCTAAAAAATTTTCACTGATATTTTTCTAAATTTTCAAGTTTTATTTTTAAAATATTAGTTTACTTAATTTTGATTTTTAGGATTTAATTATAATACTTTTTCGCCTATATTTTTGAATATAAAGTAATTATCCCAATGTTTTTTACGTTTGTTGGAAATTTTGTGTTTGTTTTTGTTTTTGTGACAATATTTTTCCTTTTTATTTTGTTTTTTACAAAACAATTGTTTTCTGCTTTTTCTTGTTTTTTTTACTTTTTTACTAGTATATAATCATACTACCATAAAAAATATAAAACATACTTTTAAGTATGTTTTATATTTTCTTTTTTTAATAATCTTATAACTTAAATTTTTTGCTTATCAATTTTATATTTTTTCTTTTTCATTTATGATATCAAAATTTATATAAAAAAATTTTTCTTTTAAGTAATCTAAAATTTTTTCATTTTCTATTTTTGATTTTGCTTTTATATAAAAAATTTATGTTTAACTTTTTCAATTTTGTTTTTATATAAAAAAAATTTATATTTAACTTTTTTTAATTTTAGTTTTATATAAAATTTTCATTTTCGTATTATAAAAAATTTTATCTGATTTTTATTTTTATCTGATTAAATATTTTTGTTTTCAAAAAATTTTTTTCATTTTTCATTATATAACTTTTTACTTAATATAAATTTTTATTTTTAATATTAATTTTTATATATCAAAAATAAATTTCATAATTTAGTTATACCTTATTCAAATTACTATTTTTTTCTATAAATTTTCTTTCTTTTTTTCCCTGCTTTTTCATATGATTTTTTTATGTTTTTTACTTATATTTTAGTTGTCATAATTTTCGTTTTTTAAAGAATTATTTTTATTACTATTTTTCCATATTTTGCTTATATCCCTTATGTTATATTAAATTATTTTATATGTTTTTGTGACTTTGTTTTATAGACAATTTTATCTTTTGATTTTTACTTTTAAAATTTTACTTTTTCTTATTTTTTTTGAAAATTTTACGTATTTTTATAACAATTTTTTATAAATATTTTTATATTTTTTATAAATATTTTTATATTTTTTATAAATATTTTTATATTTTTTATAAATTTTAATTTTTTTTATAAAAAATATAATATTTTAATAAAAAAACTCCTTTTTTATTATATATATACATCTAATTTTTACTTAATCAATTTTATTAATCAAGTTTGCATTAATTTTTATTTATGTATACTTAGAAACTTGCTTTTTTTAACTGAAAAATCTTGCTTTAACTCTTATTTCCCAACACTTTTGAACATTTTTAGAATTCTTTAATTTTCAAGTTTAAAAAATTGTCTTTTTGTATTATTTTTGCTTTAATTTTCAAACAAATTTTCTTATTTTTTTTAATTTTTTATACTTTTTCATAAAAAAAAGCAGTACTTATACGATACTGCTTTTTTTGGCGGAGATTGAGGGATTTGAACCCTCGCGGCCACTTACGCAACCCTAACGGTTTAGCAAACCGTCCCCTTCAACCACTTGGGTAAATCTCCAAATGCTTGATATTTTTTAAATGCATAAAGTATTTATATTAAAAAAGGAAGCTTTATATTTTTACACAGCTTCCTATTTTATTGGCGGAGAGGGTGGGATTCGAACCCACGGTAGGCTACAAACCTACGCCAATTTTCAAGACTGGTGCCATAAACCA
>CANQVF010000024.1 GCA_947627185.1 uncultured Clostridia bacterium | reverse complement strand
ATCACAATTACAGCAAAGCCGACGGACAAGGGCGTTTACACGTTTGCTCTGTTTCGGCGTGATTTTAAGTACCACGGCTTCATCTCCTTTCAAAGTTTTTAAGTGCCGTTTCACCCGACTGCGTTTTTGTTTTCCTATTCTCGGTTTAGAGAACGTCGCTTTGCTCTTATCATCGCAAAGTCATATGCCAATCGGACGGCTATTCGGTTTTCAAGGTGCACGAGAGAAACTTCCCCTCACTTATTTGGACAAAGGGTGCCGTTTTAGACACCCATTTTCGGGTGCGGAGCAAAAAATCCTCTCACAGATTTGGAAAAGAAAGCCGTTTTGCACCCCCTGTTTTGAAAAAGTTCTCTCACTTGTTTGGACTGGGAGGGCATACTCTAACCCCCTGTAAGAAGAAACTTTTTGAAAAAAGTCCTTCCACTTATTTGGACAAGGGGTACCGATTTGCACACCCAAATTTGAGGCTTTTTGAAAAATTCCTCTCAATGATTTGGAAAAACAACCCGTTTTGTACCCCCCTGTTTGAAACAAATTTCTGAAAATGGGCATAAAAAAATCCCCTTGCATCGAAATGCAAGGGGAAATGATATTTCTTTCTCTGTTCAAGTTGTAAAATGAAATATTATTTTGAAATTTTGACAATCAAGTTGAAAAGCAAGAGATTTTAAGGTATAATAAAAATGGTTTTATATAATCTTTTTGTGCCGCTGAACGGAGGAAAACAGATGCCTATCTCATACAACAGATTGTGGAAACTGATGATTGATAAGAACATAAATAAAACAAAGCTTCGCGCGCAGGCAAGAATTTCATCAAACGCTATGGCAAAGCTGGGTAAAAATGAGTCCGTACAAGTTGAAGTGCTTGTAAAAATCTGTAATTGCCTCGGCTGCACGATGGATGACATTATGGAAGTTCTACCGGAAGATAAATAACTGAAAATAAGGCTGAGATAACTTTATAGAAAGAGAGGTCGCAAGAATGGCGAGGGCGACAACAAAACCGAAAAAAGAAATATCTATGGAGGAAGCTCTTTGGAAAAGTGCAGATAAACTTCGTGGCGCTATTGAGCCTGCCGAATACAAGCACGTTGTTTTGAGTTTGTTCTTCCTTAAATTCGCAAGCGATAAATTCGTGAAATGCAGAGAGAAGATAATTAAGACCCACGGCGAAAAATACGCCGATATGAAACCTTTCTATACGCAGGAAAATGTATTCTATCTGCCGGAAGAAAGCCGTTGGAGTTATATTATCGAGAACGCAAAGCAGGACGACATAGCTTTGAAAATTGATACTGCTCTGTTTACGATAGAAAAGAACAATCCTGCTCTGAAAGGCGCTTTGCCCGACAACTATTACTCCCGCTTGCATTTTGATACGGCGAAACTGGCTTCTTTGCTTGATGAAATAAATCGTATCAATACCGAAGATGAAGAAAACGATATTATCGGGCGTGTGTATGAATACTTCCTGAGCAAATTCGCTCTTGCAGAAGGAAAAGGCAAGGGAGAATTTTACACGCCGAAATGTATTGTCAATTTGATTGCCGAAATGCTTGAACCGTATGACGGTATCCTTTATGACCCCTGTTGCGGTTCGGGCGGTATGTTTGTGCAGTCGATTAAATTCGTCGAAGCTCACAGCGGAAACAAAAAGAATGTGTCCATCTATGGACAGGAGTACACTAACACCACCTTCAAACTGGCAAAGATGAATTTGGCTATCCGAGGCATATCCGCAAACCTCGGAGAAATGGCTGCGAATACCTTCACCAATGACCAACACAAAGATTTGAAGGCAGATTATATAATGGCAAATCCGCCCTTTAATCAGAAAGAATGGCGTGCGGAAAATGAACTTGTGGACGATCCTCGATGGAGAGGCTATGAAGTTCCGCCTACGAGTAACGCCAACTACGGTTGGATACTGAACATCGTCTCAAAGCTTTCACAGAACGGCGTTGCCGGCTTCCTGCTCGCAAACGGAGCGTTGTCAGATGACGGCACGGAGCTTAAAATCCGTCAGCAGCTAATCGAAAATCATCTCGTGGAAGCTATCCTTATTCTGCCGAGGAACCTATTCTATACGACAGACATCAGCGTAACGCTTTGGATCTTGAACAAGAATAAGAAGGCTCGTGTCGTAGAGCAGAACGGACAGCTTAAACGCTATCGCAACCGTGAAGATGAGATACTTTTTATGGATTTGCGACAGATGGGCAGTCCTTACGAAAAGAAGTACATAGAACTGACTGAGGAAGATAGAGCGAAAGTCACGGAGGTATATCACAACTGGCAGCAGGAAGGCTTTGAACAGACATATGAAAATGTTCCGGAGTTCTGCTATTCAGCTTCCTTTGATGAGGTCAAAGAAAAGGGATTTACTCTTGTTCCGAGTCGCTATATCGAGTTTATCAACCGTGATGAGAACATAGACTTTGATACCAAAATGAAGTCTTTGCAGAGCGAACTGAAAGACCTTCTTGTGCAAGAGGAAAAGTCAAAAGCAGATTTGCTGAGTGTGTTCAAGGAGTTGGGATATGAAATCGAATTATAAGGCTCTTTATGAACTTGTTGATAGAATAGATGAGCGTAACAGTGATGGCTCTGTGACTGACCTTCTCGGCGTAAGCATTGATAAATGTTTTATTAAATCCGTTGCAAATACCAATGGAACTGACTTGACAAAATATAAAGTTATCAGAAAAGATGATTTTGCCGTCAGTCTTATGCAGGTAAGCAGAGACTCTAAAATTCCGGTGGCACGATTAGATGAATATGAAAAGGCGATAATGTCCCCTGCTTACCCTATTTTCCGAGTAAAAGATAAGAAGATAATTCTTCCTGCATACTTGGATATGTGGTTCAAACGTCCAGAATTTGACCGAGAAGCAGCATTTATTGCTGTTGGCGGAGTCCGAGGAAGTATGCCGTGGGAAGAATTTGAAAAAATGCAGTTGCCTGTTCCGCCTATTGAGGAACAGCTTGAAATCGTCGCAAGCTATAAAGCGATAACCGATAGAATAGCGTTAAAAAGGAGGATAAATGATAATTTAGAAGCGACAGCGCAAGCAGTCTACAAAAAAATGTTTGTTACGGATGTTGACAATATAGCTCTACCCAAAGGATGGCGTATTGTTCCTCTTGAAAGCATTTCGGAACTGAGTGCAGGCGGGGACAAACCATCTGTTTACAGCGATTTTCAGTCTGAAATCTGCAATGTACCTATCTTTTCAAATGGAATTGAACAAGAAGGTCTTTACGGGTTCACAGATAAAGCTAAAATCTTTGATGAAAGCGTTACTGTCTCAGCACGAGGAACTGTCGGTTATACCTTTTTAAGGGAAGAGCCATATTTTCCAATTGTTAGGCTTATTTCCGTTGTTCCTGATACGCATTTTGTGACTGCCAAATACTTATATTTCGCTTTATCATCAATTGATTTGCATAGCACAGGTACTTCTCAACAACAGATTACTGTACCTGACTTTAAGAAGCGACAAATCCTCGTCCCTGACAAAACCTCGTTGGATAGCTTTATGGAAAAAGTGGTTCCAATCTTTAATTCTATCAGGGAAAACAAAGCTGAAATCAAGTCTTTGGTTGCGTTGCAATCTAATTATTTGGCTTTACTAAGCCGCTAAATTATCATTTACCGCAGATTGAGAGGAAAATATGAACCAAACGCTACTTAAACCCAAAAAGATACCTGACCGAGCAATCGGAAGATAACGAGAATGCCAAATAGAAGGAGTGACTACAATGGCAAACTTTAACGAACACGCTTTGGAAATGTCCATAATGGAGCTGCTGAAAGACGAGGGTTATACCTATGTCAGCGGCGACCAAATTCATAGAGAAAGAACAGAGGTATTGTTGACCGATGACTTGAAACAGTACCTATATAATCGCTATGCTGCGGACGGTCTCACACCCAGCGAGGTTGAGAGTATTATCCTTATGCTTCGCAATATATCCGGCACGATTTACGAAGCAAATAAGGCTGTGTTAAAGCTGCTTTGTGATGGTTTCATCTTCAACCGTGAGGACAGAACCCAAAAAGACCTTTATATTGAGCTTATTGATTTCGACACTCCCGAAAACAATATTTTCAAAGCGGTCAATCAGTTTGAAATCGAGGGTATCAACAATCAGTTGCGTATCCCCGATGGCATTGTGTTCGTGAATGGTATTCCTGTTGTAGTCTTTGAGTTTAAGAGCGCAGTAAAAGAAAACACCACGATAATGGACGCTTACAGGCAGCTTACGGTTCGCTATCGCAGGGATATTCCGGAAATCTTCAAATACAACGCATTCATTGTGATAAGCGATGGGGCAAATAATAAGTACGGCTCATTTTTCAGTCCGTATGACTTTTTCTACGCTTGGAGAAAGGTGAACTCCGACGATAAGGAACTTGACGGCCTCAATTCCCTTGTCACGATGATAAAAGGACTGTTCTGTAAAGACCGCCTGCTCGATGTAATCAAAGACTTCGTTTATTTTCCCGACAACTCCGATAGCGACTTAAAAATAGTATGCCGCTATCCTCAATTCTTTGCCGCAAACAAGCTGTTTGAAAATATCAAGGCACATATGCGTCTGGCAGGCGACGGAAAAGGCGGCACATACTTCGGCGCTACCGGCTGCGGTAAGAGCTACACTATGCTCTTTTTGACCCGTAAGCTGATGAAAAGCAAATTCTTTTCCTCTCCTACTATTCTGCTTATCACGGACAGAACCGACCTTGACGACCAACTTTCCAAGCTTTTTGTCGGCTCGAAAAAGTATATCGGTGACGAGACTGTTGTAAGCATAGAGTCTCGTGAAAAGCTGCGTGAAGAACTGCAAGGCAGAGAAAGCGGCGGCGTTTACCTTACGACGATACAGAAATTCACCGAGGATTTGCAGCTTCTTACAGACAGAGCCAATGTTATCTGTATTTCCGATGAGGCGCACAGAAGCCAAATCAATCTCGACCAAAAGGTTCGAGTAACGGAAACAGGGGTAGAAAGAAAATATGGCTTTGCAAAATATCTGCACGACTCGCTCCCCAACGCCACCTATGTAGGATTTACCGGCACGCCGGTTGACGGAACGCTTGAAGTGTTCGGCGGCGTTGTTGACGCTTATACAATGACCGAGGCGGTGCGTGACGGCATTACGGTCAATCTTGTCTATGACGGACGTGCGGCAAGAGTTATGCTCGATAACGATAAGGTCAAAGAAATCGAGAAGTATTATGCTCAATGCGAACAGGAGGGCGCAAACGAGTATCAAATCGAGGAAAGTCAAAAGGCGGTCGCAAAGATGGAAGCTATCATCGGAGACCCCGACATTCTCCGTGCGGTTGCCGAGGACTTTATCAATCACTATGAAACCCGTGTCCGTGAAGGTGCGACTGTTGCCGGAAAGGCTCTCTTTGTGTGTGCCAACCGCTATATAGCGTATGACTTTTATAAGATAGTTACAGAGCTGAGACCCGAATGGGCAGAAAAGAAAATCTGCTCCGATGGCGTCGTCCTCGACGATAAGGACAAGAAAGAGTTAAAGCCAATGGAGAAAATCAAACTGGTAATGACTCGCAACAAGGACGATGAGAAAGACCTGTTTGATATGCTTGGCACGAAGGACGACCGCAAGGAATTTGACCGCCAGTTCAAAAATCCGAAGTCTAATTTCAAAATAGCGATTGTCGTGGATATGTGGCTGACCGGATTTGATGTTCCCGAACTGGATACGATTTACATAGACAAGCCTATTCAGCAGCATACCCTGATACAGACGATTTCCCGTGTCAACCGTGTATGCGAAGGCAAGGACAAGGGATTGATTGTCGATTATATCGGCATAAAAAAGAATATGAATACCGCCCTCAAAAAGTATACGAACTTTGAAAGTGAGGAATTTGAGGGTGTTGAACAGTGCGTGACGATTGTGAAAGACCAGTTGGAAGTCCTCGGTCAGATGTTTCACAATTTTAACAGCAAAGACTTTTTCGTGGGGTCGCCTACGGAGCAGCTTGCCTGTCTCAATCGAGCGATCGAGTATGTTCAGCTTTCCGATGAACTGGAAACAAGGTTTATGGCGGCGGTTAAAAGAATGAAGCAGGCGTTTAACCTTTGCAGTTCGAGCGAAAATATCTCTGATGAAGAAAAGGACTATATCCATTTCTATTGCGCTGTGCGCTCTATCCTCTTTAAGCTGACAAAGGGCGACGCTCCCGACATCTCACAGATGAACGCCCGTGTGCGTGAAATGTTGGAAGGAGCTATACAATCTGACGGTATAGAGGAACTCTTTGAAAGCGGCAAGCATATTGCGGTCGATATATTCAGCGACGAGTATATGGACAAGATAAACGCTATTCAGCTTCCGAATACAAAGATTAAGATACTGCAAAGGCTGCTCTCCCAGGCGATTGACGAGTTCAAAAAGGTCAATAAGATAATGGGCGTCGAGTTTGCGGACAGACTGAAAAAAGTCGTTGATGAGTACAATAACCGCCGCAGAGACGAAGCGTATGCCAATGAAGTTCTCGACGATGTGGCAGAGCAGCTTGCTCAACTGTTAGAGGAATTGAAGAAAGAGAAAAATTCTTTCCAAAGTATGGGGATTGACTACGAGGAAAAGGCTTTTTATGACATTCTAAAAGCCGTTTCCAAAAAGTACGAATTTGAGTATCCCGACGACAAAATGGTTGAGTTGGCGAAGCGTATTAAGATAATCGTTGACGACAAATCGAAATATACCGATTGGGCGACCCGTGAGGACATCAAAGCGAATTTGCAAGTGGATTTGATTTTGCTCCTTGACGAGTTCGACTATCCGCCGGTCACATTGGACGATGTTTATAAGGAAGTGCTTGAACAGGCTGAGAACTTCAAGAAATATGCAAAGTAAAAATCAATGTGTTTCCAACGTTAAGATACGCTTTGGTTTATATAGGTCTTAGGGTACAACCCTAACGAGGTATTTGTATACAGGCTATACAAATACACTGCTCGCTGAGAATGCACATTCAGCGAGCAGTTGTTACCGTTTGGATATCCAAATGGTCTGCTCGCTAAGATTGTGCAATGAAAAATGGAGAGAGCGTTTTGCTCCCTCCATCGTCATTTTATCGCTTGTTTTTTAGTACAGAAAATAAAAAAGATAACCGCCGGTTCCAATCGCTTCTGCGTAAATATTGAAATACTGTATCGCCTCTCCGCCGTATGCCGTTATCAGTTGCGGCATTGAACGGACATAATCTTTCAATGCTCGTTCAAGATTTTTGCCCTGAAAATCTTTTGAAGCAATTATCGGATTACCCCAAGATGAGCCAGATGGTGTAAGGCTGCTGTCGACTTCAAGTCCCATTTCTGTACCTATGACAATCAGTTCTTGTTGTATAGAAACTACGTCAAACTCATAATCATATATAGATTTTACAGCTTCGATTTTTGGCTTCACTACCTTTGCCTCTTCACAATTTTCGGTCGGTTTAACAGGTAAATTTTCTGTTTGGGAAACCGTTGGTTGCGATACTTCTTCCTGCGGACTGTCATATGTAAGTTGCTCTTTTGGCGCTGATATATTTTGTTCCGGTAAACTTTCAATTTCGCTTTCTATTTCTTTTTCGGCAGGTAAATCAATAGAAGTTTCTCTATTCTCATCGCCTTGTTCGTTCTCCACAACGGGCGATTTTATTCCCGTTTCTTTGGTAGGTGAAGATACCGTCGATGATACTTGTTCAGGACATTTATTATTGTATTTAATAGGCAAATCTTTTTGACCGCCACATCCGCTGAACAATAAAACGACCGCCACAAACGCTAATATTTTCTTCATCACAATCGCCTCCTTACAGCCGAAAAAGTTCGTCACGGACAATTTCCGAAACACGGGAACGGATATTGTTCGTTCGTCTTACCCACTCCATTGGATTATCCGCTTTCAGCTTTTCTGTGACGCCTTCTTTTGCAGACAGTTCTTTAACAAGACTTTCAAACATCTCATTTGCTCGCATATCCGCTTCGGCAAGGTGTTGATAGAGCGTTCCTACCGTCATATAGTTATAGTAGATGATACGGTGATGTTCTTTCAAATAGCGACGATAGCGCTGTCCCCAAACTCCGATACAATACTTGTTCTTATCCCCGATTTTTAGTTTTGGCAGCATATAATCGCCTTGTCTCTCGTATTGCAAACCGGTACTTTTAAAAATTGTTTTCATTGAAAAATCCTCCTTAAAATCTTGTGATATAATCGTATCAAAGAGGACTTATCACGACAAATGTGCGGGAGAAAATGTGTGCGCCACCGGTTTTGATTTAAGATTGGTTAAGAATATCCGCACCAAGTTCTGACAGCCGCCATCAGGCGGCTGTCGGGGCTTTCAAAAGAGAACAAACAGGACTTGAACCTGTGAAGGTTTCGGCGTTTGGAAAATGTGCCGGTGGCACATTTTTAGCCGAAAGCGCGAGACGGTTACTGCGGCGTAAGTCGTAGTCGTCGAAGCGGTCAGTATGCAAGGCGTGAGCCGCAGCAGACGGTCAGTCCTGTTATCCGCACCAAGTTCTGACAGCCGCCATCAGGCGGCTGTCGGGGCTTTTAAAAGAGATCAAACAGGACTTGAACCTGTGAAGGTTTCGGCGTTTGGAAAATGTGCCGGTGGCACATTTTTAGCCGAAAGCGCGAGACGGTTACTGCGGCGCAAGCCGTAGTCGTCGAAGCGGTCAGTATGCAAGCGAAAGCCGCAGCAGACGGTCAGTCCTGTTATCCGCACCAAACAGTACAAATCCGAACCCAAAGCCGGTTGGCGAAGGTTTCGGATTTGTCGTTTATTTCGACGATCTGAATTTGACCTCAGGCAAAAAACAAACCAAATTGAAAAACGGAGGTCAAGAAAATGAATCTGAACATCGGTAACATCGGAGTATGGGGATTTCGGCACTACAACTATCTGAAAAAGAGTCATCCTTCCACTGTCGGCGTGATGCGTATGAACGGGACACTTGAAAAATATCTCCAAGAGGTCAACCGGGAAGCAGCGGAAATGCTCGAATCGCTCATCCGGCAGTACGCAAAAGCAGAAGGTGTTACGGAAGTCCTCAAACAAGCGGATCAGCTTGAATGGGTGCGCCGGATGAACAACATCCGCAACCGTGCCGAAGAGATCGTGCTAAACGAAATCATATACCGATAAATGCGCGAGGCGGGGAGCAACAACTCCCCGCCTCGCAACATTTTATTTGGTTGATTTAGCAAGAAATCCCAAAAAAACGGTCTTGCATCACTTGGAAGCAAGACCGTTTACACCGTTGCAAATCAGCTTTGTTGTCAGCGCAATGATTTCTTCCAATGGAATCTTCTTCCCGTCAGCGATCCATTGCTTATAAATTTCAATGGTGCTTTGGGAAACGAAAGTCATGATGATATTCTGAACATACAGATCGACATGTTTCTCCTTGCCGTCGGCGCCCCACGTTTCCGACATGATCTCGTTTGTAATACGGCGGCTGATATAGTGGTAGCTGCCGCTGCACATCAACCGTTCATGAAGCCGCCCCGCGCCTTCGCTCACCAAAAAGAACTTCCGTGTGATCTTGTCCATATCGCGGGAGCGTTCAAGGTCACGGGTGCGCTCGATGAAATTCTTTGCCATTTCGTTTTGCAATTCCCCTAAAAGATCGTCCAGAGAATTGTAATGCAGATAGAAAGTCTTACGGTTGATCCTTGACCGCTCTGTCAACTTCTTTATACACTCGACCTATTACACCGAATTCGGTATAACAGTAGCCAAAATAAAATTGATTGAAAGTCATTGATTTTTATTCAGTGAACGTGATATAATAAAACCACGCAATGGAGGTGATGACGTGGAAAAGAAAATGACGAACCGGCAGATTGCCGCACTGGAAACCAGGCGCAAGCTGCTGGAGGCGGCGAAAAAGCTGGTATGTGAAAAAGGTCTGGTAGGCACATCTGTCGAAGAGATCACAAAAGCCTGCGGCGTATCGAACGGCACGTTCTATACCTATTTCAAACGCAAGGAAGATGTAGTCTTTGCGTTAAGCCAGGAGATGTATCAGGGAAT
>CANQVF010000023.1 GCA_947627185.1 uncultured Clostridia bacterium | reverse complement strand
GCCCTTAAGATATATAAAACAGGACTTTCTAAAAAATTATTTGATAAAAGTGCTAATATGAATTTTAAAGATTGTTTTTCTCATTTTGGTGGTACTGCTCTTGAACAATATGTAACTGAAAATGCTTCATATAATTTTATATCCATTGGTAACTATTCTCCTGAAGGAACATATATAGATAATGGTCAGCGAATAAATAATATAGAAAAAACCAAAGATAAAATATTAAATAAGAATGATTTAGTAATGGTTTTGAATGATAAAACTTCACAGGGAAATATTATAGGATCTACGATACTAATAGATGAAAATAACAAATATATCTATAACCAGAGAAGCGAGAAAATCAAATGTAATTTCAATATTATTCCTAAGTATGCATGGTGTATTTTAAACAGTACTCATATTAGAAATACAATATTTAAGAAATCTCAAGGTGGTACTCAAATTTACATAAACTTTAATGAAATAGAAAACTTAAAACTTTATGTTCCATCTATAAAAGAACAAATTAAACTAAGCAATGTTTATTCTTTTATGATTTCTAAATTAGATATTGAAAATCAGAAATTAAATTATTTAAATATTATGAAAAAATCTCTACTTCAACAAATGTTTATCTAAAAAGGATTACACTTTTAAATGTAATCCTTTTACTATTATTTTAATTCTTTCAATCCTAATTCTTTTAAATACTTATTAAGTTCTTCTGTTACTTTTTTATCTTCTTCATCTATTTTTTCTAATTCTTCTTGAACTGCATCTAAGTCTATTTCTTCTTCCTCCTCAAAAGTATCTACATATCTTGGGATGTTTAAATTATAATCGTTTTCCTTTATCTCATCCATAGTAGCCAAATGAGAATATTTTTCTGTCTCTTTTCTATTTTTATATGCATTTATAATTTTATCAACATCTTCATCTCTTAATCTATTTTGATTTTTTCCAGGTTCAAAATCTTTTGATGCATCTATAAATAATATATTATCGTTTGTCCTACACTTTTTAAATACTAATATACATGTTGGAATAGAAGTCCCATAAAATATATTTGCTGGTAATCCTATTACAGCATCTAAGTAATTTTTCTCTTCTATTAAATATCTTCTAATAATACCTTCAGCAGCCCCTCTAAACAATACTCCGTGAGGTAATACTACTGCCATAGTACCATTATCATCTAGTAAATAAATCATATGTTGAATAAAAGCATAGTCCGCCTTTGATTTTGGTGCTAATTTTCCATATGCACTAAATCTTTCATCATTCATAAATTTTTCATCAGCTGACCATTGAGCTGAATATGGTGGATTTGCAACTATCGCTTGAAATCTCATTTGCATGTGTTCTTCATATGGATTTTCCAAAGTATCTCCGTTATATATATCAAATCTATTAAATGGTACTCTATGAAGTAACATATTCATTCTAGCTAAATTGTATGTTGTACTAACTTTTTCTTGTCCATAAAAAGCACTTACTTTTACATCTTTTTGTCTAGCAACTCTTAATAGTAATGAACCTGATCCACAGGTTGGATCATATACATTTTTTAAGTCTTTTATTTCCATTGTTACTATTTTTGCAAGTATGTTAGAAACTTGTTGTGGAGTATAATATTCTCCAGCTTTTTTACCAGCACTTGCTGCAAACTGTCCTATAAGATATTCATATGCATCTCCTAATACATCTATTTCTGTATCTTCAAATGCAAAATCTATATCATTAATTTTTTGCATTATTGTACCTATTAATTTACTTCTTTCTTTTTCTCCCCTACCTAATTTAGATGAATTTAAATCCATATCTTCAAATAAATTTTCGAAGTCATGTTGACTTGCATTCCCAAATGTCGATTCAGAAACTTTGCTAATTGCCTTATTTAATATGGATACATCAAAATTTCCTGTTTCTATCTTTTTTATCAAATTCGAAAATAAATATTCTGGTTCTATTACATAGCCAACATCACTATCCTTAGTTAAATCCTCAATAATTGCTTCTCTATATTCATCTTTTTTCCATGCTTCTTCATATGTTAGCTTATCTTGATTTAGTAGTTTTTCTTCTATATAATTTACCAATCTTTCAGATAGAAATCTGTAAAATATTAATCCTAATATATAATTTTTAAATTCAGAAGCATCCATTGTTCCTCTTAAATCATTTGCCATACTCCATAATTTTGAGTGTAACTCTGATTGCTGTTTATTTTGTTTTTCTGTTACATTCATTTTTCCTTCTCCTTTTATTTGAATCTATTTATTAAATTTTCTATAAATTCTTTAATTGATCTAGTTATATTGACTTTCTCTATTAATGGCTTATCAATTTTTTCTTTTATTTTTCCTGTATCTAAAATTCCAGAATACTCATATTCACCTATAATGTCGTTTAATAATTCAATATCAATATCATATTTTTTTGCAACATCTTCTATTTCTTTTTTTCTATGTTCATCCATAAAATTATAGTAATTTTCTTCTACAGAATCACTTTCATTAAGAGTTGGTATAATTTTATTTAAAAACTCTCTAATTAAATCAGATTTCAATCTTAAATCCTTATTGTCTGCATTTTCTAACTTATTCAAAATTTCTTTAATATCTTTATCAGTTTGTTCCTTATTTGCTAAATCTATTGACTTCATTAAATTTAATATATAATCAACATTTATTTTATCTGTATACATTAATTCCAATTCAAAATCTATATCATTTAATATACTAACTTTGTTTTGTGCTTCTTTTCCTGTTGCTAAATCAAGATATTTGCTTTTATAGTCTAAATATTCTTGATGTGATATTCCAACTTCTTCCTCTGTAAAATTAAATTCTCTAAATATTCTAAGTTTAATTAATATTTTAGTTAACTCTCTAAATATAACTATAAATTTTTTCTTTTCTTCCTCTGATTGAATTGTATCTACAAATTCTACTGTTGGAACTATTTCTTTTAGTTGTTTTGCAACTTCTATGAATTTATTCTTATAATATTCATAAGGTTTCAATAACACTTCATCTGGATCACTTGTATCTGAAAAAATTCTTATTGCATTGTCAACTGCTTTTTTTGTTGTTCTAAAGCTTACTATATTTCCTTGCGTTTTAGTTGCTTTTTCTACTCTATTTGTTCTTGAGAATGCTTGTATTAAATCATGATATTTTAATGATTTGTCAAGATATAATGTATTTAATTTTTTGCTATCGAATCCAGTTAAAAACATATTTACAACAATTAGAATATCAATTTCTGCATTCTTTACTCTTTTAGACACATCTTTAAAATAGCTGTCAAATGTGTTTACTGAATAATTAGTATCAAATGTTTTATTATAATCCTCTATTATTCTTTCTAGGCTTTCGCATGAAAGTTCATCTTTTCCTTCATAATCTTCATTTGGTCCATATGTAAATATTGCTGCTATTTTTAAATCTGTTTTTTTAGATTTAAAGCAATTATAATATTTTACTAACTGTGGAATACTTGCTGTTGCAAATATTGCTGTATAAGTCATGTCGCTTGTTTTTAGTGGATGCATTGTAAGTATTCCTTCAGTTATATTATTTATTCTTTCATCCGCCATATACGCTTCTTCTGTATTAATTCCTTCGACTTCTACATAATCAATCTTATCTAAATTTGCATCTATTGTTTTATAATAATCTACTGAAAACCCTAATACATTTCCATCATTAATTGCATCTTTTAATAAATATTTGTGTAAACATTTCTCGAATATATCTGCTGTTGTTCTTCCATCTTGACTTTTATTTTCAATAAATCTTGGTGTACCTGTAAAACCAAAATATTGTGCTTTGTTAAAATGCATTTTTATAGCTTTATGCATATCTCCAAATTGACTTCTATGACATTCATCTATAATAAATACAACCTTTTCATCTCTATATTTTTCCATTAGTTCAGCATATCTTGGACTATTTATTGCATTAGCCATCTTCTGAATTGTAGTTATAATTAGTGGTTTACTGGAATCTTGTATATTTTTTACTAGTCTATATGTGCTATTTGTAAAATCTACTGATCCTGGTTCAAATTTATTAAACTCATCAAATGTTTGCGTATCTAAGTCTTTTCTATCAACTAAGAAAAATACTTGCTTTATATTAGGTTCATTTGCTAATATTTGACTTGCTTTAAAAGATGTTAATGTTTTTCCTGATCCTGTTGTATGCCATATATAGCCATTATTATTAGTTTCTAAAGCTTGTTTAACCAATGATTCTACAGCATAAACTTGATATGGTCTCATTACCATTAGCTGTTTATCTGTTTCATTTATAACCATATATCTAGCAATCATTTTAGATACAAAACATTTTTCTAAAAAATACATTGAAAATTCACTTAAATTACTGATTCTATTATTTTCTTCATCTGTCCAGAAAAATGTATATCCAAAGTTTATTTCTCCATCTGTATTGGCAAAATATTTTGTATTTACTCCATTGCTAACAACATATATTTGTATAAATTTATATAACTCTTTATACGAAGTTCTTCTATATCTTTCTATTTGATTTACTGCTTCTTTTAGTGTTTTTCCTCTCGCTTTTAGCTCTATTTGAATTAAAGGTAATCCATTAATAAATAACGTTACATCATATCTTGTTTCTTTTTCACCTGTAATACTTGTTATTTGATTTGAAACTTGATATATATTTTTGCACCATTGTCGATTATTGAATAATTCTATATATACTTTTTCTCCGTTGTCTCTTTCTAAGAATTGCTTTTCTCTTAGAATTTTACTACTAGCAAAAACACCTTTTCCAGTAATCATTGTATATAATCTATCAAATTCTCTATCTGATAGTTCTTTTCCTTTTAGTTCTTCAATATTATGAGCATTTACTTGTTTCCTAAAATTTTCTTTTACATCATTTAAATTATTTAAATTAATTCTTGAATATCCTAATAATTCTAAATGTTTTATTAACTTTTCTTCAAGCATTGCTTCACTTTCATATTCCTTAGTCATATATTGGCCCCCATAAATACAATAACTTTGGATAACATTAATTTTCCACAACCATTGTACCATAAAATAAAAAAACATTCTACACTTTATACTATTTTTCGATTCATCAATTTTAATTTTTATGAAAAAAATTATCATACGGATAACCTTCTTCGATATATAACTCTGTTAACTCCATTTTATATTCTTCTAATAATTCCAAATATTTTTGCTTAAATACATTTTTACAAATCCATTCTACTCCTTCTTTAGAAATTACTACTTTTTTATTACTTAAAAACTTATATTTTTCAAAGCCACAATCACACATTTTCTTAATTGCTTTTCTAACAGTAATATCTTTTCTATTGAAATACTTACACAATTGTTTTATATCCATATTTTCATTCCACCAGTTCTCCTTATGCTCTATTTTCAATAATTCTTCATATTGCTTAATTCTATTTTTGAAAAAATCCACATCAGCATCTATCAAAGATTTTTCTTTTTGAAAATACACTTGATTCAGCCATGCATATCCTTCAACTAAAACAAAATATTTTCTACTTCTTATTTTTTCACTTCTCCATCTACAAGCTGGATGTTTTTTTAGCATGACATCTATTGCTTTTCTTAAATCTACATGCTTTATTTCTTTTCCATGTTTAGTAGTTATTCCTAATGAATGAAACCTACTTAAGATTTTATTATACGATAGAAAAATACTATCAAAAACTTGCTCTGAATCTCTCCACATTTTTATCACTTCCTTATTATAAAAATTTATTAATGCTAGTTTACGAAGCATTAATAATTAGCAAAATTTATTTTGCTCGAATTTTAGGTAGTATTTTTTAGTACCTAATATTCGCCAGCTTGGTGTCTTGACACCATTTTTGCCGTTTAGGGCAAAATGCCCTAAAACCTTTTTTGCTCTCCGAGGGATTTTTTTGTTCCAAAATTTTATATTTTTTATTTAGTTTTTAATTAAAATATTTTGAAAAAAGTTCAAATTTTAAGAATAAAAACTTGAACTTTTTTTGCTTTACTTTTGCTAAAAAATATATTACAATAGATTTAGTTTATTATTTGAGTTAGCATTTAGTTTGATTGCTTGTGCTAACTTTTTCTTTTTCATTTTCATCATATTTTTTTAGTTCAATTCCATAACACATTTGATACAATTTTTGGATGATTGCATTTGATAAATCTTTATCATTACTTTGATAAAATCGATTCAATAAATTTTGTTTATTAAATCTAGTTGTAATTATAATTGGTAGCTTATTTTCATTTCTATTTTCTATAATTGTGTATAGCTTATCTAATGCCCATTGACTTATTTTTTCTGTTCCTAAATCATCTATCACTATCATATCTAAATTTGAAAACAAATCAATTAATTCGTTCTTTGACTTAGAATTATCCTTAAAAGTTTCTTTTATCATATCTAATAATGATGTTAATCTTCCAATCAAAACTAAAATATCTTTTTCTATTAATTCATTTGAAATTGATGCTGCTAAATGTGTTTTTCCTACTCCAGAATTTCCAGTAATAATTAGTCCATTTTCTAGCTTATTATTAATACATTTATTTGTATAATCTTTTGCAATTTCTACTTCTTTTTTATTAATATCTGTTACTTTAAAATTGTCAAATTTATATTCCTTAAGCCTTTTACTTATATAATTTTGTGAATAAAATTGATTAATGATTTCTTTATAATGCTGTCTTTTTTTCTGTTTTTGATCTTTCATATCAATTTCTTTCCAATAATTTATAGACTTCTCACAAGTACACCTTTCATATTCAATAAATTCTGGAGATATATTGACATATAAATAATCTAATCCTATTGGTTTTAAATCTTTTCCACAAAACTTACATTTACTGTTCAAATTCTTTTTATTACAATCATATTTTGTATTCTCTAAAGCCATTTATATTCTCATTCTCCTTTCTGTTCTTTATTATATTTTCTTCTAATATATTTTTATTTTCTTGTGTGTTATTTTCCGTTATTATAACGTTACTTTTTTCTTTTTCACTTTTCAATTTTTCACGATATTTTTGTTGTCTTAATCTGTTTTGTTCTTTATACTTTTCAGATGATTCAATACTTTGATACTTGTCCCAATTTTTAATTTTATATGCTCCATCTTCTACAATTAACATATTTAATTCTTGAAATTTTTTAATAATTTTTTCAATTTTTTTCTTAGATTTTCCCATAATCTTTGAAAAATTTTCTATTGTCATTGGTATATCTTTTCCTATTACTAATCTCCCTTCACAATTACATTCCATAGAAATAGTTAATAATTGAATCCAAACTCTGAAATATGTATCTCCATCTTGTTCTTTTAATAATATTTGAATTTTTCTATTCGAAAATATTTTTAGTTCTACTTTTAACCATTGTAAACTATACATATCCTCCTTTCCTCGCTTTCTTTAGAATCTAATTAATAGATTGCTGTTCCATATTTCTTAAATACTCATCTAGTGCTTGTACCCTAAATAAATATTTGCCACCAACTTTACAGCATGGTATTTGTTTTCTTCTTACTAGTTGATTAATTAGCCAATAAGATATTCCTAAATACTCTGATGCTTCTTTCATCGTTAGTGTGGTCCTTTTAATTTCTGCTTCCATGGTTACATCATCTCCTTTCATTTTTACTCAAAGAGAGAATTTTATTTTTCTTCCCTTCTACTATATAGGCCCACTACACCGCAGAATTTTGTGGTTTTTAAAAAAAATTTTTTAATTTTTTTAGCATTTTTTATTTTTTATAGTATTTTCAATGGTTTCAGCTACTATTTTTTGTAAAATTATTGCAATTTTTGTACATTTTTTGTATAATTTTAATAACTTGTTAGCAATTTTACTTTTTATTTTATATTGCTATTTGGAGGTGTTTTTGTGCTACGAGAAAATAGTATCCCAGTTAAAAATAGTTTTAATATATGGTTTAATAGATCAAAAAGAAAAGAGTTTTATACAACTTCTGTAAGTTTATATAAAACTACTATAAATCGTGATTCTAATAACAGATTTCCTAATGTTATTCTTAATTCTAATGATGTCGGTGGAGATATTTATTTTACTACTTCCAATTTTAAAGAACCATTTGAGGATAATTATGGTACTTTTTTAATTAGGTTTATTAATGCTAATTTTTCATCATTTGAAACTGCTTACACTACTTTCTTTTGCTTTTATGGCTTTTCAATTTTAGGGGAATTTTATAGAGATATTCCTAATTTGAAACTATTTAAATCAAAAGATGATTTTGTAAAAACTTATGAACCAATTTTTATTAAAATTAAACGTAAATTAAAAGAATTACAATATTTAATAAAAAATTGTATTAACTATATGTATAACATAAATAATAATTTAAAAGATAAAAACTTTTCTCCTTTTGAAAAATATCTTACTTATGCTATATATAATAATCTATTTAAATATTCTAACAATATTGAAGTGTTTTATTTTCAATTTTTTGCACATGATACACTTAATATTACTTCACAAACTATAACACCCAGAATAGTACGAGAACACTTGAATAGTGGAGTAATTAATATAGATGATAGTGCTGTTTTTCATACACAATATTTATCAAATATTTTATATGTTTCATTAGCAGAAATAGCTTCAAATAAGAATGTAAAAATTAAAACTTGTAAAAATTGTGGTAAATATTTTATTCCTGCTAAGAATAATGAGAAATATTGTGATATTATCTATTATGAAGATGATGTTACTTGTAAAGTAGTAGGTGCTTCTAATTCATATACTAAAAAACGAAAATCAGTAAACGGAATAAAACTATATAGAAATAATTACCAAAGAAGATTAATGCAAGTTAAAAGGTCAGAAGATGAAAAAGTTAAATTAGACTTTGAGAATTGGAAACACCTTGCTAAATCAAAGATTAAAGAATTTAATAATAATGAAATTAACGAAAGTGAGTTGGTTGAGTGGATGAAAGAAAATAAAAATTCTTAATATATATGATAAAAAACGACAAGAACACTTGTCGTTTTTTTAATTTTATCTGGTTATTTGCTTTTATAATCTTTTATGAAGCTGTCGCTGGTCTTGATTTTGCATTTTTATTATTAAAATATTTATTTCTCATCCTAGTTAATTGACTCTTATCTGAAGAATCCGGTAGAATATTTTTTACTATTTCATAGAATTCTTCACTTTCTATAATCCAAATATATGAATCTTCACAAATTAAGTTTCTTAATTTATAACTTTCAGATTTTTCACATTTTAAATTATTTTTTACATATTCTAGTACTTCATCTTTTGATAATGTATTAAATAAATATCTTACAAAGTCTATAGAATATGAATATTCGTAAAAATCTTTTAATTTTTCTTTCTTTATTTTATCAAATAAATTATTATCTATTACTTGCTTTTTAAATTTCTCACTTTTTAGCATAATTTCATAAGCATATTTACTATTATTGTATACTTCTATGTAATCTTCTAACTCTATTTTGTCTAATTCCAAAATTAGTTTATCCTCTTTAATTGTTTTCCCTATAATATATTCCTTATATTTTTCTTTGTTCAACAATACTTTTAAGATTTCATCACTTAATTCAAATTCTTTATTATTTGACATCAATGCTATAATATTTTTTATAGTCTGTTCTGTTGGAATATCCAACTCATTTATAAGTTTTACATAATCAGATAAGTATGCTTCATAATTACTAATTATAAAATCATATAATAACACATCTATTTCCCTGATAATATATCCTATCTTTCTAGAAAATTCTATTGCTTTATCATAATTTGAAAGTATTAGAGGGGTTTTTAAAATTTTATATATTTTGGTCCTGTCTTCATCACTTAATTCTATAATATTATTTGGGCTTATTTGTAATTTACCAAAAAATGAATTTATTAAATCTCTATCTTTAATACTATTGGTAACATTTTGATCAAGCATCTCTAAAATATCTATTAATTCTTTAGAATTATAATCTATTCTATTAATTCTATCAACAATATATTCTATTTCACTTTCCGATATATTGCTAAAATCAATTAATTCTTTCATTTTCTGGATATTTTCTAAAATATCTATCTCTTCCTTTGATATAATAGGATAAGGTTTAAAAAATAAACTTTTATATTGAAAATATAACTCTTGTATAATTACTTCTTTTCTTAGCAGAATTATGTCATTTCCAATTATAGAATATATGTTTTTTACCAATTTTAATTTTTCTTCAATATCATTTACTAATTGAAGTTCATTACATCTATTTTGTTTAATTAAATTAATCCACAATGTTTCATAATATTCATGATCTTTTAATAGATTAAGTATATCATTTGATAATTGTTCTTTTACTTGCATTAACTCAATATTTTCTAGATATTTATCTGATATTTCATCTTTATTCAAATTGTTCAAATAACTTACAATTTGAGTCTCCTGTACTGCTTCTCTATCGTTTCTAAAAGCTTCTGAAATAGCATCAAATAACAAATCATCTTTTTTATTATTTTTCTTTAAAAATTCTAGAATATTACTTGCTATAGTTTTTAACTTTATATTATTACTAATTCCTTTATAAATCTCTAATGCTTTATCAAAATTATTTTCTGATAGTTTTTCTTTATTAAGAGCTATTATTATATATTGAATATTCTTTGAATCTATAATCTTTTCATTAATTAATTGTAACTTATTATCTATATTATCAATCATATTTAATTCTTCTTCTGTAATTAAAGGAATATTGTGATTTACAAAAATATCCCTAAAACACAATATATACCTAGTTTGTGTGTTTTCTATTATTTTCTTTCTTACTTTAATTATTTCTTCTTTTGTTAACTGTTTAAAATCTTCTTTTAAAAATAAAGCATATTCTTTTAATATTTTTTCTGAATCAACTTTATAATTATTAATTTTTCTAATTATTTCACCGGAATCTTCAATATTTTGCATATTCCATTTAACTTCTTCTTTCAAAGTTTCTAATACTTTAGCATAAAAACTTTTCAAAGCAATTTCATACAAAATCTCGCTTTCAAAAATATTTTTGTCAAATGGTAATTTAAAATTCATCCTTCTTTCTAAACATTTATAAACTATGTTTTTATCTTTTTCTATAGCTCTTTTTATTTTTTCATTATCAATTTCTTCAATTTTTCTTGGATATAGAATTATATTTTCAACATATATCTCGTCGCTTGTTTTTATTCTTTGACCATTAGGGTAATTATAAAAGTATAATCTAAAGTCTTCATCTATCAAATCATTTGCTATCATTTCGGCAATTTCTAAAGAAAATTCATTATTATCATTAAATGTTCCAATTAATGATTTAATATTTAATTTTCTTTCTTTAAGAGTAACATTTTCTTGTTTATATTTATATGCTTTTTCTAATATTTCATTAAATTTCTGTTCCTGCCTTTTAAGCTCTAACATCTCTATTGGATATTCACTTTCTAAATAAGCAACTAAGGCACATTTTTGATATTGAATTGTATTAGAATTTTTATTACTTTTTTTTATTAAATTCTCATATATTTCAAAACTTCTATTTAACCTCTCTTTAATATCTCTTATTGTTAAATTTTCACCTTTTATTATGTATGAAAATTCTTCTGGCAATTTATTTTCTATTTGCATATCTAATATTTTCTTACCTTCATTTTGCTTTTGAATTAATAGTTCTAATAGAATTGGTTCATAATCATTATAATGTATTGTATTTAAATTAACTTTAAAATAAAATACCTTTTTATATAATTCATTTTTATAAGGCTCTGCTTTTTTTAATGGCATTCCTGGAGTATTCGTTGTAGAAGATTTTGTTTCAATTTCCAAGTTTTCAAGTGATTCTTCTGATTTAACTTCAAATATAAATACTATTTTTTGCTTTACTTCATCTTTTAAAACACTATTAAATTTATATATTTCTTTTATAAAATCTTTTACATCTTTTTTATTATTTGCCCTATCTAAATCATCAACAATTATTATTCTTTTTTCTCCATCATTAAGATTCTCTGTTATTTTATTTGCTATTTCTATATAAATATCATAAAGATCATTTTCATTTGGTTCTCTTTTTCCTTGTGAATCCCATAATGAAAATAGAATTGATTTGTCGAATAATGTTTTCACTAATACCCCAATTGCCAGTCCTAATATAGGAATTTTTAAATTTATTAATATTGTATATGATATTATTATAAAATTCTTCCATACTTCATAATTAGTAAAGTCAATTATATGATGTAAATTTAAGTACATTGAGCTTTCATATATGTTGCTTGGCATAGTGTTTAATAATAAATATATTAAAAAAAGAACTCCTGGTAAAATTAAGTTTTTTAAGATTTTTTTATCGGATAATATTATTGATAACATTCCATAACTTTTGCTTAATTTTTTACTAATATATTTTGCAAATGTTTCATCTTTTCCCATGCTCATTTGAAATAGAAAGCTTTTAGTTAATGAATGTATTATTGTTTCATTTTTTTCTTGCTTCTCATTTCCCCACATATTAATATTTATTGAATTCTTGTGTTTTCTTTTTATTAATTCAATTAAGCTTGATTTTCCAGTTCCATAATCACCAATAACACCTATTATATTTGCTCCATCATCAATTGCTTGATTAATTCTATTAACATATGTTTTTATTCCTAATACATCTTGTTTATCATCATTTATTGGATTATTAACAAATATTGTAGAATTATTAATCTCTGCCTCTGTATTATCTGTACTATCACTTTCAATTATATTTTTTTCTTTCATTTTCGCTCCTTTTATTATTAAAAATGCTTAAGATAATAAAAAAGAAAGTAGACAATTTTCCACTTTCTCTTTTGTAATACAGAAATTATAACATATTATTTTATTTTTTTCCATGAAATTACAATAATTTATCTTATCTTTTTTACAATAATATTCGACATCTTTTGATAATTTATTTTATATTACATTTCATCTAGTATTTTTATGTTTCATATATATTCTTTTATGAATTTTAGTGTAATCTTTGAAACAGGCATAAAATAGCCAAAAAAAGCTGGTAATTTTTCTAAAAATAATATATAATATCATAAAATATTTACTCTCTCCCACCCATAGGCATACTTGAAAGGAGGTGAAATAAGTAATGGCTGGGAGTATAGAAAAAAGAGGAAAAAATAGT
>CANQVF010000022.1 GCA_947627185.1 uncultured Clostridia bacterium | reverse complement strand
GAATCGTTATTAACAATATAAGGTACTCAAACTATATATTTTTCAAAAAAGTGTGACATATGTTTGACTAACCTACATGAAAAATTATAATTTATTACAATAAAAACTTGAAACTAAAAGAAATATATGTTAATATAATTGTGCAATTTGAAAGATAAAAATATGCTGATGTGGCGAAATTGGTATACGCACAGCACTCAAAATGCTGCGGGAAACCATGTGGGTTCGAGTCCCACCATCAGCACCAAAAAAATAAGTGTATGTATTGTAGTTATATCAATATATACGCTTAATTTATTATTTATATAAGTAAGAGTTAATGTTATTTATATAAAATTAAGAAAGGAAGTATGCAAAATGGAAAACTCTAAAACAGTTGGGAGAGTAACACACACACACACACACACACGTATAATGACTTAGAAGATAAAAATAAAAAAGTTCGTAATTCATCTATAGAGTTAATTAAAATTATAGCAATAATACTTGTTGTGCTATCACATTGTATGCCTGAGGGCGATATAAATAAATATAGTAGTGCTATAAATATAGATTATGGAACAAATTTTCAAATGTTTGTTATTCAAATTATGCATAACTTAGGGCAAATTGCGAATTGTATTTTTTTAGTTTGTTCATCATGGTTTTTAATTGATAGTAAAAAAGCAAAAGGGGAAAAAATTGCAACATTATTTGGAGATGTATTTTTTGAAGGTATAGTTACAATGGGTGTTGCTTATATTGCAGGGTATAGATTTTCGACATTAGATACTATTAAGCAACTTACTCCAATAATATTTGGTAATAGCTGGTTTATATCATGCTATATTTTGCTATATGCAATTCATCCAGTTTTGAATATAGTTATGGATAAGTTGGACAACAAAAAATTATGTTCATTAACTGCATGCTTATTTGTAATGTATTGCTGTATATACTTTGTTTTAAAAAATAATGGATTTTATTATTCTAAAATAATAGGGTTTATTACTATTTATTTTATTACAGCATATATAAAAAGAAGTGGTTTTTATAAAAAGTTTATGAATAAAAAAATCTCTATAAGGTTAATTATTTTATGTTTGGTATGTCAAATGGCAATAAACATATTATCTAGTTACATAACTGTAAAGACTGGAAAAGGTTTGTATTCAAGATGGAATCAATTTATTAATCCGTTATTTATTTTAATAGCATTGGGAAGTGTTGGTATTGCGTTAAATAAAAATTTTAATAATAGGATTATTAATTATTTCTCAAGTTTGTCGTTATTAATTTTTATTTACCATTATAATGGAGTAATGACAAATTATATACGTTTTGATTTTTTTCAATATATTTTAGATAATTACTCATATACCAATTTGCTTGGCTGGTGTTTTGTATTTTTTGTAATAATATTAAGTTATGCAGTGATAGCTTCAATAATTTATAAAAGTGTGTTTAAAAAATATATGGACAAGATATCAATTGTAATATATGGGAAAATCAGTACTATTTGGAACAAAATTATTGACAGTATAAATAATAATGAAATTACATATTAATAACTGTGAAAATAACATCAAATTGTTTTAAAAGAAACAGCCTTTTTTGACTAAAAATATGAAGAACTTACTGAAGATTAAGCTTATGGTTGGTTGCAAGAAAATAAATAATAAATAATGAAATATAAAGTAGAATTATTTTAATAGAATGTTGAGTAGCTACTTTTTAAAAAAAGTCTACAATTTACAAAATTATGTAAATATGGTATAATATAAGTGTAACCATTTTTTAATGAGCTTCCATGTTTGCTTTTGCATCATGATTGCTCGACAACAAAAAATTTTAAGGAGGTAAAAAAATGGCTAACAACAATGTAATGGATTCTCTGAAGAAAGGAGCTATTCGGGTCTATGATGGTATGATTGCCGTATGGCCACAGTATTCAAGTGAGGAGCCTCTCAACATCTCGGAACTGACACCGAAGTTCAATGGCTGCTTTGCAGTGAATAACTCAACGGTTAGTGTTATTTCCGATAATGAGGTATTCGTTGCTCCGTACACTAGGAACTTGATGTGTTCACTTCATTCCGCTGGTTTCTGCGAGAAACATTTCTACGTACCGTTCAGCAATGGGGATTATCCTAAATTTGAACAGTTTAAGTGGAACAATCTGCGGATGAAGGCCGAGCAGGTTCGCCGGGACAATTTTGTCAAAGACTGCAATGAGTTTGCGGACAAACATCACATTGGTGCTATCAGTGATGAGACTCTGAGCAGGTGTTTCAAGATGCCCATCGAGGGCGTTCGTGTTAAGCATCCCTACTTTGAGGATACGTACTATCCAGTGCTCGCTAACTGCTGTCTTGACTACACTGCAGCCGATAAGATTGGCAAATTCTGCTACAACAACGGTCGTGTTGTGTTTGTGTACCGTGATGGCATGACATATGTGGCAAAAGGATATAGTATAGTAGACGAATTGAGTGCTGCTGGATATAGCAAGTCTGGTCTGTTTGTTCCGTTCTCGAACGGTGAGAAGATTATGGATTATGCACTTGCTGCCCGCTGGGATTCCATTCGGAAGTAAGTCATTTCCTTGACAAGCATTGCACGTCTTGGAACATTGGGGTCAGCTTTGGCTGGCTCCTTTGCTTTTATTATTTTTTCAACATTATATTAGGAGGTAAAGAACTATGAAAGCATTAAAAAGATTGCTCACAAATAAGTATTATCGGTGGGCAACATTAGAAAAAATCAAGCTTAGGTTTTTATCATTACCAATTGTAAAACAAATTGTTACTTGGTACCATACATATAAAATATATAAAAAAATACAAGGTATGGATCAATGGGAACAATACGTAGAAGTCAAAAAAATGGAAAATGGTTCAAAAAGATTTTGTTTTGTAGCTGCATTAATACGTTTAGAAGTTTGTATTATGGCTGAAGGTGAAAAAGAAGAAATGTTTGAGCAGGCAAAATTAGATGTCCTTAACAATGAGGAAATTAATGAGCCATACTTAAAAGAGTTTAAAAAATGGGTGGAAAGTATCACTTCAAGCGAGAAAGATTATTCTAAAATTCAAGAACAAATAAATAGTTATACCTCAAAAACGAATTAATAAAAGCCTGTATGGATGAAATTATTGTTTTCCATACAGGCTTTTACAATAATATTTGGTAGAAAAATTTAAAAGAGAAGTATTAGATCACATTGTATATCAATTATTTTGTTAAAATACTTGAAAATTTATACATTTTATATTAAATTTAATATCAATAGAAAGAAATATTATAGATTAAAAATTTGTAAAATATGAAAAAGGAGAAAAAAAATGGAAGAAAAAAATAATTCAAAAATGACTTTAATAATAATTTTACTTATAGTGATAATTTTAGCAATGGCATTTCTTATCTATAAAAACTATTTTAGAAATAAACAAAACGATGCAATTATTGAAGAGTTAAATAGTAAAATAGGAAATTTAGAAAATACATTTTCTAATAAAGAAAATGTTGAACTTAAAGAAATTGATGAAGTTAAAAAAGATGATGAAAATGATGTTATTAATAATGAAAATATTGCTACAACAACTGAAGAACGTTTTCAATCTTTTATGGAAAATTATAAAAATAATTTAGATAAATATAACCAAAAAAATGATGGAAGGATGGTTCTTACTACTATAGATATAGATAATTTTTGGGTTGAATTAAAAAATGGTATTGTTTATTTTAAAATGAGTAAAAATTGTAGTTTATATTCTAAATATGGAGAAGAATATGAAGTTGCCAAAGATATTGCCAAAATATATATGTGTGAAATAGGAAATGGCGGTTGTTCAGATCTTGTAATGCTTGGATATGATGGTTCTATAAAAAGCATATTTATGTTATCTAGAGAATTAGAAAATGGTATAAATATAAAAAATTATGATTATATAAAAAATGCAGTAAATGTTGTTAATATTTTTAATGATGAATTTGCAGAGTATGTAGTATTTGATATTGATGGAAATATGTACGAAATTAATTAAATGAAATGTTAAAATAAATAAAATTGTTTTATGAATGTTTAAATAATATATTACAATATAAAATATGTTGAAAACAAAAATGCATTATGATAAAATAGATTTAATGACAGAAGGAGGTTCTATATAAAATGAGTAATAAAACTTTTGTAAGACTACTTATAGCAATAATTATAATGTCAATATTAGATATAATACTATTTTCTCCAGCAATTTTAGCAATATCTTTTGATACTAATCCTTTATTATTTTGCATATTAATTTTGATAAATATTTTATGTTTTGTATTTGGATATATGTATGTAACACATTCAACTGCTGCAAAATATGGATATGATTTAGATAAATTAAAAAGTTCAAATGATTATAAAGAAGCATTAGAATCAAAATTGGGAAAAAATTCACCTTTTTATGATCAGGTAAAAGAGGCATTAACACAAATAGATGCAATGTCTAGAAAAAGGAATGTTTTAAGTGAAATTTTAGAACAAAATAATCAAGAACATTTCACAGCTTTAACTGATTTAGCTAATCAAGCTTCAAATTTTTTATTTAATAATATTCGAAAAATTTTAAATAGAATTGCAATTTTTGATTCAGATATTGGAAATAGTATGGAAAAAGAATATAAAGTTTATATTCAAAAATTACTAGATAGTAATGAAAACATTTTAGGAGAATTTAATAAATTATTAACAGAAGTTTCTCAAATGGATGATACATCATCAGATGACTCTTTAAGTCAAGTTTTAAATGATATGACAAATTCATTAAAAGTACTAAGAGGAGAAAATGATTCTTTATAAGCAGAAAGGAATTTTAAAATGGAAAAAGAAAATAATGTCAAAAAAAATTTTTTAGTTTTAGTTGCAATTTTTTTAATTATAGTTATTGGAGGAATTCTAATAACACAACAAGTAGGAAAAACTCCAGAAGAAAAATCTATTGGATATTTAAAAAATTATTTAAAGAGAATAGATGTAACAAATGCAACCCCTACAAAATCAAATATCGCACTTGGACAAACAACATTAAAAGATGAATTACCAGATATTGATCAATATGATTTAACAGTAAAAGGTAATGAAGATAGTGATAGATATATAAATATAGAAATTTTTTCATCACCTGAAAAAAGTGGAGATGGAACAGATGGATGGCTTAAAGAAGTAGCGGAAAATTTCAATAATGAAAGATATACAATTTCTGATAAACAAGTTTCTGTTTCTGTTCGTAATATTTCTTCAGGAGATGCAGTAGATTATATTGTTTCAGGAAAATATGTACCAGAATTGTTTGCTCCATCAAATGAATTATGGGCAGCTATGGTAGAAGCAAAATCAGTTAATTTAACTAAAATAGCTGATTCTTTAGTACAAAATACAGCAGGAATATTAATTTCTCAGTCTACATATAAAACTTTAGAGTCTAAATATGGCAAAGCAGATTTATCAGCAGTAGTTCAAGCAACTACAAATGGAGAAATATCTTTTGGTTATACAAATCCATATGCTAGTTCTACAGGTTTAAATCTTTTAATATCAACATTGTCATATTTTGATTCAGAAAATCCTTTAAGTGAAAATGCAAAAGAGGGATTTCAAAAATTCCAAGAAAATATCCCTTTTGTATCATATAATACAATGCAAATGAGATCTGCAGCAGAAAGTGGTTCTCTAGATGCATTTATTATGGAATATCAAACTTATGAGAATGATCCAACATTAAAAAATAATTATACTTTTATACCTTTTGGAATACCTCATAATAATCCACTTTATGCTTGTGGCACAATTTCAGAAGAAAAAAGAGAATTAATTGAATTATTTGCAAAATATGCTTTAGAATCAGAACAACAAAGCTTAGCAAGAAATTATGGATTCAATCAAAATATAGAAAGTTCAGATTCAACAAAATATGATGGAAATACAATTTTACAAGCTCAGCAATTATGGAAAGAAGAAAAGGATTCAGGAAAACCAATTATAGCAGTTTTTGTAGCTGATGTTTCAGGTAGTATGTCTGGTACTCCTTTATCTAATTTAAAAAAATCTTTAATAAATGGTGGACAATATATAAATAAAAATAATTATATAGGACTTGTAAGTTATAGTTCTGATGTTACAATAGAATTACCTATAAATCAATTTGATATAAATCAACGTTCATATTTTAATAATGCAATTCAAGGATTATCTGCTTCTGGTAATACAGCAACTTTTGATGCAATCATGGTAGCTACAAACATGTTATTAGAGAAGAAAGAAGAAATACCAGATGCAAAAATGATGATGTTTGTTTTAAGTGATGGAGAAACAAATGTAGGTTGTAAATTAGAAGATGCTACAAAAGTTGTTAAAAACTTAAATATACCAATTTATACTATTGGTTATAATGCAAATATCACAGCATTAGGAGAAATTTCAAATATAAATGAAGCCGCTAGTATTAATGCAGATTCTGAAGATGTTATATATCAACTAAGAAATTTATTTAATTCAAATTTATAAAAAATTATATAAAAAAGGAGTTAAAAAATGGAAGATTTAAATTTAGAACTAGTAGAAAAAGTAGATAAAAAGGAGATAGAAACAACAGTTCTTACAGGAGAAGAAATATCTGAAAGTAAAATTGAGGATTCTCTAAACTATAATAAATTAACAAATGTGGAAAAGCAAGCAATAGATTCTTTTTTAGAAAAATTAGATCCTACAAATACAGCACAAATTTTACAATATGGAGCTTCAGCACAATCAAATATATCAAAATTTTCAGATAGTGTTTTATCAGAAGTAAAAACTAAAGATACTGGTGAAGTTGGTGATTTACTTGCATCGTTAGTAAGTGAAATAAAAGGATTTAATGGAGATGCAGCATCTATTACTACTGAGCAAAAAGGAATTTTTGGAATATTAAATTCAGCAAAAAAACAATTTGATAAAATACTTGCTAAATACAATAAAGTTGAAGCAAATATTGATAAAATTGAAAAAATGTTAGAATCTCAAAAATTAACAATGTTAAAAGACATTGCTACTTTTGATACTATGTATGAAAAAAATCTAGAATATTTTAAACAATTATCATTATATATTATAGCAGGAGAAAAGAAATTAGAAGAATTAAATACAGTTGTACTTCCAGCTCTTCAAAAGAAAGCAGAAGAAACGAATGATCAATTAGATGCACAAGCTGTTAAAGATATGTCTGATACAATAAATAGATTTGAGAAAAAAATATATGATTTAAAAACAACAAGAATAATATCTATTCAAATGGCGCCACAAATTAGATTAATTCAAAATAATGATAGTGAATTAATAAATAAAATTCAAAGTTCTTTAATAAATACAATACCACTTTGGAAAAATCAAGTTGTTATAGCTTTAGGTATAGCAAATTCAAAAAAAGCTTTAGATACTCAAAAGAAAGTAACTGATCTTACAAACGATATGTTAAAATCAAACAGTGAAATCTTAAAGCAAGGTACTATTCAAATTGCTCAAGAATCTGAAAGGGCAGTTGTAGATATTGAAACACTTCAAAAAACAAATTCTGATTTAATTGAAACAATAGATAATTTAATTCAAATTCATAGTGAAGGAAAAGCAAAAAGGCTTGCTGCAGAAGGAGAACTTGTAAAAATTGAATCAGAGTTAAAAAATAAACTTTTAGAAATAAAACTTGAATCTGAAAAAAATTAATATAAATTATTTATAATAGTAAATACAATAAAAGTTGACATAATTATAAAAATGGTGTATTATATATTAAACTATAAATTAGGAGGGAATCACAATGTTAGACAACAGCAAAGTTGAGCAGTTTAATCAAGTATGTCAAAAATGCATTGAGGATTTCGAAAAAGAATCAATCCCCTTTAGACCCAGTATGTGCAAATATTGCAAAAATGGAAGCGAACTCCATAAGGAATTACTTAGAACACAGCCTGGAGAAAAAAAATGGGGTGATGTCGATTGGAACTCGGCTAGATTCAGAGATGATTAAGCTGAGTAAATGAATTAGGAGAGTGATTGTCGTAATTGGGGCAATCATTCTTTTATTTTAATAATGCAAAATTTTATACACATATTATAAAAGATATGATAAAATACAAATATAATTTTAGATTTGTATATAGAAATTTAAAAAATTTAGTAATTAGTTAGATAGGAGTAAAAATGAAAAAAATATTTGTAATAATCTTAATAATAATATTATTGTTTTTAGCTATTTTCTTTATAAATAATAAAAATTTAGATAAACTTCAAACTGATGAAAGTTTAAGTAAAACTAATATTGTAAATGAGCAAATTGAAAATACAAATAATGAAAATAATGTTATAAATAATATTAGTAATCAAAACACAAATAATTCTGGCAATAATGAGTATCGTATAGATGGATTATTTGTAATTGTAGATTCGAATAATTTAGAGACTACAACATATTATTTTTCAGAAAATAATACAGTTACATTTGAAGCAACTAGTTATTATTTAGAAGGCACATATAAAATAGATGATAATAAAATTCAAATAAATTATGATAAATCGTATTATACTGAAGGAGAAGAAACAAACTTTTTTCCAAATGGCAGAAAAGAGGAATTAACTATTATAAGTAATGATGAAATAACTATACCAGTAGTTATCAATGGTAAAAAAGTAACTCAAACATATAGAAAATCAGAACAAAACTAATATTAATATACTAAAAAATATATAGAGAAGGAGAATAAAAATGGTCGTAGGAATAATAGCTGCTGAAATAAAAGAAATGACAGCTATAAAAGAAATTATGCAAGAGATTTCTGAAGAAAAAATATTTAATTTAACATTTTTAAAAGGAAAAATTAGAGATAAAGATTGTGTGTTAGTAAAATCTGGTGTAGGAAAAGTAAATTCAGCGAGAACTACTCAAATAATGATAGATAAATATAATATAAATTATATAATAAATGTTGGATCTGCTGGCAGTGCAAATGCAGAACTGAATATAAAAGATATTGTAATCGGTGATAAATTGGTACAATATGATTTTGATATAACAGGTGCTGGTAATTACGAAAAAGGAGAAATTTGTGATGTAGGAAAATTTTTCTATTCAGATAAAAGAATGATTAATCTTTGCAATGAAACAATAAATGAATTAAAAGACAGAGATTTTAATATAAAAATTGGAACAATTGCATCAGCAGATCTGTTTTGTACAGATTCTAATTTATCTAAAAAAATTAGAGAAGATTTTGGAGCAGAATGTGTAGAAATGGAAGGAGCTGCTATTGCTCAAGTATGTACGTTAGATAAAGTACCATTTTTAGTAATTAGAGGAATTTCGGATACTCCAAATGGAAATAATCATATAGATTTTGTTACATATTTAGAAAGTGTGTCTAAGAGTGTTGCAAAAATTTTATATAAATTAATCTCAAAAATATAAATAGTTCTCTAGTGTTTATATTCATTGTTTTAACATAAACAATGTTATAATATATTAAATAAATAATGAAAGGAAGATAAAAAATGGAATTAGTAATTAAAAAATGTAGAATGTGTGGAGAGATGGTAAAAGTATTAAAGGATGAAGGATGCAATATTGTATGTTGCGGAAAACCAATGGAAACAATAGTACCAAATTCAGTGGATGCTGCTTTTGAAAAACATGTACCAAATTATGAAGTAAAAGATGGTAAAATATATGTAACAGTTAATCATGTTATGGAAGATGAGCACTATATAGAATGGATTAGCATGGTTTCAGATGAAAAAGAATGCACTAAATATTTAAAACCTGGAATGGAAGCAACAGCACATTTTAAATATATATCAGGTTCTACAATTTATGCATATTGTAACAAACATGAATTATGGAAAAAAGAAGTGGAGTAAAAGTAAAAAATTTATATGACAATTATAAAAGGAAAATAAATGTATAGATTAGAAAATATAAAAATTTATGAAGATTTGTCAGAAGAAGATGTTTTAAGAAAAGCATGCGATAAATATAAAATAAATTTTAAAGATGTTAAAGATTATATTATTTTTAAAAAATCTATTGATGCAAGAAATAAAGAAAACATTTATTACAATTACACTATTGATATAGAGTACATTGGAGAAAAGAAACTAAAAAATGTAAAAGAAGTAAAAAAAGAAAATTTTAAGCTAGATATAGATATTAAAAGAAAAAGTATGCAAAAACCTGTAATAATTGGAGCAGGTCCTGCTGGACTTTTTTGTGCTTTAATATTAGTTCAAAATGGAATAAAACCAATTATAATTGAACAAGGAAAAAAGGTAGAAGATAGAAAAAAAGATGTAGAAAAATTTTTTACTACTGGGATTTTAGATAAAAATTCTAATGTTCAATTTGGAGAAGGTGGAGCTGGAACTTTTTCAGATGGAAAATTAACTACTGGTACAAATGATCCTCTTTGTAGAAAAGTATTACATGAATTTGTAAATTTTGGAGCACCAAAACAAATAATGTATGTAAATAAACCTCATATTGGAACAGATAATTTGATAAAAGTAGTATCAAATATAAGAAATTACATAATAGATAAAGGAGGAGAATTTTTATTTGAGCATAAAGTAATAGATTTTAATATACAAAATAATAGACTTACAAGTTTAATAGTAAAATATAAAGGTGTAGAAAAAATAATTGAAACAGATACAGCAGTTTTTGCGATAGGACATAGTGCAAGAGAAACTTTTGAAAAATTATATGAAAAAAATATTAAAATGGAAAAAAAGAATTTCTCTGTTGGACTTAGAATTGAACATAAACAAGAAATGATAAATGTTTCTCAATATGGTACAAAAACAAAATTAAAACTTCCACCAGCTGAATATAAGCTTGTATATCACGGAAAAGAAAGAACCTGTTATACTTTTTGTATGTGTCCAGGTGGTGTAGTTGTTGCTTCTTCAAGTAGTGATGGGGAAATAGTAACAAATGGAATGAGTAAATTTTTGCGTGATGGAGAAAATGCAAATAGTGCTATTTTAGTTGAAGTTACACCAAAAGATTTTAAAAGTGATTTTGTATTAGAAGGAATGTACTTTCAAAAAGAATTAGAACAAAAAGCTTTTGTATTAGGTGGAAAAAATTATTATGCACCAATACAAACTGTTGGAGATTTTTTAGAAAATAAAAAAACTACTAAGTTAGGAAAAGTAAAACCAAGTTATATGCCAGGCACTACTTTTTCAAATCTTCAGGAAATATTACCAGAATATGTAAATACTACTCTTAAAGAAGGAATATTAGAGTTTGATAAAAAAATAAAAGGTTTTGCAGATGCTGATGGTATTTTAACAGGAGTTGAAACTAGAAGTTCATCACCAGTAAGAATTCTAAGAGATGAATATGGTGAAGCAAACATAAAAGGAATATATCCTTGTGGAGAAGGTGCAGGATATGCAGGTGGTATTATGACATCGGCAGTTGATGGAATTAAATGTGCAATTCAAATATTAAGTAAAGAATAAAATTTTAATTATAAAGTTAATTTACATAAAATATTTCTTGACTAAAATTTATAATGATAGTAAAATAAAGATTAGAGTAAATTGGATAGTCGCTTGTAAAATCTGAAAAGATTTATAAGAGGAAAGTCCGGGCTCCATAGAGTAATGATACTTGATAACGTCAAGCGAGGGTAACCTTAGGGAAAGTGCAACAGAAAATAACAGCCTTTATTTAAGGCTCAGGTGAAAAGGTGAAGTAAAAGCTCACCAGCGATATAGTGATATATCGGCTGTGTAAACCCTATCTGGAGCAACACCTTAAAGAGAAAATAAATAATTACTCGTTATTTATTTTCATTGTTCTTTTTGAGTGGCTTGAAATATATAGCAATATATATTCTAGATAAATGACTATCCGCGACAGAACCCGGCTTACAGATTTACTTTGAAAGAGTGCTTTTAAGCACTCTTTTTTTATATAGATTTTGATTGTAAATATAAATAAAATATATTTGAAAAAAAGTAGATTTTGAAATATAATACAAATATTAATAAAATTTTAGTATAAAAATATGGAAAAGTGATAGGAGAAATAATATGTACGATATATATGCAGATTTACATGTTCATATAGGAAGAAGCGAAAATAATAAACCAATTAAAATAACAGCAGCAAAAAGTCTAAATTTTGCAAATATTGCTAAAGAATGTGTTGAAAGAAAAGGAATTAATTTAGTTGGAATAATAGATTGTGCTTCACCTTATGTAATAGAAGATATAGAAAACTTCTTAAAAACAGGAGAGGCTTATGAAATAGAAGATGGTGGAATAATATACAAAGATAAAGTTTGTATTATTTTAGGAAGTGAAATAGAAACATCTGAAATAAATGATGAAGGAAAAACAGGAAGTGCACATAATCTTTGTTATTTTCCAAAATTAGCAGATATAAAAGCTTTTTCAAATGAAATGAGTAAACATATAAAAAATATAACATTAAGTTCTCAAAGAGCAAATATTTCTGCTTATGAACTTATTGATATAGTTAATAAGTATAATGGAATACTAGTTCCTGCTCATTGTTTTACACCACATAAGAGTTTTTATGGAAATTGCACAGATTCATTAAGAAAAATTTTTAAAGAAAAATATGATAGGATTCCTGCAATTGAACTTGGATTAAGTGCAGATACTTTTTTAGCAGATAAAATAAGCGAATTAGAAACGAAAACATTTTTAACTAATTCTGATGCACATTCTCTTCCTAAAATTGCTAGAGAATATAATGAAATGAAATTAGATGGAATTAGTTTTAAAGAATTTGTTATGGCACTTAAAAATGAAAATGGAAGAAAAATTGTTAAAAATTATGGTTTAGATCCTAAACTTGGAAAATATCATAGAACTTATTGTGAAGTTTGTGATAAAAGAATTGAAGGAGAAGCACCAGTTACAAAATGTGATACTTGTGATAGCAGAAATATAACTATGGGAGTTTATGATAGAATTGAAATAATAAAAGATAAAGAAAAAACAAAAAGTCCAGCTTTTAGACCAGAATACATATATCAAATACCTCTTACATTTATTCCAGGACTAGGAGGAAAAACAATAGAAAAATTGTTAGATCATTTTGGAACAGAAATGACAATTTTACACAAATTGTCAAATGATGATATAGAAGCAGTAGTTGGTGAAAAAATAGCTAAAAATATTATTTCTGCTCGTGATGGAAAAATGCATATTGTAGAAGGTGGAGGAGGAGTTTACGGAAAAGTAGAATAATTAAAAAAATATCGAATACACTTTATTAATTAATAAATATAAATATTAAATAAAGGGTATGATATGAAAGATATTTTATTAAATTATTTTATCAAAAATAAAAAGAATTTTATTATAATTACTATAGTATTTTGTATAGGAGTTATAGGTGGAATTATTTTTATAAACAATTCTAAAGAACCACAAATTACTGAAATAAATACATATATTCAAGATTTAATTAATAATATTAAAAATTCGGAAAACATTAATAAATTAAATTTATTATTTTTAAGTATTAAAGAAAATTCTATATTAATATTATTAATATGGTTTTTAGGGTATACAATAATTGGAGCTATATTTATTTATTTGTTAATATTATATAAGGGATTTTGTTTAGGATATACTATTTCTGCATTAATTGCTGTGTTGGGAGTAAGACAGGGAACTCTGGTTTCTATAGTAACATTGTTATTTCAAAATATAGTTTTTTTATTTGCATTATTTTTAATATCTGAAAATCGGAATAAAATTATGTAGTAATGTATATAAAAAGATTATAAATTTAAAACAAGAAGTAATAAGACATTTTGTTATTATGTTGATTTCAATTATGTTATCCATAATTTCAAGCTTTATAGAAATTTATATTTCTACTAATTTATTAATATTTTTAAAAGAAATTATTTAAAAACTATTTACTTTTTTGAATATATTTGATATAACATATATGTCTTATGTAAATTATACTTTATAAAAACAAATAGATTGGAGAGGTTTTGTAATGGAAAAACAAATTAAACTTTTTTTAGAATTTCTTGAAAATGAGAAAAAATTGTCAGCTAATACGCTACAATCATACAAAAGAGATATTTTGCAATATCAAGAATACATAGATAAAAATAGTTTAAATTATTTGAAAATAGATAATGAAGATATAGATAAATACTTTGAAACTTTAAAAACAATGAATAAAAAGACTTCTACAATATCTAGAAATTTAGCTACTATTAGATCTTTTTATCAATTTTTATTAAAAACTAAAAAAATAAAAAAAGATCCAACTATTGGTGTTCAATCACCTAAAGTAGAAAAGAAAGTTCCTAATATTTTAACATCTAAAGAAGTAGAGTTATTATTAGAACAACCAAAAAGTATAGATTTAAAAGGAATTAGAGATAAAGCTATGCTAGAATTTGCTTATGCAACAGGTATGAGAGTTACAGAAATAATTTCTTTAAATTTAAATGATGTAAATTTAGAACAAAGTTATGTTACATGTAATAGTGGTGTTAAAAAGAGAAATATACCTTTAGGATCTCTATCATTAAAAGCTTTAAAAGATTATATAGAAAAAGCAAGACCAATCTTAATAAAAGATGATACAATAACAGCTTTATTTGTAAATATTAATGGAAAGAGATTAACAAGACAAGGTTTTTGGAAAATAGTAAAATACTATAAAGAACAAGCTCATATTTCAAAAGAAATTACACCACATGTTTTAAGACATTCTTTTGCAACACATCTTTTACAAAATGGTGCAGATTTAAAAGCAATTCAAACAATGCTTGGTCATTCAGATATTTCTTCAACACAAGTATATATGCAATTTCAAAATGAAAATTTAAAGGACATATATAAAAAAGCTCATCCTAGAGCATAAAATAAATATAAAAGTGGAGTATAAAAAATACTCCACTTTTTTGTATTTACTTGGCTAGTTCATAAATTGCATCAGCATATATTTTACAAGATAAAATAAGATTATCGATATCTATAAATTCATTAGCTTGGTGACACATATCTTTATCTCCTGGCATTGTAGCTCCATATGAAATAAAATTTTTAAATGCTCTAGCATAAGTTCCACCACCAATAGCAATAGGATTTTCATTTAAACCAGTTTTATTATTGAAAATATTAACTAATGTTTTTACTAAATCGCTTTCTTTATTAACAAATAATGGTTCTTGAGCACTTATTTTTGTAACTTCTAAATTTTCAAAATAATCTTTAAGTTTATTATATTTAAATAAAATATCATCTAAATTCGTGTTTACTGGAATTCTTAAATTAATTTTTATAATCAATTTATTAAATTTATATTCAAGATAAGCAACGTTAGATGTAAGAATTCCAGATTCATCTTTTAATTCTTTTTCTGATAAAAATCTTGGACTGGTTATATCAAAAAATCCTAAATTATATAGTTCATTTAAATAGTTAGAATCAAATTCAAAATTATTTAATAAAAATTTAATTAAAATATTAATTGCATTTTTTCCAAGTTCTGGATGTGCGGCATGAGAAGAAATTCCAAAAGCTTCTATTTTTATAGTTGAAGAATCTAAAAAAGAAATTTTTATATTTTCAGTATTTTTTAAATAATTTAAATCTGAATTTGTTGTAGATTTTAATGTAATAGAAGAGTATTTTGGAACAACGTTTAATGCATTATTATTGCAGTTTATATCAATAATTTCAAAATCTTTAATTTTAAAATTATTTGTTAATTCAATAGATAAAATACCTTTTTCAGCATATATTGCTGGAAAATTAGCATCAGGACTAAATCCAATAGAAGGCCATTCTTCTTTTTCTTTATAATAATTTATACATTTCCAATCTTTTTCTTCATTTAATCCTAAAATTAATCTAACTCTTTTAGATAATTTCATTGTATCCTTAACTACTTTCATTGCATAAAGTGAAGCTACAACTGGTCCTTTATCATCAATGGCTCCTCGACCAAATAATTTATTATCAATTATTGTTGGTGAGAATGGAGAATAAGTCCAACCATCTTCTTTAAGTGCTGGAACTACATCTAAATGTCCAATAATACCAACTAATTCATTACCTTCTCCAAATTCAATATAACCACAATATCCATCAATATTTTTGGTTTTAAAACCCATTTCATTTCCAATTTTTAATACGTATTCTAATGCTTCTTTACAGTTCTTACCAAAAGGAGCTTCTAAAAGATTTTCTTCTTCTGAAATACTAGGAATTTTTATTAATTCTGAAAGAGTACTTATGATATTATTTTTTTCATTTTCTATTAATTCATCAAACATAAAATTACCTCCTAAATTTTATATTATTATATATCAAAATATGGAAAAAAATAAAAGATGTTAATAAAAAAACTTGAATTAATAAAATATTATGTGTAAAATAATAATAGTTATTAAAAAAAGTTAAAATAGTAGGAGGTTTGTTAAATGAAAGAAGAAAAAGGAATAACTTTAATTGCGTTAATTTTAGCAATAGTAGTATTAGTTATATTAGCAGGAATATCAGTTTCACTTGTTTTATCAAAAGAAGATAATGAAAATGAAAAAAATGTAAATGATTATACTTTTAATGAAGAAGATTTTTATGATGATGTTGATTTCCAAGAAGATTATGTAGAATCAGAAGATGAAAATCTTGTTCAAGAAGATGATACAACAGATGAAGATGCTACTGATGAAAATGATGTAGATAATACTATTACAAATGAAGTTGTTGAAAATACAGTAGCAGAAAATGTTGCAAATGTAGTAGAAAACGCAACAGTTTAATATAAAAGAAAGAATAAATATGGTTAATATAAACATTATTTGTATTGGAAAATTAAAAGAAAAATATTTAAAAGATGCAGTATTTGAATATTCTAAAAGATTATCAAAATACTGCAATTTAAATATTATAGAGCTTTCTGATGAAAAAATTCCAGATAAAGTAAATGAAAAAATTATTGATGAAATAAAGCAAAAAGAAGGAAATAAAATTATTAGCAATATAAAAAAAGATTCTTACACAATTTCGTTAGATTTAAATGGAAAACAATGTAAATCAGAAGAATTTTCAGAAAAAATAGAAAATATTAAGATAAAAGGCTTTAGTAGTATTAATTTTATTATTGGTGGAACATTAGGAATTTCTAAAAATGTATTAGATATTTCTAATGAATTATTATGTTTTTCAAAAATGACATTTCCACATCAATTAATAAGAGTTTTTTTATTAGAACAAATATTTAGAGCTTTTAAGATATCAAATAATGAAACATATCATTGGTAGTGTTATGCAAGGAATTTTAATTATTAATAAACCAGAAGGTTTTACTTCACAAGATACTGTATCAAAAGTAAAAAAAATTTTAAATGAAAAAAAAGCAGGCCACACTGGAACATTAGATCCAATGGCTACTGGTGTTTTGCCTATTTTAATTGGAAATTATACAAAACTTTCAAAATATTTAATAGAGCATGATAAAACATATATTGCTTCAATAAAGTTAGGTGAGAAAACAGATACAGGTGATTTAGAAGGTAAAGTAATAAAAACTTTGGATGTAAAAAAAGAAAAATTAAATAATGAAAATATATCAAAAGTTTTAAACAGTTTTGTTGGAGAGCAAATTCAAAAACCTCCAATTTATTCTGCAGTAAAAATTAATGGAAAAAAACTATATGAATATGCCAGAGAAGGAAAAAAAGTAGAAATTCCAGAAAGAAAAATTAAAATTTACAGTATTAGATTAATAAATCTCAATATAAATGAATTAGAAATTACCATTGAAGTTTTATGTTCAAAAGGAACTTATATTAGAGTTTTATGCGAAAATATTGCTGAAAAGTTAGAAACAGTTGGAGTTATGAGTAAACTTGTAAGAACAAGAGTTAATAATTTTAAATTAGAAAATGCAATTACTTTAGAAGAATTAGAAATTCAAAAAAGCAACTTAAATTTTTTTGAAAAAAATATTATAAAAATGGAAGATTTATTTCATGATTTTTCAAAAATAACTTTAAATGAGAGAAAAAAAGACCTGTTTTTAAATGGTGTAATGCTTTCTTTCGAACTAGAAGATGGAATATATAATATTTATTGTGATAATAAATATTTAGGAACAGGAATAGTAAAACAAAAATTACTAAAAAGAGACATAATTTTATAAAAATAATACACAAGCATTGTATTTTATGATACAATGCTTATACTGTTTATATAGGTTTATAGATATTCCTTAAAAATCTAAATAAGCATTAAGGAGAAAAGTAATTCTAATATTACTATAAGAAAATATGAATTATCCAGAAAACTTAAAAATAGGAGATACAATTGGAATATGTGCTCCATCAGCAGGAATAATTAGTCCAGAAAAAATATTAAAATTAGATAAAGCAAAAGAACAATTAGCTGAATTAGGTTACAAAGTAATTGAAACAGAAAGTGTTAGAAAAGAAGAAAATGGTAGAAGTGCATCACCTAAAAAAAGAGCAGAAGAATTTATGGAACTTTTAAAAAATGATGATGTAAAATTAATAATATTTGCAACAGGTGGAGATTTTTTATGTGAAATGCTAGATTATTTAGATTTTAACGAAATAAAAAAACTTAAACCTAAATGGATGCAAGGTTTTTCAGATATTACTGGAATAAGCTTTTTATTTAATACAATTCTTGAAATTCCAAGTATGTATTCTCAAACAATAAAAGATTATGCAATGAAACCTCTATTTAGAAATTTAACAGATTCTTTAGAAATAGAGAATGGTAGAGAAATAATTCAAAATTCTTTTGAACTTTATGAAAAAGAATGGTTAGAAGATAATGAAAATCCATGTGCAACATATAATTTAACAGAAAAAGTTGAATGGAAAAATATAACAGGTGAAGAAAAAATAATTATGCAAGGTAGAAGCTTAGGTGGATGTTTAGATTGCATAAAATGTTTTATTGGAACAAAATATGATAATGTAAAAAAATATATAGAAAAATATAAAAATGATGGTATTATTTGGTTTTTGGAATGTTTTGAAATGAATACACCAGAAGTTTTTAGAACACTTTGGCAAATGAAAAATTCAGATTATTTCAAATATTGTAAAGGCATAATTTTTGGAAGACCATTAATGATTAGGGAAGATTATGAAATTACATTTAATGAAGCAGTAAAAGAAGCATTAGGAAATTTAAATATACCAATAATTTGTGATGCTGATATTGGACATGTTTCACCACAATTTGCAACGGTTAATGGAGCAATTTTAAAAATCATTTCTGAAAATGGTAAAGGTAGTATGCAAACTTTTTTAAGATAAAATAATAGGGGGATTTTTATGAAAGTAGCAGTAGAACAAACTAAAGATATTGAAATCGAAAATAAAGTTATTAAAGAAACTACTAAAGAAAAAACAATAAAAAAGAGAGATTACTCAATTGATTTAATTAGAGTTGTAGCTTGCTTAAGTGTAATATGTGCACATCTTTGTTTGCAAGTATTAAATACTGCATACAATAGAATTGATTGGAGTAGATTATTAGAAAAAAGTTTTTTAAAAGATGGAATAGCACTATTTTTTATGATAACTGGTTTTTTTCTAGTTAATGGACGTAGTTATAAAAAAATTTGGTCTGGAACAATAAAAAAGATTTTATTACCATCATTTATTTTTGTACTTTTTACACAAGCTTTTTATCCTTTTATTGTAAATAAAGAAACTTTTTTATATTGTATACAGAATTTTAATATTAATCCACTTGGAATAATTCAATCAATATTGAAAGCAGATATTACTTATCTAAATGATACTTGTGCACATTTATGGTACATATATTCATATATAAAAGTAGTAATATGGATTCCAATTTTATGGCTTGTTTGTAAAGAAACTAACGAATGTAAATTGGCAAGAAAAATAATGTTAGGATTTGGAATAGCCAAATTGCTTTTACAAGATATTCAACGATTTTTCATATTACCTGTTATTGGAGAAATCAATATTTTAACTATTGTTCCTACTGAAATAGTTTATGTTTTATTAGGATATGAATTATTTGTACATAAAGATAAATTAAAAAATAATAAAAAATTAACTATACTTACTTTTATTGGATTTGTAGCAACAAACTTAATAAAATATAGAGTAGAAATTCTTTATATGGTAGTTAATAGTTTAGTAGATATTGTAGGAAGACCAAATTTCATAGAATGGGAATATACAGCATTTAATATAATTTCAGGATTATGTTTGTTTATGTTTTTATATTCTATCGATTTAAAAAATGAAAAATTTAATAAAGTGCTTTTATGGTTAAGTAATAAAACTTTTGGAATTTATTTAGTACACTATTTAATTTTGGCAAAAATTGATTTATATAAATTTGAGAAAATAGAAAAATTTATTTTTGAATTATTATATTTATTCGTTGGAATGATTATTACTCTAATTCTTTCTTTAATAATATTAGTTATAATTGAACAAATAAAAAAAGTATTTATAAAAGGAATAAATTTAATATTAAAAAAGCAAGAATCTTAATAAAAGTATCAATTTAAGAATGATTTAGGAGTAATATATAAAAAATAAATTAGAAAAATTTTTTATATACTTTATGTTATATTCGATGATTGGTTGGATGCTACAACCAATATTTGAAAAAATAACTGAAAAATTAGGAGAAAAGAAAATCTCAATAATATCAATTATTTTATCAATATTATTAATTATTGATATGTTTTATACGTTTTTTTTGAAATAATTATTGGTGTGTAAAAATAATAATACAATACAGTTATTTTTGTATTATTAAGGATAATTATAGGTTTAAAATAGATATGTCACAAGTAAATTGAAAAAAAAATATTGAAAGAGAGTACCAAAAATGATATTGTTT
>CANQVF010000021.1 GCA_947627185.1 uncultured Clostridia bacterium | reverse complement strand
TTTTAGATGTTGAACCTGAGAATAATGATGTTGTTAATGATGAAATTTTAGATGTTGAACCTGAGAATAATGATGTTACTCTAAATAATCTTATATTATCTACTTCTGTTCCTCATGTTGTAGATACTTCTGTAAATCAAAATTCTCCTTTTTTCTATGAACCATCTGTATTTGATAAATTCGATATTAATATATCATATGTTGAAGATGATGATGAAATTTATGATGAAAATGTTCAAGAAAATGATTATACTAACGAAAATAGTGAAAATGAATTCTATAATAATGAAGATACATATTATAATGATACAAAAGAATCTAATGAAGAAAATGTTTATAATGATATAGAAGAATCTAATGAAGAAAATATTTATAATGATATAGAAAAATTCGATGAAGAAGATATTTATGATGAAGATAATAATGTGGATGACATTGTTTCACTAGAAAACACCTCTGAAAATTATATTTTAAATGACCTTTTACAAAAACTTTTTGAAGAAGAAAATGAAACAAATGAAATTTTTGATAATAATTTAGAAGATGAAAATTTAAATGAAAATAAAGAAATTATTAACGAAAATAATGAAAATATAGATCAAAATGAAGAAATTATTGATTATATTCAGGTAGATAGTATTGAAACAAATGATACTAATAATTTATTTGAAGATGCTGATATTACAGAAAAAATAAATTATTATGATTCTACTTTAAATGATATTTTTAAAGATATCTCTGAAGAAAATTCTGAAGAATCTGAAAAAAATGAAGAAGTTGAAGAAATTACAGAAATTGAAGAAGAAACTTCTGAACAAAGTAATTCTACTTACTACAACTTAGATGAACTTTTTGAAAATCTTTTTAAAGAAGATAATGAAGAAAATAATACTGAAAATAGTGAAATTACAGAAGAAATTTTAGATGAAGAAAATATTGATTTAAATCAAAACACAGAAAATGATTCTGAAGAAAAAAACGATGAAGGTAATTTATTTGAAATTGATGATGACAACGAATTTGATTTTTCTAGTGATGAAGTATTTGATATTTATGCTTTAAAAAATGATATTTTTGATATTGAAGAAAATAATATACAAGAATTGAATGATATTGATGAATTTGAAGAAAATGTTGATAAAACAAATTTAGAAAATAATGACAATAATGACAACGAATTTGATTTTGTTAGTGATGAAACATTTGATATATATGCTTTAAAAACCGATATTCCTAATATTGAAGCAGATAATTTAGAAATGGTATCTGAAACTGATAATACTGATAATTGGGATACTTCAGAAGAAGCTAAAGAAGATATTGAAGAAGAAAACAATGTTAAATTAGATTTATTAGAAGAAGATAATTTAGATGAAGATAAATCTGATAATTCTAATATAACTTTTGGATTAATAAAAGATGAATCTGAAAATGAACAAGATTTTGTAAAAGAAGCTGCAGATAATGTAATTGATATATCACCTATCTTCAAGAAATTTTCTTTTGATGATTCTCCTATAATTGATAATGTACAATCTAATGATATAAATAATTTATTAAATAATAACAACAATAATAATGTAGTTGCACAAAAAGAAAATAATGTTATCGATATTAATAATACATCCCCTACTTCTGATGTTTCATCAGAAAATGCAGATTCAATTTTAAATTTAGATATACCACAAATAAAAAATGATATTTCTAATTTAGTAAATTCTTCTAATTTAGAATATAATGATGGTATAGATTATTCTACAGTACTTACACCTAATGTAAATGTCGAAAATGTTGAAGTTGAAAATGATAATGATAATATTTTAAATAATATAAATAATGACATTGCAGAAGAATTACTAAGTAATATTGATTTTCTTGATAGTGCTATAAAAGAAATGAGTTCTCAAAACAATATTATTGCAGAAAAAAATCTTACAAATGATGTTAAAGAAAATGAACAATTTTTGGAAGATATTTTAAATATTACTAATGAAAATATTGAAGAAAATATTATAGAAGATAATATTCAAGATAATGATAATGCTGATATTGAAGAAAATACTGTAGAGAATAATATTCAAGATATTGATAATGCTGATATTGAAGAAAACACTGTAGAGAATAATATCCAAGATACTGATAATGCGGATGCTGAAGAAAACACTGTAGAGAATAATATTCAAGATACTGATAATGCGGATGCTGAAGAAAACACTGTAGAGAATAATATTCAAGATACTGATAATCAAGATGCTGAAGAAAACACTGTAGAAAATAATATTCAAGATAATGATAATAAAGATAATAATAACAATGATGACTTAAAAAATAATGATGAAGAAGAAAATTACATTGAAGATGATGTTATTGAAAATCTTTTATCAGAAGCTTTAGCATCAAATGATTTTAAAGATACTTTTAAAAATGAATTACTTCTTGAGGTATTATCTGAAGAAGATAATGATGAATTTACTAACAGCAATCCTCAAGATACTTCTTCTACTATAGTAGATTCTCTATCAAAAGCAATATCTGAATTTGAAAATAATTCTGATACTGATAATAATAAAGAAGAAAATAAAGATATTGAAAATACCATCGAAGAAACAAAAATACCTGATGCTATTGATGAAGATTTAATTGGTAATATTCAAACACTTATTATATCTGAAAAAGCTCAAAAAGTTTATTTACCTTATACATTAGAAGATATTCTTCATAAATTAAATGATAATGATAAATATGAAACAATACAAGATGTTATAGATAATGAGTATACTGTACCTCTTTCTAACTTTAATATGCCAATCATATCTAGATTTAAAGAAACATATAAATTTATGAGAACTAAAGAAAAAAGTTCAATTCGTTCAGCTATTGACTTTTCTTTACAATTAATGTTTAATTCTAATTTACATCCTGCTATTATAAGAGCTTGTGAAAATTTAAAAGAATTAAATTCTTATTTAGACTGCTTACATGAAAATAAAACAGATGAATTTGAATATTTCAAAATTGTTTATAGTAATCTGCCAAAATAATAAAAAAAGAGATTTGAATTTTTAAATTCAAATCTTTTTTTATACAATTCTTATTCTTGATCATTTTTTGTATTTTCTACTACATTATCTCTATCAATTTTAGGTCTTACATTTAAGCCACGTATATTTTTATCATAATATACTTCTATTTTATCTCCCTCATTTACTTCATTTGCTATTAATTTTCTAGCTAATAATGTTTCTACTTGTGCTTGAACTATTCTTTTTAATGGTCTTGCTCCAAATTCCATATCATATCCTTCTTCTACTAACCATCTAATAGAATTTTTTGTAAATGAAAGATCTACTCCTTTTTCTTTTACTCTTTTAATAACACCTTTAAGAATTAATTCAACTATTCCAGTTACTACTTCTTTATCTAAAGCTTTAAAACAAATAATTTCATCTAATCTATTTAAGAATTCTGGTCTAAAATGTTGTTTAAGCAATTTATCAATTTGATTTCTTGCTTCTTCTGTTATTTCTTTATTTTTTGCAATACTATCTAATATAATATTTGAACCTAAGTTTGATGTAAGTATTATAACTGTATTTTTAAAATCAATAAGTCTTCCTTGTGAATCTGTAACTCTTCCATCATCTAATATTTGTAGAAAAATATTAAATACATCTGGATGAGCTTTCTCTACTTCATCAAATAAAACTACTGAATAAGGCTTTCTTCTAACAGCTTCTGTAAGTTGTCCTCCTTCTTCATATCCTACATATCCTGGAGGTGCACCTATTAATCTTGTAACACTAAATTTTTCCATATATTCTGACATGTCTATTCTTATCATATTCTTTTCATCATCAAAAAGTGTTGCTGCTAATGTTTTTCCAAGTTCTGTTTTACCAACACCTGTTGGTCCTAGAAACAAAAATGATCCTATTGGTCTATTTGGATTTGCAATTCCAGCTCTTGCTCTTAATATTGCTTCTGAAACTTTTTTTACAGCTTCATCTTGCCCTACTACTCTTTGATGTAACACATCTTCTAAATGAAGTAACTTTTCTTTTTCTGCTTCTGCAAGTTTTGAAACAGGAATTCCTGTCCATTTTGAAACTACAAGTGCTATTTCTTCTTCTGTAACTTTATTTCTTAATAAAGTATTTTTACCTTGAGTTTTTTCAACTTCTTTTTCTTCTTGCTCTAAAACAGCTTTTAAATTTGGAAGTGTTGAATATTTAAGTTCAGCTGCCTTATTTAAATCATAATTTCTTTCAGCTTTTTCAATTTCTGCATTTACTTCATCAATCTTTTCTTTTAACTTTTGTATTTTACTAATATTTTTCTTTTCTTCTTCCCATTTAAGTTTCATATCTTGAAATACTTGTCTAGATTTTGATAATTCATTTCTAATTGATTGCAAACGTTTTTGTGCTTTGGGATCATCATCTTCTCTTTCTAATGAACGTTCCTCTATCTCATATTGCATTATTTTTCTAGAAATAACATCAAGTTCTGTAGGCATTGATTCAACTTCACTTCTTATCATTGCACATGCTTCATCAATTAAATCTATTGCTTTATCTGGTAAAAATCTATCTGTGATATATCTATTTGATAAAGTTGCAGCTGCAACTAATGCTGAATCTTGAATTTTTACTCCATGAAATATTTCAAACTTTTCTTGTATACCACGCAAAATTGTAATTGCATCTTCAACTGTTGGCTCATTTACTAATACCTGTTGAAAACGTCTTGTAAGTGCTGGATCTTTTTCAATATATTCTCGATATTCATCTAGTGTAGTAGCACCAACACAATGTAGTTCTCCTCTTGCAAGTCTAGGTTTTAAAAGATTGCTTGCATCCATTGCACCATCAGATTTTCCTGCACCAACTAAATTGTGAATTTCATCTATAAATAAAATTATATTTCCTTCACTTTTATCTATTTCTTTTAAAACACTTGTTAATCTTTCTTCAAATTCTCCTTTATATTTTGCACCTGCTACTAATAAACCTAAATCTAATTCAAAAATTGTTTTTCCTTTTAAACTAGTTGGTACATCTCCTCTAACTATTCTTTGTGCCAAGCCTTCAACAATTGCTGTTTTACCAACACCAGGCTCACCAATTAAAACTGGATTGTTTTTTGTTTTACGAGATAAAATTCTTATAACATTTCTAATTTCATCATCTCTACCTATAACTGGATTTAATTTGTTTTGTTTTGCTAAATCAGTAACATTTTTACCAAATCTTTCTAATACATTATATGTATTTTCTGGTGTATCTGTATTTACTGATACATTACCTCTTATATCTTTTAATGCTACTAAAAATTTATGTTTATCTATTTTATATAGTTTTAAAATTTTCTTTAAATCTTCTGTTGCATATTCAAATATACCAAGCATTAAGTGTTCAACTGAAATAAATTCATCTTTCATATTTTTTGCTTGTTTTTCAGCTTCATCTAATATTTTTTCAACTTCATTAGAAAATCTTAAAGCAACTGAACCAGTTACTTTTGGCATTTTTTCTATTTCTTCATTTATTAAATTTGCTAATGAATTAACATTAACATCTAATTTTTTTAAAAGTAAAGTAACAACACTTTCTCTATCTTCTAGAAAAGCTGACATTAAATGAAAATCTGTAATTTCTGGATTATTATTATTTGTAGTAATATTACTAGCAGATGTAATCATTTCTTTAGATTTTTCTGTAAAATTAGAAACATTCATAAAACTCTACTCTCCTTTTTCTATAGCGAAAATTATTTTTGTGTTAACAAAATACACATTAGTACATTAATATATTGTAAAATTCCAGCTACTTTAATTATTATTTCTGTTCTCTTTAATATTTTTTTATCGTTTTTATCAGTTTTTTTAGTAAATTCTTGCCAGATTAAAAGTGCTACTATTATCATAGAAAACTCAAAAAATATTGTTGTTCTTTCAATAGAACTAAATACTGTTGGAGAAAAACCTAATATTACTTGTGAAGAAAGTCCTATTAAAAATACTAATATTGCTATATTATTTTTTAAATTTTTAAATATTAACAATATTGATAATGCTAAACAAATAAAATTTACGCTTGCAAGTAATATTGGTATAACATTTAATAAATTATTACTGTTTGCTGCTGAAAGCATAACTCTTTCTTCTATAACAAATTCTCTCATAGAACCAAAATATGGAAAAATTGTATTTGTTAAATTTTGAGTAATTCCAAGAAAAACAATTGTTAAAATTGGTATTATAGAAACTGCTCTATAAACTTTTTCTTTATATGTAGTCCAAATATATATTGCAATTATTAGACTAAGCATTGTATAAACAAGATTTCTATTCTTTATGATGATACCCATTGTAGAAGTTAGTCCTAAAGAAATTTTATCTAATAAATTATACATTTCAAAATCTTTAAATATTTTTAAAGTTTCCTCATTCTTTCTTATATAATTTCCCGGACAAGTTAATATAAATACAATACTTGCTATTATCAAAATTGATTGAACAATCATATATGGATGTACTTTTTTATTTTTTATAATCATTAAAATTGTAAATAATAAGTATGTTCCAACTAATATAGCACATGTTTGTTCTTGATTTCCAGCAAAAATTAATGAAATTGAATATAAAGGATATTCCCAAAATTTAATTTTTTCTTCATTCCAAATCTTTTTAATTGGTATTAAAGCAAAAAGACATGTTGCAAGTGGCCAAATATAATTCATTGTTGATGAAGCCCAACCAGAACTATTCATTGCATTAAAAGGATATACAAGCATCATAAATACAAGCATAACATTGTTTTGAACACGTTCTTCTTTTTTTATAAACAATCTTGAAATTGAATATGCTATTAAAGCCATCATTAAACTTTCAATTACAATCCACAAATATTTTGATGTTTTTAAAACAAAACATATAAGCATTTCAATAAAAACTCTTGAACTCCAAGAAAAATATCTTGAAGTTACAAAAGAAAAAATGCTCTCTCCTGATGCAATTTGTTCTATAAACCATTTATCATCATATCTATTTGGAGTTATAAAAATAGTTGTAACTAAATGTAAAATAAATACTGCAAATATTGCTCCTCTTCCATTTTTTAAAATATCTTTCATTTTTTCTTTAATTTTTTCCATTTTTATTCCCCTATCATTCTACTAATTAAAGTAGATGCTAATATATCTTCCCCATCATTTTGATATAAAACATAAATATCATACATTCCTTTTGGTAATCCAAAAAGAAGACATTGTGCATGTAGGCCTGAAAGTTTTAATCCTTCTTCTTCAATATTAATGTTTTCTTCCATCTTTGTTCTCATTAAATACATTTTTCCAGTTTCTTGATTTTTTAAAACATAATTTGTATTAACTGTTCCAATTTCTTTTAATCCTTCTTTATATGCCCAACCAGAAATTTCTATTTTTTTAGAATTAATTTCTAATAAATCTATATGTGTATTTATAACTCCTTCTTCATCTACAACAGTAGTATTAGGTCCTAAGGTGTATGATTTAAACACTAAAAGTGAACTCATGGTAATAGCTAAAAAAACAATTACTATTACAGCTAAAATAATTAATATTTTTATAAACAGTTTTTCATTAATTTCTATATCTAAAAAATTCATTTTTTTCTCTCCATATTCTAAACATAAATGTTATTTTACCACAAAATCACTTATATTTCAATATTTTAAGTATATTATGTACATTTTTATTTAATATATTTTTCATAATGACAATTTTAAATTTAATATTTTTTAAATTATTTTAAAAATTTTTTAAAAAATTCACTATTTTTTGGTTCTAAATCATTTTGTACTATATTTATAAATTCTTTTATCATGCTTTTGGTATACTTGCTTCCTGTTCTTTCATAAAATTTTTTTAATGGTTTTTGTAAATTCATCATAACTTTTATTGCTCTATTTGTGTTTTGTTCTTTAAGAAGCCTGTCCATATAAGCCATTTGATTATCATATACCATTTTTCCTACTCTTGTGTTTCTTAATTGTTCTAATGTATTTTCTTCTGTTATAACTGACAAATCTAAGTTTCTATTTGGAATTTTAAATCCTAGTAATTCTTCAAAATCTCTATCACTTACATTTTTTACATTTCCATTGTAATATACTTCTGGATATTTTTTATTTATTTTTTTATCTTCAGAAGTTACTTTTATTTTTTCACTAAGTACAATATCTCTACTTGATTTTCCAATTAAAATTTTATAAACTCCAGATTCTACTGCCCATTTTTTAGTTTCTACATTGTAATATTCAAAAGCATCTTTTGATAAAGTAATATGTACTTCTTTTTCTTCACCAGGAGAAAGCTCTATTTTATCAAAGCCTTTTAGTTCTTTTACTGGTTTAAATATTTTTGGTTTTTCTTGAGAAACATAAACTTGAGCTACTTCTTTTCCTTTTACTTTTCCTATATTTTTTATTTTAAAGTAAATTTCTACATTTTTGTTTACATCTATCTTTAAATCTGAATATTTAAATTCGGTATAACTTAGTCCATATCCAAAAGGAAATAGAACATCTAAATTATTTTTGTCATAATATCTATATCCAACATAAATTCCTTCTTTATATTCTACACTAATTTCTGAACCTGGATAATTATTATAGCATGGTGTATCTTCTAATTTTAAAGGATATGTTTCAGCTAATTTTCCACTAGGATTTACTTTTCCTACTAAACAATTTACTACTCCTCTTTCTCCAGATTCTCCACCTAAATATCCACACATTATTCCTTTTACCTGATTTTTCCAAGGCATTGTAATCGGTGCTCCATTAGAAAGAGAAACAATAACATTTTTGTTTACTTTAGAAATTTCTGTAATTAATTTATTTTGATTTTCTGGAAGAGAAAGATTTTTTCTATCTATTCCTTCTGATTCATAATTTTCTGTTAAACCTGCAAATATTAAAACTATATCATTTCTTTTTGCAACTTCTATAGCTTCTTTTAATAAAGTTTCATCATTTTCTGAAACTATTCTTTCATAACCTTTTGCATAATCAATTTCATAACCATATTCTACTAAACAATCATATGCACTTTCTAAATTATATGGATTTATTGTTGAACTTCCGGCTCCTTGAAATCTTGGTTTTTTTGCTAAATCTCCAATTAAAGCAAATTTTTTATTTTTTATTGGTAATATGTTATTATCATTCTTTAATAAAACCATTGATTCTTCTGCAATTTTAAGTGCAATATCATGATGTTTTTCCATATCATATTCATCTATATTCTTTTTTTCTACTGTTTTAAAAGCAATTTTTAAAATTCTCTCTACTATTTCATTTAAATATCTTTCACTAATTTTTCCTTCTTTTACTGCATTTACAATTTCTTCAACTGCACCTTCTCTACCACCTGGCATTTCAAGTTCATTGCCTGCTATAATTCCTTTTACCCTATCATTATTTGCTCCCCAATCAGTAATAACTATTCCATCAAAATTCCATTCTTTTTTTAGAATATCTAATAAGACTTTGTTCTCACTACAAAAGTCTCCATTTACTTTGTTATATGCACTCATTATGGCCCAAGGTTTTGCTTCTTTTACAATCATCTCAAAAGCTTTTAAATATATTTCTCTCAAAGTTCTTTCATCTACTATTGCATTTATTAATCTTCTTTTATCTTCTTGATTATTAACAGCAAAATGTTTTACACATGCACCTACATTATTTTTTTGTAACCCTTTTACATACTCTATTCCTAATTTTCCTGTTAAATATGGATCTTCTGATAAATATTCGAAATTTCTACCACATAATGGACTTCTTTTCATATTAATTGCTGGTGCAAGTAATATATTTACTCCCCAATGTATTGCTTCTTTTCCTAAAGCATCACCTAATTTATAAGCAACTTTTTTATTCCAACTACTTGCTATTGTAGCAGAAGTTGGAAAAGAAGTTGCTATCTCACTTTTATTTATTCCTAAATTATCAGCTTTTAATTTTTGAATTCTTAACCCATGTGGGCCATCAGACATTGTAATTTTAGGTATATTTAATCTGTTAATTTCTATAGTATTCCAATAGTCTTTGCCTACACATAGACTTGCTTTTTCTTCAAGTGTTAGTTTATCTAATATTTCCCCAAATTGCATATCTTTTGTACTCCTTTTTATACTTGAATACTATATATCATAACTTAAAAATAATTTCAATTAAAAAGTCCTAAAAAATAAACATTTTTTATAAAATATATTCTTGTTTTTATCTTTCAAATTCATTTAAATTTTTAAATTCATACCCCATATTTTTGGCTTCTTTTATTACATCTCCTAAAATATTACTATTATCTTTTGAAGTAGCATGAAGAAGTAAAACTTCTCCATTATGAAGATTTTCTAAAATTTTCTTTTTTCCATATTCTTCTCTATTTTGCTTTTCTGTATCCCAATCATCATAAGCAGATGACCATAATACTGATATGTAATTTAATTTACTTACTTTATCTATAACTCTTTTACTAAATTCTCCTTTTGGTGGTCTAAAATATTTCATTTCATATCCAAATTTTTCATACATACTGTTATGTAATACCATAATTTCCTTTTCTATTTCTTCATCACTAATATTTGGTAAGCATTTATGGTTAACAGTATGGTTTCCTACAATATGCCCATCTTCTATCATTCTTTTTACTATATCTGTTGCAGAATTTAAATAATGTCCTGTTATAAAAAAACTAGCTTTAACATCATTCTCTTCTAAAACATCTAATATTTTTTCTGTATATCCTGCTTCATAACCACAATCAAATGTTAAATATATTTTTTTACTATCTTTATTTCCCATAGAAATTCCATTATATTCTTGTATTACCTTATTTGAATTAGCATCTAAATTAGGCTGTTCATGATTTTCTCCTCTTTTAAATCCCCAAGCTAAAAGTTTATTATCTAAGGTATTTGCATTAGAATATAAAGAAAACTGCAAAATACAAATCATTAGTAAAGAAAAAGCTAATAAATGGCTAATTATTTTTTCTTTCATAATAACCTCCTATAACAATTTAATTACTAAAATTTATTCTATAATAATTTGTATATGCATATTTATTTAATTTTCTAATATTTTCCAACTTCCTATTTTTTCTGGAAATGCTTCAAAATTCATTTCTTTTTTTTGTGTTGGATGAATAAAACTTAAAGAATATGCCCAAAGTGCTAATTGTTTTCCTCTTCCCCTTGTTCCATATTTTTGATCACCACTTAAACTATGACCTCTTGAAGCAAATTGAACTCTAATTTGATGATGTCTACCAGTATGTAAATCCACTTTAATAACTGACAAATTAATTTCTTCATTATACTTTACAACTTCATAGTCTAAAATTGCCTCTTTTGCATTTTTAGTTCCTTCCTTTACAACTTTACTTGTATTTGTTTTTTCATTTTTTAAAAGATAATCTTTAAAAGTTCCTTTTTCTTTTTCTAGTTTGCCATCTACAATACACAAATATTTTTTATGCATCTTATTTTCTCTTATTTGCTCACTTAATCTTGAAGCAGATTTAGAAGTTTTGGCAAAAACCATAACTCCACCTGTTGGTCTATCTAATCTATGAACTAAACCTAAATAAACTTCTCCTGGTTTATTATATTTTTCTTTTATGTATTTTTTAATTAAAGTAAGCATATCTTCATCACCTGTTTTATCAGCTTGTGAAGGTACATTAACAGGTTTTACTACAACAATTATATGATTATCTTCATATAATATTTTTAGTGGTTCCACTTTTAAATCTATTCCTTTCTTTATTTACTAAAATTAATTTTCCCATCTACCATATATTCCACAAGGAAGAACTAAATTTGAGTCTTTCATTGGAAGTCCAATTTCTCCAGAAGATAGTTTTCCTTTTTTCATTTTTAATTTTATATTTAATATATTTTCTAGTACTTTTGAAGATATTCCTGTTGTATAAGAATTTATTAAGAAAAATAATGGATTATCTGATAAAACATTTGAACATAGTTCAACTAAATCTGATATATTATTTTCAAACTGCCATACTTCTCCATTCTTTCCTCTACCATAAGATGGTGGATCCATTATAATAGCATCATACTTATTTTCTCTTCTTATTTCTCTTTGAACGAATTTAGTAACATCATCAACTATAAATCTTACTGGTCTATCTCCAAGTCCAGATGATGCTACATTTTCTTTTGCCCAAGATACCATTCCTTTTGAACTATCTACATGGCATACTGATGCTCCTGCATAACTACAAGCAACTGTTGCACCACCAGTATATGCAAAAAGATTTAATACTTTTATATCTTTTCTTTTTGAATCTTTTATTTTGTTTATCATCCAATCCCAATTAACTGCTTGTTCTGGAAATAAACCAGTATGCTTAAATCCCATTGGTTTTATATTAAATGTTAAATCCTTATAATGAACTTGCCAACTCTCTGGAATTTTCTTTTGGTACTGCCAAGCTCCACCACCAGTATTACTCCTATTATATCTTGCAAATGCTAATTTCCATTTTTCTGGAAAACTTTTTTCTTTCCAAATAATTTGTGGGTCTGGTCTAATTAAAATAATGTTATTCCATTTTTCTAATTTTTCTCCATTTGACATATCTAATATTTCATAATCTTTCCAATCTTTTGCTATTTCCATAATTAATCCTCTTCTAAATTTATTTTTTATTATCTATTACTTATTTTTGTTTTATATTAATTTGCATTTTCCAATTTATTTTTTACTTCTTCTACAATTTTTTCTGGTGTAGATGCTCCAGCCATAATTCCTACTTTATCTGATATTTTAAAATCTACTAAATTTAATTCTTTCGCTGTTTCTATTTTATAAGCACTTTTACAATTTTCTTCTGCAATTTTAAAAAGTTCTTCAGTATTTGAGCTATTTTTTCCACCAATTATAATCATTTTATCTACTTCTTGTGAAATTTTTTTAGTTTCTGCTTGTCTTATTTCAGTAGTTGGGCAAATATTCTTATCTACAACTACTTCTGTTTCTATAAAGTTTTTTTCAACTTCATCTATTAAAAAATCACAATATGCATTAGATATTGTTGTTTGTGTAGTAACATACACTTTAGATAAACCTGTTTTTTCAAATTCTATATAAGCATCTAAAATATCATCTTCTGTTTCTATAACAAAACTATTTTCTCCAGAAAAGCCTTTTGTACCAATTGTTTCTGGATGATTTTTCTTTCCTAAAATAATAATAAAAGCTTCTTTACTTTCTTTTTTTGCCTTTTCATGTATTAATTTTACTTTTTCACAAGTTAAATCTACTAATTTTAAATTTTTACTTTCAGCTAATTTATATTTGTATTCTGGTTCGCCATGTGCTCTAAACATAACTGTTTTTTCATTTGGAATTTCATCTAAATTATTTACTGTTATCATGCCTTTATTTTCTAAATCGTTTATTACATTTTTATTATGCACTATCTCTCCTAAACAGTAAGCTTCGCCTTTTTCTAATGTTTCTTCAGCTTTTCTAATAGCTTTTTTAACTCCTGCACAAAATCCACTTGTTTTTCCAATAATTATTTCCATTTTTGCTCCTTTAATTTATTAACTTATAGATTATTATACGATTTTCAGTAAATCTACATTGATTGAAGTACTGCTACAAAAGTATAAAGTAAAAAAGTTAAAACTCCAAAACTAATGCTTGTCCCTATTAATAATATTCCTATAAAAATCTTTTTCATAAAAACTCCTTTTCCATCAATATATTTTTATAAAAAATATCTATTTTAAATATTTTCATAAAAACAATATTCTATATATTTTTATAAAAATATATATTCTAAAAAAAAATTTTTATTACTACTTTTTATAAGTTATTTTAATTTTATAATATTTCTGATTAAAATATTTTAGTATTTAAATTATCAAATATTAAAATATTAAATATTAAATTTAAAATATTTAATATTTAATATTTAATTTTAAATTATTAAAATATCAAATTTTAAATTATTAAATATTAAATTTAAAATATTTAATATTTAATTTTAAATTATTAAATATTAAAATATCAAACTATAAAATTATTAAATTAATTATTGAATTATTAAGTATAATAAATATAATATTTAATATTTTAGTTTAGTATTAATAAATTGTATATTATTCTATAAATTTTTTCCGTTCAAGCTAATTTTCATAGAAATATTAAAATTATAAAATGAGCCTCTTTCGCTGTTCAAATCTTCGATTTGCCATCGAACATCCCTCATTTTATAATTTAAAAATTTCTAATTCAAATTACTTTCAATCCAAAAATTTATTTCATAATATATAATTTATTAATATATATTATAAAATACTATCTTATTATTTTATAATTTTATTATTTTATTATTTTATTATCTTTTTATTTTATTATTTTTTTATAATTTTTTAAATTTTTAAAGTTCTTCCTTTAATTTTTTTGCTAAACTCTCGCTTATTCCTTTGACTTTGAGTAATTCATCAATTTCTGCCTCTTTTATTTTTTTAACACTTCCAAATTTTTTAAGGAGTTCTGTTCTTTTCTTTTCTCCTATTCCTTCAATATAATCTAACTTAGATTTTGTCATTTCTTTATCTCTAACTTTTCTATGATATTCTATTGCTGTTTTATGAACTTCATCTTGTAAGTTTGTAATAAAATTAAATAAATTCTCTGAAATTTCAAATTCTTCCCTATTTTCATTTATTAATGCTCTGGTTGAGTGTTTATCATCTTTAACCATTCCAAAAACAGGTATAACAACTCCTACTTCATCTAAAGCATTTTCTATTGCTCTTATTTGTGTAATTCCACCATCTGCTAAAATTAAATCTGGTAAAGTTCCAAAACCACCTTTAGGATTTTCAATAGAATGTTTTAATCTTCTAGTTACAACTTCTTGCATACATTTTGGATCATCTTGTCCATAAACAGTCTTTATTTTAAATCTTCTAGATAAATTTCTTTTTATTACTCCATTTTGAGCAACACACATTCCAGCAACCATAAAATTACCAGAAATATTAGATATATCAAAACTCTCAATTTTAAGCGGAAGTCTATCTAATTCTAAAACATCTCTTAATTCTGTTAAAATTTCTGTTTTATCTTTTACTTTATTTTCTAATGTTATTTTACTATTAAGTTCTGCCATTTCAACAAATCTTAATTTTTCACCTTTTTGAGGACTTTTTATTTCAACTTTTCTATTTGCATTATTTGAAAGCCAATGCTCTAAAATTTCTTTTTCTTCTAAATTATATCTTATCATTATTTTATTTGGAAAATCTTTTTTATCTAAATAATATTGTTTAATAAATCCAGAAATAATTTCTTCTTCACTCATATCTTTTAATTCATCAAAAAAGTAATGCTCTCTTCCTATCATTTTACTATTTCTAATAAAAAACATTTCAATACAAACTGTAACTTCATTTTTATATAACCCAATAACATCAATATTATTTTCTGAAATGTTAGATACTTTTTGTTTTTCTGAAACTCTTTCAATAGCCAAAATTCTATCTCTTATTTCTGCTGCTTTTTCAAATTCTAAATTTTCTGAGAAAACATTCATATCTTTTTCTAATTCTTTTATAATAGTATCTATTTTTCCATCTAAAAGCATAGAAATCTGATTTATTTGTTTCATATATTCTTCTTTTGAAACATAACCCATACATGGTGCTAAACATTTTTTTATATGATAATTCAAACAAGCTCTATCTTGATTTTTAAAGTTTTTACATTGTCTTATTTTAAACTTTTCTTTGATAAAACTTATCATTTCTTTGGCAGCCGAAACATTTGGATATGGTCCAAAATATTTTGCTCCATCATTTTGAATTTTTCTTGTCATAAATACACCGGGATATTCTGATTTTATATCTATTTTTATATATGGATATGTTTTATCATCTTTTAATAACACATTAAATTTTGGTCTATATTTTTTTATTAAATTACATTCAAGAATTAATGCTTCATCTTCACTTCCAACAACAATATATTCAAAATGGTCTATTAATGAAACCATTTTTTCTATTCTTGGTGTTTTATTATTTTTTCTAAAATATTGTCTTACTCTATTCTTTAAAATAACAGCTTTACCAACATATATGATATTATCATATTTATCATGCATTAAATAAACACCTGGTTTTTCTGGAAGTTTTTTTAACTCTTCTTCTATATTAAACATATATTTTTATCTCCATAAAAATTATTCTTCTAATGTACCAATAAATGGTATATTTCTTCCTCTTTCATCAACATCAAATCCATAACCTACAACAAATTTGTTTTCTATTTCAAAACAAGTATAATCAACATTAATTTCTGTTTTTCTTCTTTCTTTTTTATCCAATAATACCGCTATTTTAATACTTTTTGGATTTAAAGTTTGCAAATATTCTTTTAAATATTTAAGAGTATAACCAGTATCTATTATGTCTTCTACAATTAAAACATCTTTTCCAGAAATATCTGAATCTAATCCTTTTTTCATTATAATATTTCCTGTACTTTGTGTTCCTTGATAACTTGAAACTTGTATTGTTTCTAATATTATTGGTGTTTTCATTTTCGTTACTAAATCAACTGTGAAAAATATTGCTCCTTTTAAAACTGAAATAACAAGAATTTCTTTTCCTTCATAATCTTTATCAATCTGATTTGCAATTTTTTCAATTCTTTCTTGTATTTCTTCTTTTTTATATAAAACATTTAATTTTTCTTTTAAATTCTCCATATTTTACCTCTTTTAATTTAGAATTATAGTTGTATTATAGCATTTTAAGGTTTCTTTTACAATAGTACAATACTTGTTCACAAAAAATTCATTTGACATTTGAATATAATTTTCATATTATAATATAGAAATAGGAATATAGGTACATTTTTTTAGAAAGGAGATTTATTTAAAGCAAAAGCTAGCGCCAGAACTATTTTTATATAGTTGACGAGGTCTAGAGTTATCGAAATATTCGGCGGATGCTCTAGTGGTATAGTTACTACCATAGATTAAATAAAAAACTAGTAGTAATACTAAAACAGAAATTTAATCAGTAATTTTACTTATCCTATTTTAAAACTGAAATTTGGGTAAAATATTTTATAAGTACCCTTAAATTTACATTCAGTTTTTAAGAAAGGAATTTTTTATGTGTGGAATAGTTGGTTACATTGGAGAAAAACAAGCAAAACCAATATTAATTAATGGTCTATTAAGACTTGAATATCGTGGTTATGATTCAGCAGGAATTGCTACTATTGAAAAGACTGGAATTAAATGCATCAAAAATAAAGGTCGTGTGGCTGAATTAAATAATAATAGTAATATAAATTCTTTAGAAGGAACTATTGGTATTGGTCATACAAGATGGGCAACTCATGGTAAACCTTCCAGCACAAATTCTCATCCTCATTTAGATAATAGTGGAAATTTTGCTGTTGTTCATAATGGTATTATAGAAAATTATGCAGATTTAAGAGATTTTTTGAAATCACATAATTATAATTTTTTATCAGAAACAGATACAGAAGTAATTCCAAATTTAATTCACTTTTATTATGAATCTTCTAAATCTAATTCTAAAAATAGATTTTTACAAGCAGTTTCAAATGCTTGTAAAATGTTAAAAGGTAGCTATGCAATTGAAGTTTTATCTTCATACTATCCTGACAATATGGTAGTAGTTCGCAAAGATAGTCCTTTAGTTATAGGAAAAGGTTTTAATGAAAATTATATTAGTTCTGATATTCCAGCTATATTATCATTTACAAAAGATTTCTATCTTTTAAATGATAATGAATTAGCATTTATGTCTAGAAATTCAATAGAATTTTATGATGAAAATATAAAACCAATTCAAAAACAAGCAAAAAATATAACTTGGGATGCTGGTTCAGCTGAAAAAGATGGATATCCTGATTTTATGCTTAAAGAAATCAATGAACAACCTAAAGCTATTAGAGAAACTATCGGTTCTAGAATAGCTGTTAACTCAAAATCTGTATTACCTGATTTGGAAATAAATAAAACTTATTTAAAATCAATTAATAAAATTTTTATAGTTGCTTGTGGTACAGCTATGCATGCAGGTCTTTCTGCCAAAACAATTTTTGAAAATTTATGCGAAATACCAGTAGAAGTTGAAGCAGCATCAGAATTTAGATATAGAAATCCAATTATAAATAAAAAAACTCTATGCTTATTTATAACTCAATCTGGTGAAACAGCCGATACTATTGCAGCATTAAAACTTGCAAAATCAAAAGGTTCTAAAACTATTGCTGTTTCAAATGTAGTTGGTTCTTCTATTTCAAGAGAAGCGGATTTTACTCTTTATACTCACGCAGGACCAGAAATAGCTGTTGCTTCAACAAAAGCATATACATCTCAAATTGTTCTACTTGCCATAATTGCCATAAATTTTGCTGAAAACTTGGAAATTAATAAAGAAAAATCAGAAGAATTAAAAAAAGATATTTTACTTCTTCCTTCAAAAATAGAAGAAGTTTTGAAAAATACTGATAAAATTAAAAATTTTGCACAGAAAATTTATAAAGAAAAAGATGTATTCTTTATTGGTAGAGGAATTGATTATACTGTTGCATTAGAAGGTTCTTTAAAACTTAAAGAAATTTCATATATTCATTCAGAAGCATATCCTTCTGGAGAATTAAAACATGGACCTATTGCCTTAATAGAAAATAATGTTACAGTAGTTTCTATATTAACTAATAGACTTCTTGTTGAAAAATCTGTTAGTAACATCCAAGAAGTTGTAACTCGTGGAGCAAAAACTTTTATAGTTACAAATCAAGAATTAAATCATGATTTTGATGAAGTAATTAGAATTCCTAAAACAAACACTCTTATATCTCCTATTCTTTCTGTTATACCTCTTCAAATTCTTGCATATTATATTTCAAAAGAAAAAGGATTAGATGTAGATAAACCAAGAAATCTTGCAAAATCTGTTACTGTTGAATAAAATTAATAAGAATATATAGAAATAAGAAACCGTTTTAAAAAGAACGGTTTCTTATTTATTTTTTTTACAATATTATAAAATTTTTAAATTTTTCTTTTTTGCTTGTTTTATAAGGTAATTATATTTTGCTTCTTCTGCTTTTATTTGATAAGTATAATAATCTATTAAATCACTATCTGCAAATTGTAAATTATTATACATATTACTTAAAGTAGTTTTTACAATCTTTATATTTTCAATAAGTTCATCATCTTTTTCTAAATCACTCTTATCAATAATTGGGAACTCTTTTACAAATTCACTATACATAAATATCTCCTATAAATGCTTTTTATATATATTTATGCATATCCAAAAAAAATATTCACAATTCTTATTTTACATACAAATATAAAATTTTTCAAGTTTATTTAAATATATTTTTCTATTTCTTCCCATACATTTTCAATATATATTTTTCTTTCAGAAGAAAAAGGAAGTATTGTACTAAAAGAAATTCCAAATTCTTTTTTTATTTTTTCTATTTCTGAATCAACTTTTGTAATAGCTATTTTATCTGCTTTATTTGCCAAAATTATAAAAGGTAAATTACTTCTTAAAATATAGTCATACATAAGATTATCATCTTCTGTTGGTTTATGTCTTATATCTACTAAGAAAATAATTAAACTTATATTTTTTCCTTTTTCTAAATAATCTTCTATATATTTTCCAGAAATAATTTGTTCTTTTTTAGACATTTTACTATATCCATATCCTGGTAAATCTACAAAATAAAATTTTTCATCAATATTGTAAAAATTAATTTGACGTGTTTTACCTGGAACATTACTAGTTCTTGCTAAATTTTTTCTACCTATCATTGTGTTTATAAAAGATGATTTTCCAACATTAGATTTTCCAACCAAAACTATTTCTGGCAAGTTTCCTTTTGGATATTGATTTTTACTTACTGCTGATATTTCAAATTTAGGATTTTTTATTATCATATAAATTTCTCCATTTTTTTATTATTTTAATTTATATTATTTTATTTAATTATATAATTTTTTATAGAAATGGGCTACGCACAATATCTGTATGCATTGTGCGAGCCCAATATTTTGTAACTTGTAAGTATGGTATTTTTGGCAGAGAGTAGACTATGGTTTTTAACTTCTCACAATCATATCCTGGTTTTTTGGTCCAACCCCTAAATACTTTACTGGTATTCCTGAAACATCCTCGATGATACTTACAAACTTTTTTGCCAAATCCGGCAGTTTGTCGTAGTCTCTCAAATCGCTCGAAATTTCCCAGCCACCTTTCAAGGTTTCGTATATTGGTGTTGGAGTTTCTTTGGTAAGCTCTATGTCATCAGGATAGAAATCAATCTGCTCTCCTTGATAAACATATGCTACGCACACTTTAATCTCACCAAGAATCTGGCCGATTTTTCCAATTGTGTCAAGGTGATTGATACACTGAAAGTCTGCACCCTCAGCTTCACCTGCACTTTTTAGAATAACAGCATCTGCCCAACCGCAGCGTCTCGGACGACCTGTAGAAACACCGTATTCATGTCCTTCTTCTCTGATAACATCTCCAGCAAAAGGTTTTTCATACGGTATTACCTTATCGTTTTCGATGTGTGCCATCAATTCGGTAGGAAACGGTCCATTACCAACACGGGATGCATAGGCTTTTGAAACCAGTATAACCTTATCCAGGTCTTTGTGGTTTAAATGAGAGCCTATAAGTGCTCCTGCTGTTACACAGTTGCTACTTGTAACGTTCGGATAATCACCGTAGTTTTTATCCAAACGATATGCCTGAGCACCTTCAATAATGACTTTGTAGCCATTCTGCCGTGCCCAACGTGTGATTCTGTCTCCGTTAACGATCATCGGTCTTAAAACTTCTCCATACTTATGAAATTCCTCTGCCAGAGATTCTGGATTAATTATGCATTCATCCATATCAAATGCTGCAAAAAGAATATTCAAAATCTTTGCAGCTACGCCAATTTTTCCGGCGAGTTCATAAGGTGGAAGAAGCAGGTCGTAAACCCTAAGAGCAAACCTGTTATCATAATCGGAATAAGTGGGACCAATACCTCTTCTTGTTGTACCAACTGGCTTGTCTTTTGCTCTCTCATACAGTTCATCCATATCCTTGTGATACGGAAAAACCACAGGAGCCCTACCAGAGATTTTTATTCTCTCTCCAAGATTTGGAATTTCATACTTTTCCAGTTCTTCCAATTCTTTTAAGAAGAGAATCGGGTCAAAAGCAACCCCTTGACCTATGAGACAAATTGCATTGGGATTGGTAATTCCTCCAGGAACAAGGTGTAAACCTATTTTGTTTCCTTTATAAACCACACTATGCCCAGCATTTGCTCCACCGGTGCCTCTGATTACAAGCCGTGCATTTTCTGCCTCTCCTGAGGCAATTTTGCCTTTTCCTTCATCTCCCCACATTGCTCCAGCAATATGTGTTGCCATTGGGAGATAATCTACTTCTTTGTTTGCCAAAACATCCACTTCCTTTCTAAAGCTTAGCACACTCTAGACCAAAGTTACCATAAAGACTTACATCAAAAGTATAACATACTTTGCTATTTTGTGCAAGATAAAAAGGTTTTGCAATTTTTTCATTACAAAACCTTAATAAGATATTAAATAATTTTATAAATATTTAGTTTATTGTCTTTATTTTTTTGGAACTAATACTTTTGTTCCACCCATATATGGCCATAAAACTTCTGGAACTTTTACGCTTCCATCTTTTTTATAATTATTTTCAAGAACAGCAATTAATCCTCTAGGACTTGCTACTACTGTATTATTCAATGTAGCAACTAAATAATTTCCTTTTTCTCCTTTTGCTCTAATTCCTAAACGCCTTGCTTGAGCATCACCTAAAGTTGAACAACTTCCTACTTCAAAATATTTTTGTTGGCGAGGACTCCAAGCTTCAACATCACAAGATTTAACTTTTAAATCTGCTAAATCGCCACTACAACATTCTAATGTTCTAACTGGTACATCTAAACTTCTAAAAAATTCTACTGTATAACTCCACAATTTATTATACCAACCCATTTGCTCTTCTTGTTTACAAAGAACTATCATTTCTTGTTTTTCAAATTGATGAACTCTATATAATCCTCTTTCTTCTAATCCATGAGAACCAACCTCTTTTCTAAAGCAAGGAGAATATCCTGTTATTCTAATTGGTAGTTCATCTTCTTTTACTATTTGTCCTTTAAATTTTCCTATCATAGAATGCTCACTAGTTCCAATTAAATATAAATCTTCTCCTTCTATTTTATACATCATTGCTTCTAATTCTTCAAAGCTCATAACTCCATTTACAACATCAGATCTTATCATAAATGGTGGTATACAGTAAGTAAATCCTTTGTTTATCATAAAATCTCTAGCATATGCAAGCATTGCTTCATGAAGTCTAGCAACATCTCCTAATAAATAATAAAATCCATTACCACTTGTTCTTCCAGCACTTTCTTTATCTAAGCCATTTAAACTTTCTATTATATCTGCATGATATGGAATTTCATAATCAGGTACAATAGGTTCTCCAAATCTTTCATTCTCTACATTTTCTGTATCATCTTTTCCTACTGGAACAGATGAATCCATTATATTTGGAATTTTCATCATTCTTGATTTTATTTCTTCTTTTAGCTTGTTTTCTCTTCCTTCATTTTTAGCAAGTTCTTCATTAATTTTACTAACTTCTTGTTTTTTATTTTCTGCTTCTTCTTTTTTCCCTTGTGCCATTAAGCCACCAATTTCTTTACTTATTGAATTTCTTTTCATTCTAAGTTCATCACACATTAATGTTAGATTTCTGCTTTCTTTATCTAATTCAAGAACTTCATCAACCAAAACCAATTTATGATCTTGGAATTTTTTCTTTATATTTTCTTTTACCATTTCTGGATTTTCTCTTAATATTTTAATATCTATCATTTTATTTCTCTCCTTTATTAATTGTATAATCTACATTTAAATTTTCAACTAATTCAAAACGTTGTTTTTGACCTGTTATATTATCTACTCTTGTAGTAGGAATTTCTTCAAAAAACATTTTCTCGCTTCTTACCCATGTTTTCGAGTCTTTTCTTTCATACAATGGTTTATATATAACCATTCTTTCTTTAGTTTCCGAATCTAAAGCAACCTCTTGAATATAATAATAGTTTCCTTTAAAGTGTCTATATATTTTACCAACTTGTATTTCCATTTTTCTCCTCCTATAACATTTAATATTTTTTATATATAAAAAAACACCCTTATACTTTTCAAAGTATAAGGGCGAATATTTCCGCGGTACCACCTTTTTTATTTCTCATTTTATTGCTATAACCTGCAACAACTCGGTCTAGTTTTGCTAGAAACATTTTAAGAATAGATTTCATAAATTCTTTTATCTATTTACACCAACCATAGACTCTCTTAAAAAAGTTAATTTATTACTTAGTTCTTAATCAATTGTTTTTTACATATTAAAACTAAAATCTAATTGTATAATATTATACCATAAATTTTGAATTTGTAAATATTTAAAATTAATTTATTATTCCTAATTTTAAATAATCTCATTATCTATTTTAATATTTATTATTATTTATTTTTCCAACATGCATTTGTTAATTTTAAACTTTTCTAACAATTATTTTTAAAGCTTTTTCTCGTGGTAACATAACTATATGTCCACATCCACAGCATTTTAATTTAAAATCCACACCTATTCTTATTATTTCCCATTCTTTACTTCCGGCATGGGTGATTTTTTTTTGTTCTAACTATATTTCCAATATTATATTCCATATAAACCTTCTATTTGAATATTATTTATTTTATTAAATTCTTTTTAATATTTCTTCTTTTCCTAGAACTTGCATAATTTCATAAAGATCTGGTGTGTTGCTTCTTCCTGTAAGTTTTATTCTTATAACAGTGCTTATATCTCCTACATGTCCTTTAAAATTTTCTGGGTTAGCTTTATATTCTTTTACTTCTCTTGCATATCCTAATTCTTCTGACAAATCTTTTATTTTATCAAACCATGTTTGTTTATCATCAGCTTCATTATAATATTTTTCAAAATACAATTTTACTATTTTTTCTATTTCTTCTTTGTCATTTATTTTTTGATATTCAAATTTTTCATTTTTATTAAATTTATCTGGATACATATAGTAAATTATATTTTTAACATCTGACCATTTGGCTATATCTTTTCTAGGTTTAGCATTTCCTCTTTCTATTCCTAATACTTTTAATGAATATTCTTTATTTTCAAGCATTTCTAAAAGTTCTTTATCATATTCTTTAGCCCAATTATAAGTTTCATTATAAACTTCTTCAGCAGAATATTTTGATATAACGTTTTTAGAAACATCAAGCATTTTTACCATATCGAATAATGCTCCACTTACACTCATTTTCTTTATATCAAATTCAAATTCTTCCATTTTTTTATCTGGATTTTGCTTTCTCCAAATTTCAAAATTTGAATTTGCAATATTCATTAAATACTCAAGTACAGATTGCTTTGGTATTCCCTCTTCTTTATAATATGAAACAGCAGATTCTGGATCTTTTCTTTTACTTAGTTTACGTTTTCCTTCTCCATCCATTTTCATCATTGGAGCAATATGTGCATATTTAGGAGCTCTAAATCCAGCTACATAGAAAAGTTGTAAATGAAGTGGAACTGAGGCAAGCCATTCATCTGCTCTAATTACCATATTAGTTCCCATTAAATGATCATCTACTAAATGTGCAAAATGATATGTAGGAAGTCCATCTGATTTTATAATTACAATATCTTGGTCATTTTCTGGAAATTCTACACTTCCCTTTATAACATCTTTATGCTTTATTTTTTTATCTGGATTTCCTGGAGATTTAAATCTTACAATATATGGATCTCCATTTTTAATTTTTTCTATTGCCATATCTATTGGCATATTTCTGCACTTAGTCCATTTTCCATAATATCCAGTTCTCTCTTTTGCTTTTTCTTGATCTTGTCTTATTTTATCTAAATCTTCTGCTGTGCAAAAACAAGGATAAGCATTTCCTTCTTCTAATAATTTTTTAGCATAAGACTCATAAATATCTTTTCTTAAAGATTGTTTATATGGTCCGTAATTTCCATGATTTACACCATTTTCATCAATATATTCATCTGGAGACAAATCAAAATCTTTTAAAGCTTCCATTATTTGCTTTATTCCACCTTCTACTTCTCTTTTTTGATCTGTATCTTCAATTCTCACAAAAAATACTCCACCATTTTTTGCCATCAATTTTGCTATTAAACTTTGATATATTCCTCCTATATGAACAAATCCTGTTGGACTTGGTGCAAACCTTGTAACAATAGCACCTTCTGGTAAATTTCTATTTGCATATTTTTCTTCATAATAAGTATAATCTCTTGCATTTGGAAATATTAAATCTGCTAAATCTTTTCTATCCATATAAAACTCTCCTTATAATTTTAAACTTTTTTCATTATAACAAAGTTTTTCTTTTTTTTCAATATATATCTATTTTAAATCTATATTGTGATGAAGGTTAGTCAAACATATGTCACACTTTTTTGAAAAATATATATTTCGAGTACTCTATATTGTTATAACCAATTC
>CANQVF010000020.1 GCA_947627185.1 uncultured Clostridia bacterium | reverse complement strand
TATAAAAACATTATAACAAAAAAATAAAAAAGAAAGGAGTTCGTATAATGTTTATATGTTCATTATACGAGGTAAAATAATGAATATAGATAGTATAAAAAATGGATATGTAATTGACCACATTAAAGCTGGAAAAGCAATGAAAATATATCAAATACTTAATTTAAATAGGTTGGATTGTCAGGTAGCTATTATAACAAATGCTAAAAGCAAAAAAACTGGAACAAAAGATATTATAAAAATAGATAAAAATATAGATATAGATTTAGATGCTCTTGGTTTTCTTGATCATAATATTACAGTAAATATTGTTAAAGATGATAAAATAATTGAAAAAAGAAAACTTGATTTACCAGAAACAGTTGTAAATGTTGCAAAATGTAATAATCCAAGATGTATTACTTCAATTGAACAATATTTAGATCATGTTTTTGTTTTAACAGATAAAGAAAATGAAGTTTATAGATGTAAATATTGTGAAATGAGTTTAAAAAATAAAGATTAAATAAAAAATTTTCTTATTTTTTAAAATATTAATAAATTTATTAAACAAATTAATTTTATTAGAATTTTTATTATAAAAATATACATTTTTTAATTTATAAAAAAATGTATATTTTTTTCCTTTTTTGTCATACTAAGAATATAAAAACAAAATAAGGAGGAATTTATGAAAGCAACAGGAGTAGTAAGAAGAATAGATGATTTAGGTAGAGTAGTTATTCCAAAGGAAATAAGAAAAGTTCATAGAATAAAAGAAGGTGATCCACTTGAAATTTTTACAGATAAAGAAGGAGAAATTATATTAAAAAAATATTCTCCAATAGGAGAACTTACAGAATTTGCTTCAACATATGCAGATACTATATCAAAAACAACAGGACATATTGCTTGTATTACAGATAAAGATACAGTTATTGCGGTTGCAGGCGGATCAAAAAAAGACTTTTTAGAAAAAAGTTTAAGTAAAGAACTAGAAGAAGTAATGGAAAATAAAGAAATTTTTAAAAGTAAAGAGAATAATGAAATTGCTATACCTATAACTCAAAATGAGGGAAGAGAAAGAATTTATAATTCTCAAGTTATATATCCAATAATTACAGATGGTGATGTTGTTGGAAGTGTTATACTTCTTTCAAAAGAACCAAATCAAAAAATGGGTGAGGCAGAAGATAAAGTTGCTCAATCAGCAGCAGGATTTTTAGGAACTCATTTAGAAATTTAAGATATATTAAAAATATTTTATGAGTAATTTATGCTTATAAAGTTTGAAAGATTGAACAATATTTAGGTTTATAAAAACTATAATATTGTTCAATCTTTATTATATACAAAGCAATTTTAAATATAATAAAAATTTTTAAATAAAATTGCTTTTGTAAACATAAAATCAAAGTTTTTTTTAAAATGTCGAAATATGTAATAAAATGATAAAGATTGTATTTACATAAAATTTGATTTTGTAATAAAAATATAGTATAATTTATTTAGACATCATATTTATATATAAATAGAAAAAAAAAAGAAAAACGCAAAGGAGAACAAGAAATGAAAGAACTATTAAGAACTGTACTCTTTAAAGAGTACAACAACAGTCTGCGGGACTACCTTCGTGGACTGAGTTTTTCGGAAGGGCAGACACAGCAGTTCATTGAGTTTGCGGAACTCTCGATGAGAAAGGACATAAAAATGGAGCAGATATATGAAAGAGCAATTCCGCGAGCTCTGAAGTATTATCCGACACTTGCAGGGGAACTCTTAAAGTACAAAGATACACTGGAAGAGCTGGAAATTGGCTATTGCAGATTGAGTGATCGAGATTTTGTAGTAGTCAAAAAAGAAGGTACACAAGGAGTGTATCGAATTTTGATTAACAATTGATTGAAGTAATTCTATGATGTCGCTGGGGGAGCAACTGCTCCCCGCTTTTCTTTTTAAAAATAAATTTCACTTCATGTTTAGTAAAAAAATTGCTTCTAAAAAAATGTATTATAAATGTATTATTAATGTAACATAAAATTTATGGTAAAAATTAGCAAAAAATGTTAAAATTCAATAAATAAATAATTAATTTGTTTTTATGGAGGACAAAAATATGGGAATGAATATAAAAGAACTTGAAGAATTAGCAGGAAATGGAGATGTAGGTGCTATTTTCGAACTAGGAAAAGCATATTATGAAGGAATAGGAGTAGGAATTGATTTTGAAAAAGCAAAAGGTTATTTTGAAATTGCTGCTGAAAGAGGTTCTCAAATTTCAAATTATTATTTAGGAAAAATTTACTATAATGGAAATGGAGTTCAAACAAACCATTTAAAAGCAAAAGAATATTTTGAAAAATCTTCTTCTGCTGATAATGTATTTTCAAAATATTATTTAGGAAAATTATATTATTGGGGAGATGGAGTAGAGAAAGATTATAATAAAGCAAATGAATATAAAAATGCAATATTAAATAAACCAATATACACAAATCAAAATGCTGGATTAGAAGAATTTTATAGTGTTCCTGATTTTGAAGGACTAACAAAAGGATATGTAAATGCTTTACAAGAAAAAGTTTTAGCAGAATATAAAGGATTATATGGTAAAGAATAATTAAAGATTAATAATAATTAAAAAGTAATAAGATGAAAAAGTAAATTCGTTTTATTGCTTTTTTTATTTAATTTTCAATATAAGTAATTTATATATTTAAAAATACTTTTATTTACATAAATACTTGAAAAATATAGCTATTTATAATATAATTTAAAAAGTTATTTATAGGTTATAGGAGAAAATTATGAAAGCAATTGAAATAAGAAATAGATATTTAAACTTTTTTAAAAATCATGGTCATACGATTATTCCATCAGCACCAGTAATTCCAGAAAATGATCCATCAGTTTTATTTACAACAGCTGGAATGCAACCATTGGTTCCTTATCTTTTAGGACAAAAACATCCAGCTGGAACAAGACTTACAGATTATCAAAAATGTGTTAGAACTGTTGATATAGATGAAGTTGGAGATAATCGCCATTTAACATATTTTGAAATGCTTGGAAATTGGTCTTTAGGAGATTATTTCAAAGAAGAATCAATAGCTATGAGTTATGAATTCTTAACAAAAGAATTAGGAATTCCAGCAGAAAAATTGTCTGTTACATGTTTTGCTGGAGATGATGATTGTAGTAAAGATGAAGTATCTTATTCTGCTTGGAAAAAAGCTGGTATTCCAGATGAAAGGATTTATTTTTTTGGAAAAGATGATAATTGGTGGATAGCAGGAGAAGAAGGACCTTGTGGACCAGATACAGAAATGTTTTATGATACTGGAAAACCAAAATGTTCTCCAGAATGTAATCCATCTTGTGATTGTGGTAAATATGTAGAAATTTGGAATAATGTATTTATGGAATTTTATAAAGATAAAAATGGTTATTCAAAATTATCTCAAAAAAATGTTGATACAGGGCTTGGACTTGAAAGAATGGCAATGCTTTTGCAAGGAAAAGAAACACCTTTTGAAATAGAGTTATTTTCACCTGTTATGGAAAAACTAGTAGAACTAGAAAAGGTAGATAATATAGAAAGTAGAAGAATAATTGCAGAACATTTACGTTCTAGTATGATGATTATAAATGATGGTGGAAGACCTAGTAATGTAGATAGAGGATATATTTTAAGAAGATTACTTCGTAGAATGACAAGACACTTAAATAAATTGGAGATTGATTTAAGCAAATTAAGTGAGATTATAGATGTTTCAATAGATTCATTAAAAGAGTTATATCCAGAATTACTTGAAAATAGAGAAATTATTAAAAATACTATAATTGAAGAAAAAGATAAATTTATGAAAACATTACAAAATGGAGAAAGAGAGTTTGAAAAACTTGCAAATAGAACTAAAAATAGTGGTAAAAAAGTTTTAGAAACTGAAGCTGTGTTTAATTTGTATGAAACTTATGGGTTCCCACCAGAAATGACAGAAGAACTTGCTAATGAAGAAGGATTAGAAGTTGATATGTCAGATTATCAAAGATTATTTAAAGAACATCAAGAAAAATCAAGATTAGGTAGTGAGCAAAAGTTTAAAGGTGGATTAGCTTCAACAGGAGAAATTGAAACAAAATATCATACAGCAACACATCTTTTAAATGCAGCATTAAAAGTAGTTTTAGGACCTCATGTTCATCAAAAAGGAAGTAACATAACATCAGAAAGAATGAGATTCGATTTTTCTCATGGTGCTAAAATGACAGATGAAGAAAAACAAAAAGTTGAGGATTTAGTTAATGAATATATTTCTAAAGACATTAAGGTTGAAAAAATGGAAATGAAAAAAGAAGATGCTTTAGCTATGGGTGCAGAAGCTATGTTTTTAGATAAATATGGTGACATTGTTACAGTATATAAAATTGGAGATGTGTCTTTAGAACTTTGTGGTGGACCTCATGTTGAAAGTACTGGAAAATTAGGACATTTTAAAATAAAGAAAGAGGAAGCATCATCTTCTGGAGTAAGAAGAATTAAAGCAATATTAGAGTAAAATATTTTTTTATAATATTTTAAAAAAATTGAAAAAAATATATAATTATGTTATAATTATATTATATAGGTATATATTTTATATGATAGGAGATAAAGATATGCTAAGTAGTAAATATAGTAATGTTTTAACAATGCTTTTAGTAGTTTTTATTGTAGCAATAATTGGTATAATTGGATACTTTGGATATGATTTGTTAAATTCTCAAAAAGTAAATTCTGATGCACAAACAACACTAGATGAATTCCAAAAATCAATTCAAAGACAAACAATTTCAGCAGAAGATGATGAAGAAAACGTAGTTGCAAGTGGTGATGTTACAAATCCACTAGATCAATTACAACAAAATGTACCTCAACAGGAAGAAAAAGTAACAGAACCAGAAAAAGTTTATATGGAAGGTTATGAAGTAAAAGGAAGAATTCAAATACCAAAAACAAAAGTTGATTATCCAATTCTAGAAACTGTTACTAAAAAAAGTCTTGAAGTAGCTGTTGGAATAGCATATACTACAGGAGAAGGTTTAAACCAACCAGGAAATACAGTAATATATGGACATAATTATAGAAACGGTTTATTTTTCTCAAACAATAAAAGTTTATCAAAAGGAGATAGCATATTAATAACAGATCAATGGAATAATACGATTACTTATAAAATTTATAATATATATCAAACAGATCCAAGTGATGCAACATTCTTTACAAGAGATACAGAAGGAAGAAAAGAAATTTCTTTACAAACTTGTACAGATGACAGTAAAGCAAGAATAATTATATGGGCTGCTGAAGAAGGTTCAGTACAACTATAAAAAAATAAAATTTGAGGAGTTCAAAGAAATTTGAACTCCTTTTTTATATTAAAAATATTTAAAAACTAAGAATTATAAGAAATTGTTATCTAAAGTTTACAAATTTCAAACATAAAGTGGTTGAAATGGTTAATAGTATTTTTTATAATTAATTTATAAAAAAACTAGGTGGTGATGCAAATGAAAAATAATATAAAATTTAAAAATGAAAATTTATATCAATATAGAAAAGAAAAAGGACTTTCTCAAGAAGAATTGGGAAATATTATTGGAGTTTCAAGACAAGCTATATATAAATGGGAATCTGGAGAAAGAATGCCAGATTTAGATAATTTAATTAGTCTTTGTGAAGAGTTTGATAAAAAATTAGAAGACTTTATAGATGGTGCAGATGAATTATTAAAAAATAATAATGAAAATAAGGAAAAAAGTATTGAAAATAAAAAAATTAATGTAAAAAAAATATTAAGAAATATATTACTAATAATAATTTTTATATATCTTTTAACTGTTATAATTAAAGGTGGAATTTTAAGTTTAATGCGTTATAAAATAAACGAAAACAAAAATGCAGAATGCTATAAATATTCAACCAAAAAAGTTTATATAGATTTAGCCAATTATTATAATAATGCATCTAGCTCTAATATGTATGGAAATGGAAATGTAATTTATACTTATGATATATCATATAAAAATGATGTACAAAAAGTTTGTTCATATTCAGTAAATTCTAATATATATGATGATACATGGAATTATATGAATGTAGAAAATAGAGCATTTTATGCTATTTATGAAAAAATTGATTATGAAGATGATGGAACAGGTTTTTTACAAACTAAAAGGAATGTAGAATATTTATATCAAGAAGGTTTTGCATATCCAGAAGATTCGCCAAATGAATTAGTTTTAAACAATACTAAAAATTTTTATACTTTAAAATTTTTATTAGATCCTTTTAAAATATTTAAAATAGATTTTAACAATAATGATTTGATTTTAGAATATTATGATAAAAAACCTAAAACACAAAATGTAACTTATGAAAAGAATATAATATGTTTAGATTTAAAAAATGGATATGTAAGTAAAATTGAAAGATATGAAGATGATAAATTAACACAATATTCTGTATATTATGATTATAATTTTGATACTTTTGATGAGAATTATGTGCTTTTAACAGAAAAACAAAAAAATGAAATAATTGAAAATAGCAAATTAAATGATATAAAATAAATTATATTTATAGATAATACTATAAATTAAATAATATGCTAAAATATAAGCAGAACTTATAACTTCTGCTTATATTTTTTTATAGAAAAGTGATTTAGGTATTTTCTACTTTTGTTTTTTATGAAAAAATTTTTTACTTAAAAATTATGTTTTTATAAGATAAAAATAAATTTTATGCAACTAAACTAAAAGTTCCAAATATCTAATAAGTATACTGATGAAAATATGGAGGTATAGTTTTGGAAGAACTCGTAGAAAAAGCCAAAAAGAATGATGAAGAAGCATTTAATAAACTTATAATACTAGTGCAAGAAGAAATGTATTTGATAGCAAAAAGCAAATTAAAAAACGAAGATGATGTAGCAGATGCAATTCAAGAAGCAATTTTATTGTGCTATAAAAATATAAGAAAATTAAGGGATAACAAATTTTTTAAAACTTGGCTAATAAAAATTTTAATAAATGAATGTAATAAAATATATAAGAAACGAAAGAAAAATCATGTATCATATGAAGAAGAAAATATAGAAAATTATTTGAAAGTAGAAGAAACTAACTTTCAAAATATTGGTTTTGATATTTTAATAAGAAATTTAAGAGATGATGAAAAATTAATACTAAGCTTATATTACTATTCGGAATACTCTACCAAAGAAATTAGTAAGATTTTAAAAATAAAAGAATCTACAATAAAAAGTAAAATATTTAGAGCAAGAGAAAAACTTAAAAATCAGTATAAGGAAGGAGGTTATTATGAATAATATTGACATTATTATAGAATGTGTAAAAAATAATCACATAGAAATACCAGTAAAAGTTCAAAATAGAATAAATTACACATTACAAAACAAAACTAAAAAAGTAAATTATTTTAAAAGATTTGCTGTTGCAGTAGCCTCTTTATGCTGTGTTTTGCTGGGAAGTTTTGGAGTTTATGCAGTAACAGGAGGAACAATAGAAGGAATTCCAGCATTAGAATGGGTTGGGATTAGATTTTCAGATAAATATGTTGACTATAAAAAACCAGTTGAAGGTCAAAAAATGGTTTTTGAAAATACAAGTGTTGAGCTTACATCAACTGTATGTAATGAAGGTTTAACAATATTAGAATTTGACTTAAGATTAAGTAATGAAGATAAAGAAAAATTGAAAATAGGCAAAAGTGTTGTTACAGAAGAACAAGCAAAAGAACATGAAGAAGAAAAAAATAGATTAAAAAATAAAGTTTCACTTGAATTAAAGGCGAAGAAATATGCTCAAGAATCTAAAAATAATAAAGAATTAGATTATAATAGTATTGTTGTTTCGGAAAGTGAAATAAATGAAGAATATGAGAAACAATTAGAAGAATTAGATAAGGGATATAAATGGAGAGAAAATACAACTTATATTCCAGTACTTTCACTTAATTACGATCAAAAAGGTGGACAATATAATTACAATATATTTGCTCCAAACACAGATTGGTATGCAAGTATTTTTATAGATGATGAACCATACGATATTAGAAACTTTGAAAAAGTGGAACAAGTTAATGAAAATGAATATAAGATTTATGTTTTATATTTCATAAGTGATGAAATTTTAAATGGAAAAAATGAATTTAAAATAACTTTAAAAAATAACAAATTATTAAATTTAGCAAATGCTACAAATACTTCTTGGAGAAATGATTGTCAATGGTTTGCAAAAAATCTAGATGCTCAAATGTTACGAGTAGAAGATTCTTATATAATAGATTTACCAAACGATTTTACTGTTAATGTTTCTAAAAATGATATTTTAAAAGATAGTATTGTTATGGAAAATTTAAATATAAAATCTGAATTTAGAAATATTACACAAACAGTTGAAAAGGTTGTTGTATCTCCAATTCAAACAATTGTTAGAATTAATCATTCAGCAAATAAGCAATCTTCGAAAGCTTTTGCAAATAAGTATGATGATCCAAACATAGAACATTTGCCTTTTCCGAGAGAGTATAAAGTTTATGATGATAAAGGCCATGAGTTAGATTGTTTCTCTACATCTAATAAAAATACATTAATTTATTCTGACGGAACTAGAGAAGATTATGATCGACATGATATACCAAATAAAAAATATGATAATGCAACTTGGGAACAAATTGAATATTTGTTAATAGAAAATAGTGATACAAAATACTTAAAAATAGTTCCAGTAGAAAACATTGTAAATCCAGTAGATGGAGAAGATAGTGTAAGAGGTGGATATGAAATGGAACCACTTATAATTAATTTAAAATAAGTATATGAAATAACTTAATATGATATAGCTAAAGTATTATCGAAAAGTAAATAAAATTTGAAGGAGAAAATTTATGAAAAAAGCAATAATCGGTGTAATAGTAATAATTATAATAATTTTTGGATTATTATTTTTCCAAAAACCATTAAAAGAAAAATTTTTAAGTACAAATAGTAATGAATCATCACAAGAAAATAATAATGAAAATACTGAACCAAATGCAATCAAATGTGAATATATCTTAGAAAGAAAAGAAATATCTACAAGTAAACTTTATAGTATTGATGGGCATAGCTCATATTATGAAGTAGATTTAATGCAAAATGATATGACTTGGAATAATGAATGTGCGTTATATCATAAATTAATAACTAATAAAGAAGATTATGATAAATATAATGAAAGAATAGAATTACCAGAAATTGATTTTAGTAAAAATTTTATTGTTGTTATATCAAATGAAAATTTAAAACAAGCAGATGAAACAGATCTACTTATATATGAAGTAGTTGCAGATGATACAACAACACATATAAAAATGAGGCAAAGAGAAAATCCAGTTGTTTACACAGATGAAGGTTCATTAAGATCAAGTTCAGATGACAGAATTTATTATAGTGATAATAATGTTTTTTGGGCTGTTGTAGATAATTCTCAATTAAGAGATAAAGCAGATGTTACTATCGAGCATTAAAAATTATTTATAAAAAAGTATTGACAAAAATGAGTTACAATTGTAAACTAATTATAAGATAGGTTACAAATGTAACTCATTTATTTTATTCGAATAAAATTTAAAAGAGAGGAGAGTGCAATTTTATAATTGTACGAAATATAATATGCAAGATAAATTTGATATAACAGATGCTGAATTAGAAATAATGCAAGTACTTTGGAGCAAAGGAGAAAGTACACTTACAGAAATTATAACAGAATTAAATAAAACTAAAGAAAGAAATAAAAATACTGTAAAAACATTACTATATAGATTAGTTGACAAAAACACAGTTAAATCTAAAAAAGCTACAAGTCAAGGATTTTTATATAGTACAACAATTACAGAAAAACAATATTTAACTAAAGCAAATAAATCTTTTTTAAAAAAATTATATGAAGGAAGTGTAGAAAAACTTTTGCTAAACTTTGTTGAAGATAAAACAGTTTCAAAAGAAGAGTTAAAAAAATTAGTTGATATGTTAGAAAGTGAGGAATAAATATGTTCCAAGAAATTTTAAGTAAAATATATTTTATTTCACCTCTATTTTACAAAGTACTATATATGACAATAGTTGGAAGCTTAGTAGGAATAATAGTTTATTTTATAAGAAATTTATTTGATAAAAAAATATCTGGAAAATGGAAATGTATAATGTGGTGCATAGTTTTACTTACTTTAGCCATTCCTATTAGATTTGAAATAAAAACTAGTAAATTAAGTATGCAAAATACAGTGGTAGATAAAATAGAAGAAATAAAATACATACCAAGCACTTTAGTAGAAACAAATGAATTTAATGATTCCAGCAATGTAGAAGCAAATAAAAATTTAGATATTCAAAAAGAAAAAAGCAATGATTTTATAGAAAATCAAGATATTGCTGAAACACAAGAAAATATTGATAAAAGTTATGCTAAAATTAATCTTGAAAATATAATTTTAAATTATATTTTGCCAAGTATTTGGCTTGTTGGAGTTATAGCATTTATTTTAACATTTTTAAGTGGTATAAGAAAAATAAATAAGAAAAATTTAAGAAGAGAATATAGAAATGAGCGATTAAATAATATTTTAGAAAAATGTAAAGCAGATTTAGAAATTAGAAGAAAAATAAAAATAATTTTACAAGATTATAAAAAAGTTCCAAGTATATTTGGAATATTTAATCCAGTAATATTAATAAAAAAAGATTTATTAAATGAAAGTGATGAAACAATAAAATATATTTTTCTACATGAATTATCACATTATAAAAGAAAAGATATTTTATTTAATTTTTGTTTGTTATTAGTTTTATCAATTCATTGGTTTAATCCAATTGTGTGGTTTTTATTTAAAAAAATTAGACAAGATATGGAAATTGGAGCAGATGAATTGGCTTCGAAGAAACTAAATAAAGAAGAGAAAAAACAATATGGAATGGTTCTAATAAATTTATTAAGAAATAGTATGCAAGAAAACTATACAGCAAGTATGCTTTGTATGTCTGACACAGGAAAAAATATGGAAAGGAGAATACTTATGATAAAAGGAAAAACCAAAAGTATTGTCTTAAGTGTATTAGTTGTAGTTATAGTTTTTGGAATAATTGCAGGTTTTGTATTTGTAAAAACAAGTGATACATTACAAAATACAGATGTATTAGAAAATAATTCTGAAGAAAATCAAGAACAAAATGAAGAAGTAACAAATGAAGAAACAATAAATGAAACTAAAGTAATAGAAGAATCTAATAATTCTGAAATTCAAAGCAATAAAATAACAAAAGTAGGAAATTTATCTTTAAATTTAACAGGATGTGAGTTTTTTTCAGAAGGACTTGCATGGGTGACAGATGATAATAATAATGGACTTTATATAGATAAAGAAGGAAATAGAATTATAGAAGGAAATAATGGAGCAATAGGAACTACTTTTAGAAATGGACTTGCACGTGCAGTTAAAGATATAGGAAATAATAGCAATCATATTTATAAATATGGATTTATTAATAAAAATGGAGAGATTACAATAGATTTTATTTATGATGACGCTTTTGACTTTTTAGACGGACTAGCTCCAGTGGAAAAAGATGGAAAAGCAGGTTTTATTGATACAAAAGGAAATTGGGTATTAGATGCACCAGAAGAAAAAATTCCAAATTATTTTTCAGAAGGATTATGTGGAACATTTAAGAATAATAAATATGGATTTATAGATAAACAAGGAAATACTGTTATAGATTTTATATATAATACAGGCTCAATGTTTCATGAAGGATTAGCATGGGTTGAAAAAGATGGAAAATATTATTATATAGATAAAGAAGGAAATATTGTTATTGATATAAGTACTATTCCAGGAATAGAAACAGGAAAATCTGAAGAAAGTTATCCAAATGTTTTTTCAGATGGGTTGGCACTAATTCGTAGAAATGGAAAATATGCTTATATAGATAAAACAGGAAATGTTGTTTTAGAAAGTCCGTATTCAAAGGCTGGAAGTTTTTCAGAAGGGTTTGCTTGGTCATATAAAGATGGCAAATATGGTTTTATAGATAAACAAGGCAATGTTGCAGTTGATTTTGAGTATGATAGTATTCAAAGTGATTTTTCTGAAGGACTTGCTGGAGTTGAGAAAAATGGAAAATGTGGATATGTAAATTATGATGGAACAGTTATAATTGGAAATTTAAAATAAATAAATTTTATAAAAAAATACCTTGTAAAAAACATACAAGGTATTTTTTGGCTGGGCTGGCTAGATTCGAACTAGCGCATGCCAGAGTCAAAGTCTGGTGCCTTACCGCTTGGCTACAGCCCAATATTAAATTTAAGTGGGGTGGAAGATGGGACTCGAACCCACGGTCTTCAGTGCCACAAACTGACGCGTTAACCAACTACGCTACATCCACCATACAAAGGTGTTTTTACAACGCTATTTTATTTTAAAACAAAATTAGCTATTTGTCAATGTTTTTTAAAAAAATAGAATTATATTTTGTAAATATAAAAAAATAGTGCTAATTATAATACTTTAATTAAAAGAAAAAAATTTTAATTTAGATGATTAAAAAATGAATTTATGATATACTAAAATTATATTTATATGTGAAATGAGGAAAAATATGCCTAGCATTTTAGAAAAAATTGTTATAAATAGAAAAAATATTATTATAACAATAATTACTCTAATATTAATAATATTTATTATATTTTTAGTATTAAAAATATATGTATATATAAGAGATAGTGTAGATGTATCAACTGCTATTCATGGTGTTATTATAGAAGAAAATACGGTTTTTTATAGAAGTCCTAAAGAATCAAAATGGAAGGATATAAGAAAATTTGACTTAGGAGAATATGTATATGTTTTAGAAACTAAATTAGATAAAAATGGAAAAGAATGGTATAAAGTAAAAGCTAAAGATAGAGTAGGATATGTTTTAAAAGAAAAGGTAGATTATTTTAAATTTTCAAACGAAGATAAAAATGTTTTAATGTCTGATGTATCAAAATTTAATATAATTTATAAACATTTCAATAACGCAGGAGAATATGCAGCATTTTTATTAAATAGCAATATAAATTATGCATATATTAGAATTGCTGGAAGAGGATATGGAAATGAAGGAAAACTATATGTAGATCCAAATTATAAAATGTTTGTAGAAGCTTGCGAATATTTGAAATTACCTTATGGATTTTATTATATTGATGAAGCAATATCATCAGAAGAATTAAATGAAGAAGTTGAATTTATTTCAAAAATGTTAGATGAAAATAAAAGTTATTTATGTGTATTACCACTTGTTATAGATGTTGAAAATCATGATGGAGAAGGAAGAGCAGACAAAATATGGGAAGATAGGTCTGTTTTAGTTTCAGAATTGGTAAATAGATTTAAAGAAAAAAATATAGAAACTTTAATTTATAGTAATGCTAAAACAGCTAATGAATATTTATATAATATAGATTCTAAATTTTGGGTAGCATACTATACTTTAGAAAATAATATACCAAATTATTGGTATACAGATACAAATCAGGAAGAAGTTAAAAACTTAGAATTTATGAATAAAATAGTTGCATGGCAGTTTACTGAAAAAGGTGCAGGAGAAGAAATAAATAAACCAGTTGATATTAGTTTGGTGAAAAATAATTATTTTAAAAAATTTGTAAAATAAATTTACTGGAGGAAAAATGATACTAAAAAAAATTAAAATTATAATTTTAAATTTTATAATTTTGCAATTTCTGATTTTAAATGTGTGTGAAGCAACACAAACGCAAGAAGATTATATAAGAGTTGTATTAAATGAAAATGATAAAATTTTAAATCATATTGAAGAACCACAAAATCCTCAAGTATATTCAGAATCAGCAATATTAGTTGAAGAAAAAACAGGAAAAATTCTTTATGAAAAAAATATTTATGATAGAAAATATCCTGCAAGTACAACTAAAATATTAACAGCTATAATAGCTCTTGAAAGATGCGATTTGAGAGAGTTTGAAAAAGCAAGTCCGCAAGCGATTAATTCAATAAAATCAGGATATTCTACAGCTAATATACAAATAGGTGAAACATTTACAATAGAACAATTATTAGATGTTATGATGATACATTCAGCAAATGAAGCAGCTAATATAATTGCTGAACATATATCAGGAAGTGTATCAGAATTTGCAAAATTAATGAATGAAAAAGCAAAAGAAATAGGATGTTTAGATTCAAATTTTGTAAATCCGAATGGAATGCATGATGAAAATCATTATTCAACTGCTTATGATATGGCCCAAATTGCAAGATATTGTATGAAAAATGAAAAATTTAGAGAAATAGTTACGAAAATGGAATGTAGTCTTCCAACAACAGATTTATGGCAAGAAGAAAGAGTATTTAAAAATACTAATAGTTTAATGATTCCAGGACATAAATATTATTATCAATATTGCAATGGTATAAAAACTGGTTTTACAACACCAGCTAAAAATTGTTTAATTGCTAGTAGTAATAAAGAAGGATTTGAAGTAATATCTGTTGTATTGCATGCAGAATCAACACCAGAAGGATTAAGCGCTAGATATTTAGATACTATAAACTTATTTGAATATGGATATAATAATTATAATTTAAATGATATTTTAGAAGAATATGATTTAATTGAATATGATGAAAGTAATCAAAATACTAAGAGTATGGTAGGTTCTGTTTATAGCAATGGGGTAGAGATAAATATAAATAACAAATTTAATTACAAAGATTGGATTAAAATTATTGTTGGAGTTGTGATTATATTATTAGTATTTTTATACTATATATTACAGAAAATTTTAAAGATTAAGAAAACAAAATTGCTATGTACTAAATATTAAAAATAAGATTAATGAGTAATAATATAAATGAAGTGGTAAGATAAAAGTAGACTTTTTTTTGTCTACTTTTATTTCTACCACTCCAGCAAAGATAGATTATATTATTTATTTTCTGATGATTTTGGAACTTCAAAAAGAGAAGTTATTTTATTGTTTTTATCAAACATATTGTTAAATTGTAAGTAATTATAATTATCTATTAATTCAGAATAAACAGTTTCTTCTGAAAAATCATGATATAAACCAGTTTTATCCATATAACCATTTCCAGTAATAATTGGTATTTCAGCTCTTAATTCATCTAAGAATTCAATATAAGGTGTTTTTTGTAAATTAGCAACATCAAGAAGTAATGATGCAAGATAATTTGCACTTATATCTGTAATGTCTTTATATTTTTCTTCATCTATATCATAATTTGCCCAAATCATAAAAGGAGTAATATATTTCTTTTCAATTGCTTCTTTTGATGTTGGGTCTGCATAACTTTTTGAAAGTAATGAATTATAAAATTCATCTTCAACATAAGGTTGGTGATCTCCAAAAAGTAAAATTATTGTAGGTTCATCTTGAGTTGAAAAATAATTAACTAAATATTCTAAAGCACTATCAGCAATTTTTAAAAGTGATAAATATTGATTTAACTTTGGATAAATTCCGTTTTCAGCAATTACAGAATTTTGAAAATTTTCATCAGTATAACTGCCATGGTTTTGCATTGTAAGAGTAAAGTTAAACATTTTTTCATCATCCTTTTTATTTTCATATAAATCTATAATATTTTTATATGTACTTAAATCAGTAGGATATTCTCTAATGTATTCTAAATCTTTTAAATTATTTATGTGAAAGAAGCTATTAAATCCAAGTCTTGGATATGCAAGATTTCTATTATAACCTTGAGGATAATAGCAATGTATAGCATTAGTATTATATCCTTGTTCTTTTAAAATTGATGCTAGAGAATATGACTTTCTTAAAACATATTGTTGATAAGGAACAGTTCTTTTTGGTACAAATGCCATAGAATTTGAAGTTAGAAATTCCCATTCACTATTAGGTGTTGTAGCACCAAAGATTGAAACATGAAGATTTCCTTTTATAGTATTTTCAGATAATGAATTAAAAAAAGATAAATATTCTGTGTTAGTAGAAAAGTTTCCGATTCGTTTAAGTTCTGCAAATGATTCATTCATTATTGCTATAATATTTGGATATTTAAAATCTTCAGTATGTTCAACAATTGGAACTTCAATAGTTGAAGCTAATTCATTTACTGAATCAATATTATACCCTTCAGGTGTGTGAATAATAAGGTTTCTTGATTGTTTAAACAAACTAGCTATTAAACCATTATTATGGTATTCTTCTTTTGGATCCCAGTTTTCATCTAATTCAAATTTTTCAATTATATTTGTAAAATAAAATGAATAAATAAAAATTGAAATAAGAATAAATACTGATATTCTATATATAATTTTAAATTTAGTATTTTTAAAGCTTTCAAAAGTTGTCTTTTTTAATATTAAAAAGCACAACAAAAAGAAAAATATACCAATTATTAACTTCATAGATATATGGAATGTGAAAGTTGGTAAAACAGTAAGAGCAACATTTATTGAAAATATATCCCATGGAACTAAAGGTGTTCCTCTAAAAGCTGTTAAAAAATGATTTACGAATCCAACAATAAAAGTAAGTATTGAAGTTACATATAAACTAATTTTTAATTTACCAGTAATAACATAAACAAAACCTATCATAAGATAAATAAATAAAAAATTTAAAATCATTCTTTTATGTTCAAAAATAAATTTTCCATTTGAAAAAAATTGGCTATATATATAAATTAAAATAGGTATAATAATTAAAAGTAAAACTTTTTTTAATGTATTTTTACTAATTTTTATATTAAGTTTGTGAAATTTTTCTATAAATTCTTGTTTTAAAATTGGTAACTTTTCAGTCATTTTAAATTCCTTTCAGAAATAGTATGTTAATAAAAGAATTAATCTTATATTAGATTAATATAATATAACACAAAAAGTAAAAAAAGTGAAGTTAAATAAATTATCTTTTAAACTAAATCATCAAAATGAGTGGTAAAAGCGAAATACGTAAGATTTATTAGAAGTATAAATAGTACACATAAAAAATTAAAATAAAAAAATATATGTTTATTATGAAAATTTATTGTGAATAAATGGTGTCGAAAAAAGTATTAATCATAGTTATTCACAAAGTTATCCACATTATCCACAATAAATTTGCACATAAAATTGGTTTTCATAAGGTGGAATAAATTTACATAATATATAAAATTATTAATTTGTTGAATAATATTAAAAACTGTGATATAAGTAAGGTAAATGAAGGAGAGAGATTATGAATTACTATATAGATTTTGATAATACTTTATATGAAACTGCAAAATTAACTGTGAAAATGTTAGATGAAATTGCAACATTTATATCTAAAAATTGTGGAAAAAATAAAAATGAAATTTTAAATGAATTAACAGATGCTTTTGATTCCACAAAAGGAAATATTTTTAATTTTACTGAAGAAATTTGTAAAAAATATGGGGTAAATTCAAAAGATGCAGTTGCAAATGTTGAAAATATAATTAATAACGGAAAAGATAATGTTTTTAAAGATGCAAAAAGATTTTTAAAAAGGTTAAAAGAAAATGGACATAAAGTTTATCTTTTAACATATATTCCAAATAAAAATAACACAGAATATCAAATGATGAAAATTGATGGATCAGGTATAAAAAATTATTTTGATGATATAATAATAACTTCAAAATATAAATTTACATTAGATTTAAATTATAAAAATGGAATATTTATAGATGATGATCCAAGAGATTTAAATGGATTGTATGAGCAACATCCAATTCGAGTAATAAGAATAAGAAAAAAGAATAATAAACGTTCAAAAATAGATATTAATAATAATGATATTGAAGAATATGAGTCTTTTGATGATATTAAAATAGAAAAAAGCATAGATTGTATGGATAGATAGATATTGACATTACACGTTAATTGTTGTAAAATAGATAACATAATATTATAGATTGCGTTGAAAAAGAGAAAATATATAATAAAAAATTTTAAAGTGAATTTGTGATAGTGAGAAACAAATAAATTTTAATATATTTTGGAGCTTTGGAGCAATATAAATTAAGGTGGGTATTTTTAAAATACCAATTAGGGTGGAACCGCGTAAGTAGAACTTACGTCCCTAGCTTTATGCTAAGGATGTAAGTTTTTTGTTTTGCAAAAAACTTATCCTTAGGAAAATATGAAAAATATATTTCCATAAAAAATAAAGAGGAGGTTTTAATTATGGTAGAATCAATGGAAAAAATTGTAAGCTTATGCAAATCAAGGGGATATATTTACCCTGGTTCTGAAATTTATGGAGGTTTAGCAAATACATGGGATTATGGACCTTTAGGAGTAGAACTAAAAAATAATGTAAAAAAAGCTTGGCTTAAAAAATTTGTACAAGAAAGTAAATATAATGTAGGTTTAGATGCAGCAATACTTATGAATCCAGAAACTTGGGTTGCATCAGGACATGTTGGAGGATTTTCAGATCCACTTATTGATTGTAAGGAATGTAAAACAAGACATAGAGCCGATAAACTTATTGAAGAATGGGCACATGCAAATGGAAAAGATATGATTGCTGATGGAATGTCAGATGAAGCAATGGTTAATTTTATAAATGAAAATAAAATAGCTTGTCCTAATTGTGGAAAATTAAATTTCACATCAATTAGAAAATTTAATTTAATGTTTAAAACATTTCAAGGTGTAACAGAAGATTCTAAAGCAGAAATATTTTTAAGACCAGAAACAGCACAAGGAATATTTGTGAATTTTAAAAATGTACAAAGAACAACAAGAAGAAAACTTCCAATGGGAATTGCTCAAATAGGTAAAGCATTTAGAAATGAAATAACACCTGGAAATTTCACATTTAGAACAAGAGAATTCGAACAAATGGAACTTGAATTTTTCTGTAAACCAGGAACAGATATGGAATGGTTTGATTATTGGAGAAATTATTGCAAACAATTTTTATTGAATTTAGGAATTGATGAAAAAAATATAAGATTAAGAGATCACTCTCCAGAAGAATTAGTATTTTATAGTAAAGGAACAACAGATATAGAATTTGCTTTTCCATTTGGATGGGGAGAATTATGGGGAATTGCAGATAGAACAGATTATGATTTATCAAGACATATGGAACATTCAAAACAAGATTTAACATATTTAGATCCAGAAACAAATGAAAAATATGTGCCATACTGTATAGAACCATCACTTGGAGCAGATAGAGTAACACTTGCATTTTTATGTAACAGCTATTTTGAAGAGGAAGTTGGAGAAGGAGATATTAGAACAGTTCTTAAATTACATCCAGCTTTAGCTCCTTATAAAGTAGCAATTTTACCATTATCTAAGAAATTATCTGAAAAAGCAGATGAAGTTTATACAGAACTTTCAAAATATTTTATGTGTGATTATGATGAAGCAGGAAGTATAGGAAAAAGATATAGAAGAGAAGATGAAATAGGAACACCATATTGTGTTACAATAGATTTTGATACTTTAGAAGATGGATGTGTTACTGTAAGAGATAGAGATACAATGGAACAAGTTAGAATAAAAATAGAAGAAGTAAAAGAATATATTACAGAAAAAATAGAATTTTAGTATATAATATATAAAATATTATTAAATATAAAAATAGAGATTGAAAAATATTTTTTAATCTCTATTTTTTAATAAAAGAAAATAATTTAAAAAAATATCTATAATATAAATTTAAAAAAACTATTGACATATAAATTTTTAGATAGTATAATAACTGTTGTCAGTTCAAGAATGCAGATGTGGCGGAACTGGTAGACGCACAGGACTTAAAATCCTGCGGTTGAATAAACCGTGCCGGTTCGATTCCGGCCATCTGCACCATTAGAACCACAGACATTTGAGAAAATTATGCCTGTGGTTTTAATTATAAAATTGCTAGATTTTTCTAACAAATTTCTAACAATTTGAAATATTTTCTAATGTAGATGTATTAGAGTCCAGATCTAATATATCTTTTTTTATTTCTTTATTTTCTATATTGGTGCTAAAACTTAATGCCTTTTCTATAGCACTAGCTGACTTTATTTTTGAACTTGAATCTAGATGAGCATATCTTTCTGTTGTTCGTAAGCTTGAATGTCCTAACCAATCTTGAATCTCTCTTAAAGATATTCCTTTTTTTACAAGTAGTGTGGCACAACTATGTCTTAAATCATGAAATCTTATTTCTCTTAAATTGTTTTTTCTTAGTATTTGTTTAAATTTATGACTAACATAGTCCGGTTTTCTTAAATTTCCTAACTCATCTACACAAACATAATCTTTATATTGGTTATTATAACTATCTCTAAATTGTGATTTATAATATTCTTGCATTTTTCTAGTATATAGTAAAAGTTCTTCAATTTCTTTAAATAAAGGTAATGTCCTATAACTAGATTTATTCTTTGTTTTGCTTTTAGTAATCATTTTTGTTTTAGTTTCAATATCTTCACTTTCATTTGTTACTGTTATTACTTTATGATTTATAGTTATAGTTTTATTTTCAAAATCTATTGCAGACCATCTTATACCTAAAACTTCACTTCTTCTTAATCCGTAAAATGCAGTTAAATAAACAATTAATTCTAAGGGTGTGTCTTTTACAACTTGGAATAGTGTATTTAATTCATCTTCACTGTAATAATCAGCAATAAATTGTTCTTGATGTGGTCTACCAACTTTTATAGCTGGATTACTAGGTATTAAATCAGTTTGTACTGCATAATCTAAAGCTTTTCTAATATTAGCATGATATTTTACAACAGTATTTCCTTTTAATCCTTGTAAATATAGCCAATTATAAAAATCTAAAATATGAACAGGTTTCAAATCGTTTATCATAATAGGATGTTTTGTAAAGTATTCTTTCGTTCTTCCTTCAATTTGTCTTTTATAACCTGTATATGTAGATTCTTCCACTTGATGTTTTATCATTTCAAGCCACTTTATCATAAAATCTGCAAATGATATTTGTACTTTTTTATCTTCTGTTTTTGTAGTTGTAATTGTTTCTAATTTATTTATAAATTCATCTCTTATTTGAATAAGTCTCTTTTCAGCTTTTTTCCTACTTTCGTTTTCTTTAATCCCTGTAGAAACCCACTTTAATTTTCTTTGTCCTTCTACATAGTAAGTCAATACTGTATAATAAGTCTTATTCTTAATTGTTAAATATGCTGTGATGTTCTTCATTAAAATCTCCTTTCTAAGTTTAAACAGTTAAATAGTTGTCAAAATCTTTGATTTTGTGTCAACTATTATATGCAGAGCTATTCTTAGTTAAAAAAGCGATAACATTTATCTTAGGTATTCTGTATAGCTTTCCAACTTTAATTGATTTTATAGTACCTTTTCGTACTAATTCGTATGCCTTTTGTTTACTAATATTACCTAACATTGATTGCAGTCCAGATACATCTACAACATCAGGATAGTTAGCAAACATTTCTTGTGTGTTATTATTTTGCATCGCATTCCTCCGTTTCTTTCAAAATTAAATTTTGCCTATAGTTTAGTAGATTAAGGTAACCCATATAATGATTTGTAAATGGCAAAGCCATTAACACAATCATTTATATTTACCCTGTCCCATCTACTCAAGGGAATATTATAGATAGTTTTACCTACATAGGAATTTCACCTCTCCGTTATCAACCGAGCGACTCCTCAACATCATATTAAGCCAAGCCGAAGTATCATTATATTGTTCTATAATATCTTCATATGATACTAATTTTAGTATATTTTTCAATGTACTTTTATATTTTTACAATTTTTACTTGCAAAAACATTGTAATTATGATAGCATTATAGTATAATAATTATAGAATGTCAATAACAAATGATAAAAAAATACAAATTGTTAACTATTAAATTGGAGGAAGTATTGAAATGAAAGCAAATTTGCCAGAAAAAAATTTTTTTGATAGCTTTTATATTTGGTTTAATAAAGATAAAAAAGAAGAATATTATTCAACACCTATGTTTACTTATAAAACTAAAACAAAAATAGATTATGATAATAGATTAATGCATATATCTTTTGATAAAAAAGTAAAAGTAGCTAAAGAAGAACAAGGGTTAAAGTTTCCAGGTAATATGTACTTTCCTTATGTAGAAAGATTTGGAATGTTTTTGTTAAGATTTTTAAATGCAAATTTAGATACTTTTGAAACAGCATACGAAACTTTCTTCTTTGCATATGGATTTGAACTATTAAAAGAAATTGATGAAAATTATACTTTTGAATTAAAAGGGAAATATGCAGACAATGAAGAATATATAAGTAAAATGACAAAAATTTACAATGATTTACAATATCAAATTCAAAATATTCAAGAAGAAATGAAAGAATTTGTAAATTATGTATATAACATTAATAACAAAGAAGAATTGAAAGAATATACAAGTAGCCAAAGATTTGCAGTATATTTGATAAAGAACAAGGGACAAGCCTTTTCCTATAATAAAAATGATAATATAATAAGAGATAGTTATTCTAATAAATATGCTGAATTTATGGGAGATAGTGAAGAAAAATTGCTTGAAAAATTAAAAGAAAATAGTATGCTTGTTTCTATGATAGATACACACCAAAGTAATGACTTATCAGCAATATGTTATGCAGTATTAGAAGAACTTGTAAAAACAACAAATAATCCAATTAAGAGATGTCAAAACTGTGGTATGTACTTTATTCCAAATTCAAGACTTGATGAAATTTATTGCGATTATCCAAAAGAGAATGGAAAGACTTGCAGAGAACAAGGGGCAGTACAAGCTTATAATGAAAGATTAAAACAAAATAAGGCTTTAGCAGAATACAGAAGATTATATCAATTAAAGTCTATGGCTGTTGGTAGAAATAAAGATAATAAACAGATGAAGAAGGATTTTGATAAATGGAAAAAAGATGCTAAAGATAAGGTTAATAAATTGAAACATGGAGTTTTAACAGAAGATGAAGTATATGAGTGGTTAGTAAATAATAAGTAAAGGAAATTAATAAAATGTATATTAGTAAACTGATTATTAAAAATTATAAAAGTATTAAAGATGAAAGTTTTATTTTTAATAAAGGAATAAATATTCTTGTAGGAAAAAACAATGCTGGGAAGAGTAATATTGTTTCAGCATTAAATGAGATATTAGGAGACAAATATAATACAACCTCTTATGAAGATAAAATATTTTATACAGACTCTTCTAACAATTTTAAAAAAGAATTTAAGATTATAGCAGAAATAAATGAAATTAAAAATTTAGATTTTTCTTTATTGGATAATATAAAGAAAAGCACAGCTTTAATAGATATAACACAATATTTTAATGAACAAGATGAAAAATTTGATAGTGAATGGCTTATAAAGGATGATGATGAACTAAAAGAAATTTATAAAGATAAATTCGACTATAGAGGTATAAATTTGTTAAAATGGTTTAAGAAAGAGGATTTAAAAGGAGTACTAAATAATACTAAAAAAATATGGGTTTATAAATATTATAATAAAGATGATGACGTTAATTTATATAACATAATTTTTAAGGTTAATGAAAATTTTGATAATCCTTTTAATATAACCAATAATATAAAATTTTATAGAATGTTATATGTAAATCAAAATATAAAAGCTACATTAATGACAAGTTTATTGATTCCTGCTTTTAGAACACCAGATACTACATTAAAAATAACTAAATGGACATGGTATGGAAAATTGTTACAGAAAAAATGGAATGATTCTTGTAGTATTCAACACCAATCAGAAATAGACAAAGCATCAGATGATTTAAAGAAAACTATTGGGAAAGTATATGCAGATTTAAAGAATGATCTTAATGTTCAATTAAGAAAAACTTTAAGTTTAATGAATATAAAGATAGATATTAATATGATAGAAAATAAAAGTGAAGATTATTATAAAAATATAAAATTGTCAGTAGATGATGGAATAGAAACGCCTCTAGAAAATAAGGGTAGTGGTTTACAAAGTCTTATAATGATAGAATTATTTAAATTCTATTGCAAAGTATTTAATCAATCTTCATTGTTGATATTAGAAGAACCAGAGTTATTTTTACATCCACATGCTAAAAGAATGCTTTCAGACATATTAAATGACTTTATTAAAAATAATGGTGGAATCAATGAAAATCAAATAATAATTACTACACATTCAGAAGAATTTATACATAATGTTGACATTGAAAATATAAATGTTATTAGAAAAACAAAAAATGGAACTAAAAAGAGTAGAATAAATAAAGAAAATTATGAAGATGGAAAAGAACTACAAAAATTAAAGATTGAACTACAATATAAGAATACCGAAATGTTTTTTGCAGAAAAAGTAATATTAGTAGAAGGAGAAGAACAAATTCTTATACCTAATATTGTAAAAAAAATATATGGAAAAAATATATTGGATAATAATGATATTTCCATTATTAAAGTTGGTGGAAAGTCATATTTTAACATATATAGAAAAGTATTAAATGAACTTAATATAAAAAATTATATTATAGCCGATTATGATATAATTAGCAAAGGTTTAGAAACATTATTGGATGATAAAAGTAAACTAAATGCAATAAGATGCAAAATAGGTGAAAAAATAAAAAATAGTAAAGCTATAAATAAGGAAACCAATAGTAGAGATTGGATGTATTTAACTAATATATTAGATGAAATGACTGAAAAACAAATTTATGATAGTAGAATAAATGAATTATGGAAGAACTTTAGGAATAGAATATTTAATAAAAAGAAATTAAAAGATTTAAATGAAGAATTAAAAAATGAAATTTTAAGTTTTATAACAAATATGTATAATAAAGATATATTTATTATGAAAAATGGAGAGCTTGAAGATTATTATAAAGAAGAAAATTTTGATAATGAATTGATAGGTGTTAATGCAAAAGGATTAAAAGCTTATAAAATTTCAGAGTTAGCAGAAATTAATGGGATAGATAAGTATATGGATATAAATGAGTACCAAGAAATTCTAACACATATTTTAGGAAAGAAAAAAATAAAGCTAAAAAATTATAAAACTATATCAAACATGCAACATTATAAAAGAATAGGAGGAATAAAACTATGCCAAATTCTGAAACAAACAGAATTGAATACAAACAACAATTAACGAATGATTTTGAACAAGAAGTTATTGCCTTTCTTAATTATAAAGAAGGTGGAATAATTTATGTTGGAATCAATAAAGAAGGACAAGCTGTTGGAATTGATAATATAGATTTAACGCAATTACAAATAAAAGACAGAATAAAAAATAACATTGGACCATCAACTCTAGGATTATTTGATGTAACTGTGGAAACAATAGATGATAAAGAAGTAATAAAAGTTGTAATATCTAGTGGAACTGAAAAGCCTTATTATTTAAGAAAAAAAGGTAGAACTCCTGAAGGTTGTTATATAAGAGTTGGTAGCAGCAAAGAACAAATGACAGAAAGAATGATTGATGATATGTACGCCAAAAGAATAAAGTCTAATCTAAAAGAGATAGATTCTCCTAGACAAGAATTAACATTTAATCAATTAAAAATTTATTACGAAGAACATGGCTTAAAATTAAATGATAATTTTTTACAAAATCTTGACTTACTAACAAGTGAAGGAAAATATAATTATAATGCCTTTTTATTAGCAGATGAAAATACCATATCTATAAAACTTGTAAGATATTTAGGAACAAATAAACTTGAACTATTAGAGAATCTAGAATATGGAAATAGATGTTTAATTACTGCAACTCAAAGAATATTAGATAGACTTGATGTTGAAAATACTACATATGCTAAAATTGAATATTTTGGAAGAAAAGAACAAGAAAAGATTGATAGTAAAGCTTTAAAAGAAGCTGTTATAAATGCAATCGTACATAATGATTATTCTTATGGTAATTCCCCTATTATAGAATTATATTCAGATAGAGTTGAAATTACTTCTGCTGGTGGACTTCCTCAAGAATTATCGCAAGAAGAATTTTTAGAAGGTGTAACAGCTCCTAGAAACAAAGAACTTATTAGAGTATTTAAAGATGTTGATTTAATTGAAAATATCGGCTCTGGTGTATTAAGAATTTTAGATGCTTATGATAAAAGTTGTTTTAAATTTATGGATCATTTTTTAAGAGTTTCGTTTAAATATAGAGAGAATCCTTTTGAATATGATAATGATAAAACAAAAGATGATAAGATAAATGATAAGATAAATGATAAGATAAATAATAAAGAAAAACAGATTTTAGATGTGTTAATTGATAATCAAAATGCGACAATACCAGAAATTAGTACAATTACTAAAATATCTACTGCAACTGTTTCAAGATATCTAAAACAATTACAAGATAAACAAATAATTCAAAGAGTGGGTTCAAACAAATCAGGTTATTGGAAAATTTTATAATAACATTGATACTGCAAAAAAAGATAAATATTAGAAATTGTCCTTGTTTTGTTGCACATTCACATAATTTGTGATAAAATATTTATATCTTTCGTGGTGATACGATAGAGGCAAAAAATAAAAATCTCTGAATAATTACAAGGAGGTATAGCTATGGAAAAAGAGAAAGATGTTGGTGAGGAATTCATGAAAAAGTTGTTTGAAATTGATCCGATTGACCGGGTCTTGTTGCAAATCTTAAGATGGAATCCTAATGTTAAAGCAAGCTTCAATAAGGAACTGCACATATGGGATTTCTACGGCAAGGAAGGAGAACAATTTATGCCACCGAATACCTGCACATATGAAAATCGTCAACTGATTTTGCATAATGGTGATGGAACGTCTACTCTTGTGGGAAACTTCCATGTTAGCTAAGAACTGAGCCTGTTATCTCAAGAGATAACAGGCTCGATTCTTTTATAATCCATCTTCATATTCTAATTCTTCCTCATATTCAATCTGTTTTTCTGGATCAATATAAGTATCATTTTCAAATTCAAAATCTTTAATAAAATCTTCTTCTGAAGAAACAGAAAATTTATTACATACCCAATGAATAAATTTATCAACTGTTTTTTGAAATGTATTTATAACCTTTCGTAAAAAGTTATTTTCTTTTTCTAACTGATAGATTTCATTTTCATATTTATTTTCAACTTTTTTAATTTCTTCTTTAACTTTAACAGAATAATCTTTTTCAATATTTTCGCATTTTTCTTTCAATTCTCTATTTTCACACATTATAGATTTTCTTTCCTTTTCATATTTTGAAGCTCTTTCAACAGTATTAACTTGATTTTGTAGTGTTAAATAAAGTAAAGATATTTGCTCTTGTTGTTCTTTAATCATTTTATCTCTTGGTTCTACAACTAGTTCTTGAATTTTCTCATCTCTATTTCGTACTAATTTTCCAATATTTTTAATATCATAGCTTTCTAGCAACTCCAATTTTATATCTTTAAGAACAGTTTTAGTATTTTCAAAATTTGTAATTTTCTTATAATCTTCAACAGATAAATGGACTCTTTCACTAGAGTTTCCTCTTTCTAAATCAAAACCATTTGCAGTTATGTAAGAATGAAAGGCATTTTGTAGTTGCCTATAGCTATCTTTAGCTTTCCAAAATTCACTACAAGCAATTTTATCAATAGCATTTCCGTTTTTATCTTTTGTATGAATAACTGGAATAAAAACTAAGTGCATATGTGGACTTTCTTCATCCATATGCACTTTTGCAGACAAGATATATTGTTCTCCTAAATTTTTATATTCACACACAAATTTATAAGCTGTTTCAAAATATCTTTTTGTTTCTTGTTCTCCAATATTTTCAAAGAACTCTTTATCAGATGTAATTATATATTCACAAGCTATATTACTTACAGTTTTAATTTGTCCTTTCAAATTATATTCTTTTCTTATTCTGTCAAATTCTTTCTCGTAATTGTACTGGGGTGATTTTATTGAATAATTCAAATATGATTTTTCTTTATCAATATTCTTATTGGAATAATTCTTATTCCTTCTTTCATTGTGTCTAAAAATTCCTTTCAAATTTTCTCTTTTATATTTTGCATTTCTAATTATTGCATAACTCATTTTATAACCTCGTATAATGAACATATAAACATTATACGAACTCCTTTCTTTTTTATTTTTTTGTTATAATGTTTTTATAGACT
>CANQVF010000019.1 GCA_947627185.1 uncultured Clostridia bacterium | reverse complement strand
GAATTGGTTATAACAATATAGAGTACTCGAAATATATATTTTTCAAAAAAGTGTGACATATGTTTGACTAACCTTCACTTTTACATAAATTTTATTATATTTTTTTATTGTATTTAAGATTTTAAAATGATATAATCTTTTTACATTGTACTAAAGAAAATATATTAAAATTTATTGTAAAGGGGCGCTTTTGATATGAAATTATCACTTAACGAAAAATCACTAATATTTTCAAGTACAGATGTACCAGATATATTTTTTACCGAATATTTACCAGAAGCTAATGGTAATTATATTAAGGTATATTTCTATATGTTATTTTTATCAAAATACAACAAAGAAATTAAAGTTAATGATATTTCAAAAACGCTATCTTTAGAATTTCCTATTGTTAAAGATGCTATTAAATATTGGGAAGATAAAGGCATTTTAGTAAAGAAAACAGATGGCTATTCTCTAGTTGATATTCAAGAATTAGAATTTTCAAAATTATATAGTCCAAAAGTAACATCTTCACCAGAAGATGCTATTAAAAATTCTCAAAATCAATATCGAGCAAAAGCAGTTGAAAATATTAATGCACAATTTTTTCAAGGAGTAATGTCTCCTTCTTGGTATAATGATATTGATTTATGGTTTAGCAAATATGGATTTGATGAACAAGTTATGCTTGCTCTATTTAGTTATGCTTATGATAAAAGAGCTTTACATAGAAATTATATTCAAGCAACAGCTGATGCTTGGAGTAAAAATAATATAAAAACTTTTAATGACTTAGAAGCTTATTTTGAAAAACAAGAAAAAAGAAATGTAATAAATAATGAAATTTCAAAAAAATTAAAATTATATAGAAAACTTACAACTTATGAAGAAGAAGATATTGTTAAGTGGACTGAAAATTATGGATATAATATGGAAATTATAGAAATTGCTTTAAAAAAAGCTTCTTCTAATAATAAAGTTAGATTTGATTATATAGATACTCTTTTAACAGATTGGCATAAAAAAGAATTTTCTACTGCTGATGAAATAAATACATATTTAAATTCTTTAAAAGATAAAGATAAAAAAAATAAGCAAATTGAAAAAGTTGCTTATGAATATACTCAAAGCACATTTGATAATTTAGATTCTTTATATGACAACTAATATAAACATTTTATTTTTACTTTTTATAGGTATTTTTAAAACCTAAATATATTTTAAAAAGGTATAAAAATGGATAATTCTTTGTTAAAACAATTATTGCATGAATATGAAAATAAACGAAACAATGCTATTTTAGAAGCAGAAAAAAGAAAAAAGGAATTAATGGAAATTAATCCTAGACTTTTAGAAATAGAAAATGAGCTTTCACAAAATTCTATAAAAATTTCGAAAGCTATTCTTTTTTCTAATCCTAAAGAACAAGAAAAACTGTTATCTACGTTAAAAAAACAAAATTCTGCTCTTATAAAAGAAAAAAATGATTTTATAAAAAAATTATCTAAAGAAAATAACTATCTTAATCCACATTTTGAGTGTAAATTGTGTAAAGATACTGGTTATATTTCAAAAGATAATAATATTGTTCTGTGTTCATGTTTAAAACAAAGAATTTTTGATATAGCATATAATAAATCTAACATTGGAAATTTAGAAAGAGAAAATTTTTCTAATTTCAATTTACGAGTTTTTTCAGATAAACCAAATAAAGAAAAATACAAATCTGATATTTCACCTAGAGAAAACATTCAAATAATAAAAGAAAAAGTATCAAATTTTATTGAAAATTTTGATAATCCTGATGAAAAAAATTTACTTTTTACAGGAAACACTGGTTGTGGAAAAACATTTTTAAGTAATTGTATTGCAAATGAAATTTTAAAACTAGGAAAAACAGTTCTTTATCAAACTGCACCTGTTATGTTTGATGAAATAAATGAAGCAAAATTTGGAAAAGAAAATTCAAAATTTGATTTATATGAAAATATTTTAAATGTAGATTTACTTATAATAGATGATTTAGGAACAGAAAAAATCACAGACTCAAAAATTACAGAATTATTTACAATAATAAATACACGTCTTTTAAATCAAAATCATAAAATTACTAAAACAATAATATCTACAAATTTAACTCTTGATGAATTATTTAAAACCTATACAACAAGAATTGGCTCTCGTTTAGCTGGAAGTTATAGATTTCTTAGATTTTTTGGTGAAGATTTAAGATTTAAAAAAGCTAAAAAAGAATTATAAAAATTAATTATTTTAAAAAAATATTAATTTTACAAATTTTTAATAAATTAACTAAAAATAAAAAAAGACTACTAAAAGATATATTGCTATTTTTAGCAAAAATAACTTTTTAGTAGTTTTTTATTTTTATTTTTTAAACGAAATTTAATAGTTTTTCCTTAACAATTTTAATATTTTTTCTCATTTGACTTTTTAAATTTAATTTTTTTATGTCATAATTTTCAAATAATATCTTATAAAATTCTTCTAATTCTTCATTTGATATATTATTTAATTTAGGTTGTATTTCTTCTAAAAAATCTATCCATTCCATACATATTTTTTTATTTTTACTATAAATGTTATTATTTCCATTAAGCCATTTTTTTACTTTTATTTCTTTAAATTCTTCTAATTTACATTCACCAGAATTATAAAAATAATCTCTTTTTAAATTTTCTGGAACAAGCGGAAACATTACACATTGCATTGGTTTTACTTTATGTATTTTGCATTTTTTATTTTTTTCATCATATAAAATGCATTGTTTTAAATTACCTACAGTTTTAAGTACAATTTCTAATTTATTATTTTCTAATCTTTCTGTATATTTTTTTAAAAATTCTTTTATAGATATTCTTAAATATTTACTGATTTTGCATACATTTATTGGTGTTAATCTTATATCTCCTCTATATATGCAACATCTATCACACATTTTGCAACCTAATTTTTCTTTAGAATTTAATGTTAATATATCCAACTTTAAAATTTGCTCCTTTATAATTTATTTAATTATATTAAATAAATTATAAAAAATAAAGATATAAAATTTATGAATTATTTTGGATTAAGCAAAAAAATCTGAATTGAAGTAATTTTTTCAATTCAGATTTTTAAAATATATTTTAAATTACATAGTCTGCATCTTCTTCTATAATTTTTTCTACACTTACAACTTTTCCTTCATTTGTTCTCATCAAAGTAACACCTTGAGTTGATCTTCCAAGAACACTTATTTCACCTGTGTTTAATCTAATTATTGTTCCTGTATCTGTTATTAATATAACATCTTCTGTTCCATTAACAATTTTAATTCCAACTAGTTCACCAGTTTTTGGTGTTATTTTATAAGTAATAACTCCACGTCCACCTCTATTTTGAACTCTATATTCATCAAGTTCTGTTCTTTTTCCAAATCCGTTTTCTGTAATTGCAAGTAATGTTGCTTTGCTTCCAGCTATAATTGGTTCCATTCCAACAACATAGTCATCTTCATCAACTCTCATTCCAATTACACCTTGTGCTGTTCTTCCAACAGGTCTAACATCTTTTTCATCAAATGTTATACTCATACCTTTTCTTGTAACTAAAACAACATTATCTTGTCCATCTGTCATTCTAACATCTATAAGTTCATCATCTTCTCTTAATGTTATTCCCATTAAACCAGTTCTTCTACTTGAATCATATTCTTTTAATGGTGTTTTCTTAATTAAACCAGATTTTGTTCCCATAAGTAGATATTTTCCTTCAGCAAAGTTTTGGATAGGAATAATTGCTGATATTTTTTCACCTGCTTCTAAATTTAGTAAGTTTACTATTGCTGTTCCTTTTGCTGTTCTTCCTGCTTCCGGAACTTCGAATCCTCTTAATCTATACATTTTTCCTTTATTACTAAAGAATAATATTGTATCATGTGTAGATGCTGTAAATATTTCTTTAACAAAATCATCTTCTCTAGTTGAAATTCCAGTAATTCCTTTTCCACCTCTTCTTTGGCTTTTATATGTGTCTATTGGCATTCTTTTTATATAACCAAAATGTGTTAAAGCTATAACTGTTTGCTCTTCTTTTACTAAGTCTTCTTCTTCAAATTCTCCTTCAGCTGCTGATATTTTGGTTAATCTTTCATCACCAAATTTATCTCTAATTTCAATAAGCTCTGTTTTTATAATTTCGAATACTAAAGTTTCACTAGATAAAACTTCTTTATAATATGCAATTAATTTCATTAATTCTGCATATTCTTCTTCTAATTTTTCTCTTTGCAAACCAGATAATCTTTTAAGTTGCATATCTAATATTGCTTGAGCTTGTATATCTGAAAGTTTAAATCTTTCAATTAATCTTTCTTTTGCATCATCATATGATTCACGAATTATTTTTATTACTTCATCTATGTTGTCAATAGCAATAATTAAACCTTCTAATATATGAGCTCTTGCTTCTGCTTTATCTAAATCAAATTTTGTTCTTCTTAAAACAACTTCTCTTCTATGTTTAATATATTCTTCTAAGCATTCTTTTAATGTTAATATTTTTGGTTCTCCATTAACTAAAGCAAGCATTATAACACCAAAAGTATCTTGCATTTGTGTATGTTTAAATAATTGATTTAATATTACTTGAGGTCTTGCATCTCTTTTTAATTCAATAACAATTCTTACTTTTTCATTTCTATCTGATTCATCTCTAACTTCAGCAATACCTTCAATTTTCTTTTCTTTTACTAATTCATCTATTTTTATAATTAAATTTGCTTTGTTTACTTGATATGGAAGTGATGAAACAATAATTCTTTGTTTACCACCAGACATTTCTTCTATTTCAGTTTCAGCTCTTACTGTTATTTTTCCTCTACCTGTTGTGTATGCTTCTTTTATGCCTTCTTTTCCAAGAATCATAGCTCCTGTTGGAAAATCTGGACCTTTTATTATTTGCATTAATTCTTCATTTGTAACATTATCATCTTCAATTACTTTTATTGCACCATTTATAACTTCTGTTAAATTATGTGGTGGTATATTTGTTGCCATACCTACAGCAATTCCTGAAGAACCATTTATTAACAATGTTGGTATTTTAGAAGGAAGAACTGTTGGTTCTTGAAGTCTATCATCATAGTTTGGCATAAAATCTACTGTATTTTTTTCAATATCAACTAGCATTTGCTCTGCAATTTTTGACATTCTAGATTCTGTATACCTCATTGCTGCAGCACTATCACCATCAATTGAACCAAAATTACCATGACCATCTATTAGCATATATCTCATAGAAAAATCTTGTGCAAGCCTAACCATAGCATCATATACAGATGCATCTCCATGTGGGTGATATCTACCTAAAACAGATCCAACTGTATTAGCACATTTTCTATAAGGTTTATCTGAGGTTATTCCATCTTCATGCATAGAATAAAGAATTCTTCTATGAACTGGTTTTAAACCATCTCTAACATCTGGTAAAGCACGTGAAACTATAACACTCATTGCATAGTCGATGTATGCAGTTCTCATCTCTGTTTCAATGTTTCTTTCGATTATTTTTCCATCTTGCCTTTCCATATATTTTCCTCTTTTCTTATATCTTTTTACTCTTGTATTATATAATAAATCTTTCTAAAAAATCAAGAAAAAAGGGCAAAATTTCTTTATTTTTGCCCTTAAAATTTTATTTAAAAAATATTGACATTTCTTAATTTTGCTCTACTTCTTTTTCTGAATTTTCCAAAATTTTATCTGTTTGATTTATTAAATAATATCCATCTGATACAACCGAATTTACTAAATCACCATAAACATTTAATTCTCTTGGTTCTGATAAATTAAATGCATCCCAATTAAATTTTATATCAAAAGTTTGTTTTAAAACAGAATCTATAATTTGCATTGATGTCATATTTTGCTTATCTGGGAAAAAATCTGATTTACATCTTCTAAAAAAATCAGCCATTTTTTCACTTTCTGGATTTTCAAATATTTCTATTTTTCTATCTAAATCAGAATTATTTCTTGTTCTATTTTTATATTCTTCTGTTTCTGCCATTTTCTCATTTATTTTTCTTAAGCTATTTTCATCATCTCTTAATCGCCAATTTCTTACATCTTTTTTTAATTTTGTTTGATTTAATCTTTCTGTTATATTTGACATTAACCCTTGATAAGTTGAAGGTATTAAATTACCAGAAACTGAATATTCATCTTTCAATTCTTGTAAAGTTATTCCTAAGTACCTTGCTAAACTTTCATTTTCCATATTGGTATTTAATGCCTCTTCTGTCATTATTCCTTCTCTAAAAATTTCTTCTTTTTCATATTTTTTATTTCCTATTGGTGTTAATCTATATTTTATTTTACAAGTTCCTGTTCTTTCTGTAAGTATATTATTTTCTATAGAAAAATGATTTTTTTCAGAAGCCCATGCATGCCCTAATTCATGAATTAAATGTGGAACATTTATTGATGTTCCTAAAAATTCTTGCTTTTTTTTATCTAATGAATTTAATTCTTTTATAAAAATAAATTGCTTAATTTCATCTATTTCTAAATCATCTTTTAAAGCTACATCACTTACTAAAGCACCATCTGAGGGAGCTTTTCCATATTCTCCAATATCTACTTTTTTTTCAATTATATGTGGATTAATTCTGCCAAAATATTTATTTTTTAAATCTTCTGATGTTGTTAAACTTTCATATGGTATTATTTCTATTGGAGTATGCCTTAACATACTAAAAAAAAGTTCTTTTTCTTCATAACTTGCGCCTTCAAGCATTGCTGGTAAAACTTTATCTAAAACTTTTTTTAATTCTTCTGAATATCCATATTTTTCACTTACTTCTTCTACTATTTTTTTATTTTCTTCTTTAGCATTATACTCTATATCCATACTATATTTTCCTTTTATAAATATTATATTTTTATTATAATTATTTAAAATTCTTATTTCAATATTTATTTTTAAATATTTATTTATTTTTACATTAAATTATTTATTATTCTAAATATTTATTATTTTAAATTTTTATTTTTTTAATTCTTATTTAAATGTTGATTTTTATAAATAAAATTTCAGCAATACTATTCTTTATAAAATTTAAGCTAATTTTTCAGCTAATATTTTTTCTTCATCACTTAAATTAAAATTATTTCCATTATTTTTTATTAAATTATGCAAATTTTCAATAGTTCTCGCTTTATTAATTATATTTTCTATTGGTACAATTTTTTCTAAATTATTTTTTATATTTTTATACGCTTTTTCCATTTCATTTATATTTTGAGATGCATATCCTATATTCCAATTATTACAATATTTTTCTACTTTTTCAATAGCTTTTATTTGATTTGTTAATGTTTCCTCTATTTTTTCTTCTACCGATTTTATTATAGAATTTTTTCCATTTTTTATGAGTAAACTTGTATTTTTATCAATTAAATTTTTATCTTTCGCTAAATCTATTGTATAATCCAATAATTCTGAAACTTTATCAAGAATCCCTCCATTTTTAACTGCCATTTGTATTTGAGATACATTCTCAAAATTTCCTGTTATAATTCCTATTGCACTTTTTCCAGTATTTATTGCAGAATCAATTATTTCTTTTATGCCATCTTTAAATCCATTTTCTAAAATTGCATTTTTCACATCTATTACTTGGTCTTCAATTAAATCTGGCAATATAGCTTTTAATCCTATGTCTACTGCTGAGTTTATGGCTTTTCCTATATCTGTTTTTATAAAATTTTCTTGCAAATTTTTAAATTTATCTCCTAAATTATTTGCTATTTCTATGTTATTTTCTATTTCTTGCATATTTTCTCCTTCTTTTTATAATTTTTCGTAAAGATTTTTATATTCTTCTTTGTAATATACATTATTAAAATTTTTATTTATAAATAATGTGTATTTTTCTTCATATTCTAAATTTCCTATTATTTCAAATTTTGAAAACATTTCTTTCAAAATAAATTCTGGAATTTTATATTTATTTATTTTGTTAAACACTATTTTTATTTTGTTTTCTTCTGCATGATAGTCTTCTAAATACATTTCTAAAAGAAGTTTGGCTTTTTTTATTTCTAGTATATTAGCTTCTAATAGAAAAATAATCTTATCTGCTTTGGTTAATAACATTTGTAATAAATTATCTTTTATTTCTAAAGATAAATCTATTATAATAAAATCAAACTCATCTTTTATTTTTTCTAAATATAAATTTATTTTATAGTTCTCAAAATTATTTAATAATTTATCTTCTCCATCTAAAAAATACAAATTTTTATTAATTATTTTAATGTTATTTTTTTCTTTCTTTTTATCGTTTACACCTAATATAAACTTATTTATTGTGTTAAAATCTATTAATAATATTTTTTTATTTTGTTTTTCTATGTATTTAGATAAAAGTACTGATACTAATGTTTTTCCAGCTCCAGCATTTCCAGAAATTAAAATTATTTTTGCTTTTTTCTCTGTTAATATTTCATTAAAATTTTCTTTAACATAATTTTTATCGTTTTCCTTTTTCACTTTACTTTCTTTTATCTTTAATTCTTTTTTCTTTTTGTAATTTAATTTTATATTTTCATTTTCTAATCTTACACTGTCATTTTTAGAACTTTTATTTAAATTATTTTTTAAAAGTAGATTTTTAAATTCTTCTATTTCTTCTTTAATTTTTAAAGAATCATTTTTATCCTTTTTTTCTAAAATCATATTAAAAAAACTCAAATATCCTGTTTCATTTAGAGAATATATTTTATATATTTTTTTACTATTTAGAAAATTCTCTATATTTTCTTTTTTATTTTTAAGAAAAACAATAATTTCTATATCTTTCTTTTTATTTAATATTTTTTCAATTAATTCTTCGAATTTATATTCTAATGGAAGATTATCACTTAAAATTAATAAATCTATATCTTTTCTTTCATCTAATATTTCTAATATTCCTTCTTGATATAAAATATCTTTACCAATAACTTCGTAATTTTCTTTTAATTTATTATTAATATATGGTTCTCCAATTGCTGTTATAATTTTCAAATTATCAACTCCTTTTCTTCATCTGATGCTTCAATCTTTGATAAAATATGATTATCTCCAATAAACATAAGTGCTTCTCCTCTTTTTAAAGATTTTATTTCTATTTTTTCTTTTTCAGAAATATTTGCATATTTTTCCAAAACTAAAATATTTTCTTCTTCTAATGAGAAAAATGATTTTATACTAGAATTATTTAATATACTTTTTCCATAAGTTCCTTCATCTAAACTAAATAAATCTGAAACATCTTGTGTAATTGCAACAGCACTTCCTCCATATTTTCTAATTGTTTTAAATATTTTATAAATAAAAGTTGCTACAAATTTATTTGAAGTAACTCCAATTAATCTCCAAATTTCATCTAGATAAATAGCTTTATTTTTATTTCTATCCTTTTTTATTTTATCCCAAAAAAGTTCAGTAAAAATATACATTCCATATTTTAAATTTTCTTCTCCAAGTTCATATATATCTGCGACTATAAGCTTATTTTTTAATTCTACATTTGTAAAATTATTTAAAAATTTTAAAGAACCATAAATAAATGGATATAACTTTCGCTTAAAAAATATAGCCTTTTCATCTTTTTCTAAAATATTATATAAATCTTCTAAAATTGGCATTTGTGTGCTGTTCTTAAATTCCTTATTTTCATTATATAAGGATTTATCATCAAAAGTTATTCCTTTTTCTTTATAAACTTCTATTAATTTTTCTTCTAATAAAGCTACATTTTCTTCATCTAATTCACCAAAAACCAAACTAAAAAATACTCTTAATTTACTTAGTTTTGCTACTAGAAAACCTTTTTCTTCTTCTATTTCCTCTTCTCTAATATCCAAAATATTTATATAAGAATTTGATGTTGGCCCAAACTTTATACAAACTCCATCTAAACTATCACAAATTTTTGTATACTCTCTTTCTGGATCTATAATATATTGGTCTAATCCTAATAATCTATATCTTAAAATTAATAATTTTGTATAAAAAGATTTTCCAGCTCCGCTTGTTCCAAATATACACATATTTGCATTTTTATATTTTTCTTTATTAAATCTATCTACTAAAATCATAGAATTGTTATATATATTAGTTCCTATAAAAATACCATTTTCATCACATAAATTTGAAGATACAAAGGGATATGTTGAAACAAGTCCACTTCCTAATATATTTCTTCTTGTAACATTTTTTATATCTCTATTATTATCCATTAAAGGTAAACAAGAAAAATATATTTGTTCTTGTCTAAAGTTTCCTTTTCTTGTCATCATCCCAGAAGCCTGCAACAATCCTTCAATTTTATTTAAATTTCGTTCCATTTCTTGTTCATTTTCAGAAATTATTGTTATATAAGTATATAAAAAATATAATTCTTCATTATTAACTTGCATTTCTTTTCTAATATATTTTGCATCTGTATATGAATATGCTGCTATATCTATATCCTGTCTATTTTCATTTCCAGATTTTAAATCTACACCAACATTTCCTATGAAATAAGTTAAATCTTTTATTGTTTTATATGTATCTTGTTTTTCATAAAACATTGATATATTCATATTTATGTTTGTATTTATTATAGTTTTTAATAAAATATCATTATATTCTCTATAATAATCTATTACTAAAATTCCACTATAAAATTTTCCATCTATTTCTAAAAATTTTGGATTTTTATTATTTATATAACTTGGCGCCATTTTATCTTTTGTATTTAAAATTCCATCATAAAAATTATTTATATTATCACTCTCCTTTCATATTTTTTTTGAATTAAAAAATGATGTTAATATCTCTACTGTTTCAAATTTTCTATTAACATCGTACACACTGTTACCACACCTTGACAACGTTTCTTTTATTTTAAAAAAGGCTTCATTTAAAAAATTAATAGCTATATTTTCATCCACTTCTTGTGCATTTTTTGTGGATAAATCAAAACTATATTTAACAATAATATAAAAATTTTTTGATGAAGATTTATTTTCTTCATTTTTATTTTTTATAAAATCTATATAGCTTTTTGATATTTCTTTTATTTTTTCATTTTCTTCTTTTTGGGAAATTTCTTTTAGATTTGAAAAATATTTTGATAAATTTTCTTTTTTACTTTGAATAAGTATTTGAATATTAAAATCACATGTTTTTAAAAATAACTTATATGAATTTAAAATTGCCTCTTTTTCTAAATTTGATTTTAGATCATAATTTATAGGAATTATTTTTATTATTTTTATATAAGAATTCTTTACTTTTATAATTCCATTTTCTAAAATTTTGTCAAAAGGTAACCAGTTTTGAGTTGTTTTTTCTTTTTTTATTTGCATCACCTTCCTTTATTAAATAAAAAAATAAGAGCACTCAAAAATTTTAAGTGCCCCTTTCTTTGTTAATTATATTACAATATATTTTTTTGTAAGTCAAGATTTATTTTTTATAAATTAAATTTTATGCAATATTAAATTCTAATTCTATTTTAAATAAATCTCCATCTACAACTAAATTAAATTTTCCTTTTTGAAGTTCTGTTAAGCTTTTTGAAATTGATATTCCAAGTCCACTTCCCTCTGTTGTTCTTGATTTATCTCCTCTTACAAATCTTTGCATTAATTCATCTGCTGATATGTTTAATTTTTCTTTTGAAATATTTTTTATTTCTATTTTTGTTTTTTCTTCTGTTTTAGTAATATCTACATAAACTCTAGAAGATTCTAATGCATACTTTGAAATATTACTAAATAAATTTTCAATTATTCTATACATATATCTATTATCTGCATTTATATAAATTTCTTCTTCTGGAATATTTAATATTAAATCTAAATTTTTATTTTTAAATTTATCTTCAAATTCTCCTACTGACTGATTAATTAATTCACAAATATTTATTTTCTCATTATTTAATTTCACATTTCCAGAAGAAGCCTTTGATGCCTCAACTAAATCCTCTGTTAATTTTTTTAATCTTTGTGATTTATTATCTAAAACATCTATATATTCTTTTATTTTTTCATTATCGATATTTTCTTTTTTTATTAAATCTACATAATTTATAATAGATGTAAGTGGTGTTTTTATATCATGTGAAACATTTGTAATAAGTTCTGTTTTTAATCTTTCAGATTTTATTCCTTCTTGAATTGCATTTTCAAAACCTTTAGAAATATCATTTACATATTTAACTACATTTTCAAATTCTTTTGTAAAATCTTTTTCATCTAACTTTCTTAAGTTATCACCTTCATACATTGCTTTTAAATGTTCTTCCAATTTTTGATAACTTCTTATTTCAAGAAGAATTTTATATAAAATATATGCTCCTAAAGCTAGTCCTAAGAAAAATCCAAATTCTTCAAACATTAAAACTAATATGAAACTAATTACTGTATATCCTACTATTAATAAAATTAATTTCCAAGTTTTTGGTAAAACTTCTCTAAGATTTTTTATCATTTCTATAAATTTTTTAAATAATTTTTTTATAAGATTAATACATTTTATAAAAATTTTTAAAATAATACTGCTTTTTACAAAAGTTTTTGATTTTATTCTTTTTATGATTGTTACAGCCATTACCATACCAATAATATAGCTTGAAAAATATATTGCAAAGAATAAATTTACTGCAAAAACATAATGACTAATATTAAGCTTTGGAATAACTCCAAACATAATGCCAATCATTATTCCATATATTATTCCACCTATTAAAAGCACAATTTCAAGAGGGATTTTATCTAAATCATTTAAATCTATTTCTTCTTTATTTTTTGTATGACCTATTGAAATAATTAAATATACTAAAAATAAAGCTGCTCCTATTACTGATATAGGTGTTAAAGTATATAATGTGTTTTCATATTTTCCTAATTCTTCTACAAACTTTTCAAATAATTTTTCTGAAGAATTATATATTATTTCTTCTTTATAAGAACTATATATTTGAAAATCATTAATTGTTGTATTAAAATACTCTTTTGTAGAAGGTGTTTCTGCCACTGCTAATGGCTCTTCTGATATTTCTGTTTCATAATTATTATCAGGACTTTCTGTAACAATTATCTCTTCTTGCTGTTGTCCCTCTGATATTGAATAATAATTTATATTAAATAATTCCCAATATTTAATAGCTTTATTTGAAAAAATTTCATTATCTGATTCTACAATTCCATTTACTATATTAACTTTTTTATCGTTATTTTGTATAAAATTTTTAATTTCTTCAATTGTATTTGTGCTTTCTGTTAATTCAACATTTGTTAAAGCTAAATTTTTATACAAAATTAAAAAATATTTATTTTTTACAGTTACATTATAAAGATATGGAAGTGAGCAATCTGGCTTATCTACAACGTTATAGCATATTCTTATATCTCCATCTTTTATACTAGAATATCTACTATTTTGATAAATTAAATTTTTTGTTTGATTTGACAGCATATACATATATGCTGATAGAAAATCATCCGTTTTAAAAAATTCATCTTCTTTAAATTGCTGTTTATTTTGCATACTTTCTTTTCCAACTTCCAAAAAACAACTTAAAAAAATAATTAAAATAAATATTGGAAGTAATATGTAACTTGTAATTTTTAAAATTTTACTTTCTTTCATTTTAAAATTCCTCTTTATATTCTATAAATTTATTTTTCTTTAATTATTTAATTTATATTAATTTTTTTATTATAAATTTTCTATTTTATATCCTATTCCCCATATAACTTTTAAATATTTTGGTTCTTTTGGATTTATTTCTATTTTTTCTCTAATATGTCTTATATGAACGGCAATTATATTTTCAGCAGCATATGCTTCATCTTCCCAAACATTTTCATATATTTGCTCAATTGAATAAACTTTTCCTTTATTTTTTGTTAAAAATTTTAAAATATTATACTCTGTTGGTGTTAATTTTATTTCTTGCTCATCTACTTTCACAATTTTTAAATTATCATCAATTATAAGTTCTCCTGATTTAAAAATATTTTTATTTTCCTCTTCTTCAAAATTTCCAAGTTTTGTATATCTTCTAATTCCAGAATTTACTCTAGCAATTAATTCTAATGGATTAAATGGTTTTGTAACATAATCATCAGCTCCTAAATTCAATCCTTTTATTTTATCTTCATCTTCAGATTTTGCAGATAACATTATAACTGGAATTGATTTATCTTTTCTAATTTCATTTAAAGTTTCAAGTCCATCTTTTTTAGGCATCATTATATCTAAAATTATTAAATGTATTGTGTTATTTTTTAAAACTTTTAAAGCTTCTTCTCCATCAAATGCTTTAATTACGTTATATCCTTCTTTATTTAAATAAATTTCAATAGCTTTTACTATTTCTTTATCATCATCACAAACTAAAATATTATACATCTATAAACCTCCTGATATCAATATTTACATTTTGATTATAGCAAATCTTTATTAAGAAAAAATATATAAATTATTAAGATTTTATTAATCTTATAAAAAATTTTTATTTAAATTTTAAACTTTTTATATAATTTACAAAAATTTATTTTTTATTTTATGAATAATTTTTATTTTTTTGTTTATATTATTATTATAAAATTTATATTAGCCTAACTTAGAAGTAATTATTATTAATAATTATTTTAATAAATAAATTTAGTAGTAATTATTTCGAGTAAAGATGTAATTTATTGGAAGAAAAGCCTTCTAGTAAATTATGTTGGTCACAAAGAGTATATTATGTGTTTGATAGTTCTTTCTATATATTTTTAAATAAAGGATTTGAAAAGTATGTAATATATTTGAAGTTATGATTATTCTTTTATTTTAAAGTGGTTATTTATAATCCCTCTGGGACGAAGATAGTTATTTTAAAATGGATTTATAGTCTAGCAACTGATTAATATATGTGTTACAAGGCTTGTTTATATAGCAATATATAATAGGTCAAACTAATATGTATATTAGTCTTAGCTGAAAGCTAATATAAGTTTTGTAAAGATAAAAGCCATAAAGTGAATTCTTTATGGCTTTATCTATTTGTATATTTAATTAATTTTTATAAAAATATTATATATCCAAATTTTTTACATATTTTGCATTTTGCTCTATAAATTCTCTTCTAGGATTTACATCATCTCCCATTAATAATGTAAAAATTCCATCTGCAGAAATTGCATCATCCATTGTAACTTTAACTAAAATTCTTGTTTCTGGATTCATTGTTGTTTCCCATAATTGTTCTGGATTCATTTCTCCTAAACCTTTGTATCTTTGAATACTTACTTGATCTCTTTCTACTCCTCTTTCTTCTAATATTTTAAATGCACCTGTCATATCATCTTCATACCAATATAAATCTTCCATTCCTTTTTTAGAAAATTTATAAAGTGGTGGTTGAGCAAGATATACATTTCCATTTTCTATAAGTGGTCTCATATATCTAAAGAAAAATGTTAATAATAATGTTCTAATGTGTGCACCATCAACATCTGCATCTGCCATTATTATTACTTTTCCATATCTTATTTTGGTTATATCAAAATCAGGTCCAATACCTGCTCCAACAGCTAATATTACTGGATTTAATTTATCATTTCCATATATTTTATCAGCTCTTGCTTTTTCTACATTAAGCATTTTTCCCCATAATGGAAGTATTGCTTGAAATTTTCTATCTCTTCCCTGTTTTGCACTACCACCTGCAGAATCTCCCTCAACAATATAAACTTCACATTCTTCTGGATTTTTACTACTACAATCAGCTAGTTTTCCTGGTAAAGTAGATGTTTCCAATGAACTTTTCTTTCTGGCAAGTTCTCTTGCTTTTCTTGCAGCTTCTCTTGCTCTAGAAGCACTAATACATTTTTCTAATATAGCTTTTGCAATATTTGGATTTTCTTCTAAAAAATTTGATAAATGCTCATTTACTATTGATTGAACAATTCCTGCAACTTCACTGTTTCCAAGTTTAGTTTTTGTTTGTCCTTCAAATTGTGGCTCTTTTACTTTTACTGATATAACTGCTGTTATTCCTTCTCTTATATCATCACCTTGCAAATTTCCATCTTTTTCTTTTAATATATTTTTTGTTCTTGCATAATCATTAAAAACTTTTGTAATAGATCTTTTAAAACCTTCTAAGTGTGTTCCACCTTCAACTGTATTAATATTATTTACAAATGTATAAATATTTTCTGAATAACTTGTTGTATATTGAATAGCAATTTCTACTGGAAATTCGCCTTCTTTTTCTATATAAATTGGTTGTGGATGTAATTTTTCTTTATTTTTGTTTAAATATTCTACAAAAGAAATTAATCCACCTTCAAAGCAGAACTCAGCTTTTCTTGGAACTTCTTCTCTTAAATCCTCTAAAACTATATTTAAACCTTTTGTTAAAAAGGCCATTTCTCTAAATCTATTTTCTAAAACATCATATTCATAATTTAATGTTTCAAAAATTGTGCTATCTGCATAAAATCTGACTTTTGTTCCTGTTTTATTAGAATCACCAATTCTTTCAAGATGTTTAACTGTTTTTCCTCTTTCAAAACTCATTTGGAAAATACCACCATCTCTTTCGATTGTAACTTCTGTCCACTCAGATAAAGCATTAACAACTGAAGATCCTACTCCATGAAGTCCTCCTGATACTTTATATCCACTATCTCCACCAAATTTTCCTCCAGCATGTAAAACCGTATAAACTGTTTCTGCTGCAGATAATCCTGTTTTAGCATGTTTGTCAACAGGGATTCCTCTACCATCATCTTCTACACATATTATATTTCCTGGTTCAATTGTAATATGTATATTTTTACAATATCCTGCTAATGCTTCATCAACTGCATTGTCAACAATTTCATAAACTAGATGATGTAATCCTCTAACAGATACACTTCCAATATACATACCTGGTCTTTTTCTTACAGCTTCTAAACCTTCCAAAACTTGAATTTGATCTGCTTTATACTCATGTTCGTATTTTTCCATTTTTTTCCTCCCTATTCTTCACACTCTAATTTACAAATACCATTTTCTACAAAAAATATTGAGCTTTCATTTTCTATTTTTATTTTATCTGTACAAGTTATAATAACTTGATTTCCTTTTATATTTTCTAAAAAACTTTTTCTTCTTTCTTCATCAAGTTCAGACATAAAATCATCTAATAATAATATAGGTGTTTCTCCTATTTCTTCTTTTACTATTTGAAGTTCACATAGTTTTAATGTTAATATAGATGTTCTTTGTTGCCCTTGTGAACCAAAAATAGATACTTGTCTATCATTTATATAAATTATAAAATCATCTCTATGTATTCCTGTTGCTGTAAATCCTCTAGATATATCCATTTGTCTAGATTTTTTTAAATTTTCTAAAAAAGATTTTTTATCTTTACTATTACTTATATATTTTATTCTTATGTTTTCTTTTCCACTTTTTGTTATTAAACTGTGAATATTTTCTATTTTTTCTGAAAATTTTTCTATATAATTTTTTCTATATTCATATATTTTAAAAGAATATTCTGATAATTGTTCATCCCATATATCTAATATATTTTCATCTTTATTTTCATATTTTATTTGCCTTAAATAATTATTTCTTTGTTCTAATATTTTATTATAATCATTTAATAAATGTATATAATTAGGTTTTAATGAACTAATCATCATATCTAAAAATCGTCTTCTTTTTTGTGGACCATCTTTTATTATTTCTATATCATCTGGTGTAAATATAACTACATTTATTTTTCCAACAATATTACTCGTTTTATTTTGTTTTATTCCATTTAATAAAAATGTTTTTTTATCATTTATATTTACTTCTATTTTTCCTTCTCTATCTTCTTTTTTATATTGTAATTTAATTTTAGAATTTTCTTCATTAAATTTTATTAATTCTTTATCTTTTTTTGTTCTAAAAGATTTTCCGATAACTACATAAAAATATAGATTCTATTATATTTGTTTTTCCTTGTGCATTATTTCCATATATTATATTTATATTTTTATTTAATTTTATTTCTTGATGACTATAATTTCTGAAATTTTCTAATAGTATATTTTCTATATACATTTTTTCTTCTAAAAATCTCCACTTCTTAATTTTCCAAAAACAATACCTAAAATAGCTTTAACAAAAATAAATACAAAGAAAGCAAATATAATTATTCCTATTATTAGTGCTACATTTATTTTATTTCCTGTTTTTTCATATATTTTTTCAGATATTTCATCACATTTTTTTATAAATTTCATAAAAATATCTGTTATTTTTTCATAAATTTTATTTATAATTTCTGGCATTTTTATTTTAATTTTATATTAGAAATTCTAATATATCTCCTTTCTTCCTATAAAAATGTTTTTATTCTTTCATTTTTATAGGTAATATCATATAAATATAATCTCCTTCTTCAATTGGTTTTATTATACATGGTGATCTATTTGTTCCAAATTCTATATAAACTTCTTCATCATCTATTGCTTTTAATGCATCTAAGAAAAATTTTGGATTAAATCCTATTTCTAATTCTTTTCCTTCTGTATCTACAACTATTTCTTCTTTTGCATCACCTGTTTGATTTGCACAAGATATTGTTACTTTTCCTACTTCTATACTTATTTTTACTGGATATTTTTTTTCTTTTTCTATTGATGATGCAGATATTAAAGAAATTCTTTCAAAACAATTTTGTATATTATTTTTATTAACTTTTATTCTTGTTTCCCAATTTTGAGGAATTGTATTTGCATATTTTAAAAACTCACCATCTAATAATCTTGTTACTATTTTACAATTTTCCATTTCAAATAAAGCTTGATTTCTAGCTATTCCTATTTTTATATTATCAAATGAATCTGAAACAATTTTATTTACCTCATTTAATGTTTTTCCTGGAATAACGCAACTAAAATTATTTGCTTTTTCGTTTAAATTATTACTTTTTATAGCTAGTCTATAACCATCTACAGCTACAACATTTAATTTATTTTCTTCTATTTCAAATAAACATCCTGTAAAAATTGGCCTATTTTCTTCTGTACTTACTGCAAAGATAGTTTTTCTTATCATATTTTTTAAAACTGTTTGTTCTATTTCTATTGAATTATCAACATTTATTTTTGGTAATTCTGGAAATTCATCTGGATTCATTGTTGCTAATTTATATAAAGAACCTTCACATTCTATTTCTAATAAATTATTTTCATTTATATTTAATTTTATATCTGATGAAGGTAATCTTCTAATTATTTCACTAAACATTGTAGCATTAACAACTGTACTACCATGTTCTTCTATTTTTGCTTCTACTATATATTCTATTCCTATTTCTAAATCATAAGAAGTTAATTTTAGTTCATTATCATTTGTTTGAATAAGAATTCCTTCTAATATAGGCATTGTTGTTTTTGATGCAACACCATTTATAACAGAATTTATTCCTTTTAAAATTTTTTCTTTTTCACAAATAACTTTCATTTTTTTCTCCTTCTATAAAATAATATAAATAGTAGTATTAGTTATAGGTGCTGTGAATTTAGTGGAAATCTTTAAAAACTCCCTATTTTCCTAATAAAAACTATGTGAATAAAGTTGTGAATATTTTTTTTAATTATCCACTTTATTAAATATCATTTGTGAATAACGAATTATTAACAAAAAATATACAAGTTTTTCACAAGTATTTGTGGAAAGCTTTTAAGCTATTCCGTAAGAGTTAATATATTTTCTTTTGTAAAAAAAATGTTTGCAAAACAATTATTTTTATTTTTATTATTTTTTATTTAAATATAAATTAATTTTGGTCTTGAATAATATTTTTCACACTTTCCACAATTAATTTTGTATTTGTTTTTTCTTTTATTTCTTTTTCAATTTTATTAACAGCATGCATAACTGTTGTATGATCCCTATTTCCAAAATCAGAACCAATTTTTGGAAAAGACATTTCTGCTACATTTCTACATAAGTACATTGCTATTTGTCTTGGATATGCTATATCATTAGATTTTTTTGTAGATATTAAATCTTTTTTATCTATATTAAAATATTTAGCAACAACTTCTTGTATGTAATCAGAAGAAATAATTTTTTCTTTTTGAAGAACTATGTCATTAATAGATTTTTCAGCAATTTCAATTGTTATAGGACTATGAGTTAATGAAGCATAAGCTACAATTTTATTTAGAACACCTTCTAATTCCCTAATATTAGAATCTATTTTAGTAGCAATAACAGATAAAATATAATCATCAATTAAAATTTTATCTGCTTGTACTTTTCTTCTAAGAATTGCTAAACGTGTTTCATAATCTGGCATTGAAATATCTGCAAGTATTCCCCATTCAAATCTAGATTTTAAACGTTCTTCTAATAAAGGAATATCTCTAGGTGGTTTATCACTAGAAATAATTATTTGTTTTCCATTTTGATGTAAAGCATTAAAAGTATGGAAAAATTCTTCTTGACCTGTTTTCTTCCCTGCTATAAATTGAATATCATCTATTAATAAAACATCAATATTTCTATATTTATTTCTAAATAATTCATTTTTAAAATTTGCATCTTTAATAGAATTTACAAGTTCATTAATAAAATTCTCAGAAGTAACATATAAAACTTTAGCATTAGGATTTTTTTGAATAATTTTATTTCCAATAGCATGCATTAAATGTGTTTTTCCAAGACCAACTCCACCATAAATAAATAAAGGATTATAGGCTGTTGCTGGAGATTCTGAAACAGCATATGCTGCTGCTTGTGCAAATTTATTATTATTCCCTATTACGAAATTATCAAAAGTATATTTTGGATTTAAAAAACTATTTGAATAATTTTCTGTATTTGTAAAATTATTTTCAGTTTCTTCTATAAAATTATTTTTTAAATTATCAGATTTTTCTATTATTTCTATTTCACAATTTTTATTTGTAATAAAATTAAATGTATTACAAATTAAATCAAATAAACGTGTTTCAATAGCATCTTTTTGCATTTTTGAAAAAGCTACTAAAACAATTTTATTATCATTTATAGATTGGATTTCTAAATTTTTAATCCATGTTGTATATGAAATGGTTGTCATTTCTTCTTTTAATAAATCTTTTGCTTTAGTAAGTAAATCATTTTTATCGGTATACATTATTTTTAAGAAAACCATCCTTTCTATGATAAATTTATCCACAACGTTATCCACATAAAAACATCAATTGTTACAAACACAACAATTTAGAAGGTATTGCTTTTGTGGAAAACCTAAGAATGCTTTTTATATTACATTCATATAATATCAAAAATATTTTTAAATATCAAGCTAAAATTATTAGAAAATTAAAAAAATAAAAATTTTGTACCTTTAGGGAAATAAAGCTTACAAATTTTATTAATTACTTGACTTTTTCTAATATTTTATAGTATAATCTAAATTACTTGTGAATAAATAAAAAATATTTATTAAAAAAAATAATAAAATAAAATATATAAATTAGGAGGTGCAAAATGAAAAGAACATATCAACCAAAAAAAAGACAAAGAAATAAAGTACATGGTTTTAGAAAAAGAATGCAAACAAGAGCAGGAAGAAAAGTATTAAAAGCTAGAAGAAATAAAGGAAGAAAAAAAATCTCAGCTTAATTTAAAAGGGCAATAAAGCGCCCTTTTTTTAATAAATAATATTCATTTTTTTATTAAATTTTATTAAATTAAATATTATTTATATTTTTTTAAGCTAAGAAAAGGCATATTTAAGGAGTAAAATTAACCATGAAAAATACAATAATGCTTAAAAAAAATTATGAATTTAAAAATCTTTTTTCAAAAGGAAAATTTTACTATGGTGAATATATCCATATGTATATATATAAATCTTCTAAAAAATATAATAAATTTGGAATTGCTGTTTCTAAAAAACAAGGAAAAGCAGTGAAAAGAAATAGAATAAAAAGAATTATTAGAGAAAATTATAAAAATTTTGAAGAAAGAATAGAGAAGGGAATAAACATTTTAATAATTATAAATAAGGAAAAAAATATAGAAGAAATAAATTTTAAAGATATAGAAAAAAATTTTGAAAAAACATTAAAAAAGGCAAATGTTTTGGTAAATTAATATGAAAAAAATATTTATTACGTTAATATGCTTTTATCAAAAACATATTTCACCATTGCTTGGAAAAAACTGTAAATATGAACCAACTTGTTCAGAATATACAAAACAAGCAATAGAAAAATATGGTGTGATAAAAGGAACATTTAAGGGAATAAAAAGAATTTTAAAATGTAATCCTTTTTCAAAAGGTGGATATGATCCATTGAAATAGGGAGGAAAATATGTTTAATTTTTTTGCAAATATATTTGGTTATGTACTAAATATTATTTATAATGTTGTAAATAATTATGGTATAGCAATAATTATTTTTACAGTTTTACTAAAATTGATAATGTTACCAATATCAATAAAGCAACAAAAAACAATGAAAAAAACTTCAAAAATTCAACAGCAAGCTAAAGAAATTCAAGAAAAATATAGTAATGATCAAGTAAGACAAAGTCAAGAATTAATGGAATTATACAAAAGAGAAAATATGAGTCCTTTTAGTGGATGTTTAAGTTCGATTGTTCAATTTATTATTATAATATCTGTTTTTTATTTAGTTAGTAGGCCATTAACTTATATGAAACAAGTAGATAAAGATTTATTAAATAAATACTCAACAGAAATAACTGAATCATCAGAAAATCGTATAAATTATCCGGAAATAGCTGTAATTAAAGAAAAAGGAAAAAAAGATGATAGAGTAAATATAAATATGAATTTTTTAGGTTTAGATTTAAGTGATGTACCATCTCAAAATTATAAAAATTGGAAAGTTTATGTAATACCTGTTTTATATATTTTTACATCAATTATATCTACAAAACTAACAATGAAAATGAATAAAAGCAATACTAAAGAAACAGATAAAGACAAAGAAAAAGCAGAAGTAGAAACAGATACAAAAGAACAAGATGCTATGGAAGAAATGAATAAGCAAATGCTATTTATGATGCCATTTATTGCAGTAAGTGTAGCCTTAATTGCACCTTTAGGTTTAGCATTATATTGGTTTATTAGTAATTTACTTATGATTTTTGAAAGAATTATTATAAATAAAGTTGTAAAAGAAGAAGAGGAGGTTTAAAAATGGATAATAAAACATATATTTTTGAAGGAAAAACTTCTACAGAAGCTATAGAAAATGGACTAAAAGAATTAAAAGTATCTAAAAATAAGGTAGATATAAAAATATTAGAACAAGAAGACAAAAGAAGTTTTTTTAGTATACTAACACCAAGAGTTGTTAAGGTAGAAATGAAATTAAAAGAAAATGCTCAAACTGATGATGTAAAAAAATCAGAAGAAACAAAGCCAAAACATTATGAACCAGTTGATTTAACAGAGGCAACAAAAAATGTTAAAAAGTTTTTAGATGAATTTATAGAAAAATTACCTAATAAATTAGAGTATAAAATAGAGGAAGAAGAAAATATAATAAAAATAGATATAGATGGAGAAGATACAGGATATTTAATAGGATATAGAGGAGAGGTTTTAAATAGTATACAAACAATAGTATCTAATGTAGCATCTAAATCAAATAAAGAAAAAATAAGAGTAGTAGTAAATATAGGTGGTTATAGAGAAAAAAGAGAAAAAGATTTACAAAATTTAGCAGTAAAAATAGCAGGAACTGTTATTAAAACAAGAAAACCTATAACATTAGAGCCAATGTCTGCATATGAAAGAAAAATTATTCACACAAAATTGCAAGAAAATAATAAAGTAACAACACATAGTGTTGGAGAAGAACCATATAGAAAAGTTGTTGTTTCATTAAAATAATTAAATAAAAATTAAAATCTGAAGTCAAAGTGAGGATTAATTATTTATTAATACTTGCTTTGACTTTTTTGTTAGTATAGAAATAAGATAAAAACATTGTAAAAGCTAATGAAGAGAAAATATAATAATCTTGCCAAATTATGTAGACTATGATATAATTATTGCTGATTTTTAAAATGAATAAAAAATTAGAAAGGAATTAAAATGAGTACTATTACAGCTATTTCAACAGCACCTGGCATAGGTGGTATAGGAATTATTAGAATGAGTGGTGAAAATTGTTTTGAAATTTTAGAAAAAATTTTTAAGCAAAAAAAATACCAACCAATAGAAGAAATAAAAGGATATACTATTAAATATGGAAATATAGTAGATAATAATGAAGTAATAGATGAAGTTTTAGTATCTTATTTTAAGGCTCCTAATAGTTATACAAAAGAAAATATGTGTGAAATTAATTCTCATGGCGGAATAGTTATAATGAATAAAATTTTAGATTTATGTTTAAAAAATGGTGCTATACTAGCAGAACCAGGAGAATTTACAAAAAGAGCTTTTTTAAATGGAAGAATGGATTTATCTCAAGCTGAGGCTGTTATAGATATTATAAATTCAAAAACAGAAAAAGAAGCAAAAATATCAATGGAACAGTTAAAAGGAAATTTATCTGAAAAAATAACAAAAATAAGAAAAAAAATAATAGATGTTATGTCTGATATAGAGGCAACAATTGACTATCCAGAATATGATTTAGAAGAAGTCACAAATCAAAGAATTTTAAGTGTTTTAGAGGAAGTGGATAAACTACTAAATTCTTTGGAAAAAAGTTTTTATAATGGTAAAATTTTAAGAGAGGGAATAAGTACAGCAATAATAGGAAGACCAAATGCAGGAAAGTCTTCATTATTAAATGTTATTTTAAATGAAGATAGAGCAATTGTTACAGATATAGAAGGAACAACAAGAGATAGTATAGAAGAGTATATTTCAATAGATGGTATACCATTAAAAATAATAGATACAGCAGGAATTAGAAATGCAAATGATGAAGTAGAAAAAATTGGTGTACAAAAAGCTATTGAAATAGCAAAAAAAAGTGATGTAGTTATTGCAATTTTTGATTCAAATAGAGATTTAAATGATGAAGATAAAGAAATTTTAGATTTAGTTAAAGATAAAAATGCGATAATTATATTAAATAAAATAGATTTAAATAAAAAAATAAATATAGAGGAAATAAAAAAAGTTAGAAAACCTATTGTTGAAATTTCTACAAAAACAAAAGAAGGTATTGAAAATTTATATGATGAAATTTCAAAAATGTTTAAATTAAAAGAAATTGCAAATGATGGTGAAACAATAGTAAGTAATTTAAGACACAAAAATATTATAATAAATTCAAGAAGAAACTTGGAAAAGGCAAGAGAAACAATTTTAAATAATATGCCAATAGATATTATATCAACATATTTAAAAGAAATAATTGAAGAATTAGGAAAAATCACAGGAGAAACTGTTACAGAAGATGTAATATCAGAAATTTTTTCAAAATTTTGTCTAGGAAAATAAAAATGTTTCACGAAAAACAAAAATAAATTTTTATTGATATAATGCTATTTTAAAGGAGAATGAATAATGAAATATGATGCAGGAAAATATGATATAGCAGTTATTGGTGCGGGACATGCTGGATGTGAAGCAGCATTAGCATCAGCAAGACTTGGAATGAAAACATTACTTTTTTCTATAAGCTTAGAATGTATAGCAAATATGCCATGTAATCCGCATATAGGGGGAACTTCAAAAGGACATTTAGTAAGAGAAATAGATAGCCTTGGTGGAGAAATGGGAAAAAATATAGATAAAACAATGATTCAATTAAGAATGTTAAATACATCAAAAGGACCAGCAGTGCATTCTTTACGAGCACAAGCAGATAGAAAAAGATATCAAATGGAAATGAAACATACATTAGAAAAACAAAAAAATTTGTATTTAAAACAAGCAGAAATTGTTGATATAGAAGTAAATGATGGAAAAGTTGTATCTGTAGAAACAAATCTAGGTGCAATATATAAAGTAGATTGTGTAATACTAGCAACAGGAACTTATTTAAAAGGAAAAATATATATAGGAGAAACATCTTATGAAAGTGGACCAGATGGTGTTTCGGCAGCAAATAAACTATCTACAACATTAAAAAAATTAGGAATAGAATTACAAAGATTCAAAACAGGAACACCTGCAAGAATAAATAAAAACAGTATTGATTTTTCAAAAATGGAAATACAAGAGGGAGATAATGATTTAGTTCCATTTTCATTTGAAGATGAAATGACTAAAATAGAGCAAGTACCTTGTTGGTTAACATATACAAATGAAAAAACTCATGAAATAATAAGAAAAAATTTACATAGATCACCAATGTATGCTGGAGTTATTGAAGGAACTGGACCAAGATATTGTCCTTCAATTGAAGATAAAGTTGTTAGATTTGCAGATAAAGAAAGACATCAGATTTTTGTAGAACCAATAGGGTTGGATACTGATGAAATGTATATTCAAGGAATGAGTTCTTCTTTACCAGAAGATGTTCAAATAGAAATGTATAGAACTTTGCCAGGATTAGAAAATGCTGAATTTACTAGACCAGCTTATGCAATAGAATATGATTGTATAGAGCCATCTCAATTAAAAAGTACATTAGAATTAAAAAAAATAAGTGGAATGTTTTTTGCTGGACAAATAAATGGAACATCAGGATATGAGGAAGCAGCATCACAAGGATTAATTGCAGGTATAAATGCTACTCAAAAAATAAAAGGAAAAGAACCTATAATATTAGATAGATCAGATGCATATATTGGTGTTTTAATAGATGATATTGTTACTAAAAGTACAGCAGAACCATATAGAATGATGACATCCAGAGCTGAATATAGATTATTATTAAGACAAGATAATGCAGATTTAAGATTAACAGAATTAGGACATAAAATAGGCCTAATTTCAGAAGAAAGATATAAAAAATTTTTAGAAAAAAAGTCTTTAATAGAAAAGGAAATAGAAAGATTAAAAACAACTAATGTAAAACCAAATATTGAAACAAACGAGTTTTTAAAAAGTCAAGGAACAACAGAAATAACAGCAGGAATGAAGCTTTCAGAACTTTTAAAAAGAACAGAAATAACATATAAATCTTTAGAAAAAATTGATAAAGATAGACCATTGTTAGATAGACAAGTTACTGAAGAAGTAGAAGTAATGGTAAAATATGAAGGTTATATTGAAATGCAAAAAAAACAAGTTGAAAACTTTAAAAAGCTAGAAAAAAAATATTTACCAGAAGATATAGATTATAATAAAATAAAAGGAATTAGATTAGAAGCAAGACAAAAATTAAACAAATATAAACCATATTCAATAGGACAAGCATCAAGAATATCTGGAGTTTCTCCAGCAGATATATCTGTTTTATTAATATATTTAGAGCAAAGAAAAAGAGAAAATAATTAAAAATAAGGGTAAGAAAATGAATTTATTAGAATTTAAAGAATATTTTAGTAAAGAAGCTAAGAAAAATAATATAGAATTTAAAGAAGATAAGTTAGAATTATTATATAAATATATGGAAGGTATATTAGAGTGGAATGAAAAAATAAATGTTACATCAATAACTGATGAAAAAATGTTTATCGTGAAACATTTTTTAGATTCTCTTACAGTAATGCCATTTATAAAAGAAAAAAAATCACTAATAGATATAGGAACAGGTGCTGGTTTTCCTGGGATACCATTAAATATTATGTGTGAAGGAAAAAAAATAACATTAATAGATTCAATAAATAAAAAACTAAATATAATAAGAGATTTATCAGAAAAATTAAATTTAATAAATTTAGAAATAATTCATACTAGAGCAGAAGATTTAGCAATAAAAAAAGAATATAGAGAAAAGTATGACATTGCTACAACTAGAGCAGTTTCAAATATTTCAACAATACTAGAATATATGTTACCTTTTTTAAATAAAGGTGGAATAGCAATATGTATGAAAGGTCCAAATTATAAAGATGAATTAGAAAATAGTAAAAAAGCAATAGAAGTATTAGGAGGAAAATTAAAAGAAATAAAAACCATAAAGATAAATGAAGATGAAAGAAATTTAATTATTATAGAAAAAGTAAAAGAAACACCAAAGAACTTTCCGAGAGGAAAAGGAAAACCTTTAAAAGAGCCAATTAGATAAGAATGTTTCACGTGAAACATTCTTTTTTTTTTATAAAATGGTATGACTAAAAATATAAATAATTTTCTATTTAAAAAGTATAAATTTACAATAATAAATTAATTTTATAAATTTATCAAAAATATAATTTAAAAGTTAATAAATCTAATTGACATATTTGAAAAAATTTTATATTATTATAACGTAAAAATAAAAGGAGGAAGTTACTTTGGGAAGAGTTATATCAATTGCTAATCAAAAGGGCGGTGTTGGTAAAACAACAACAACAATCAATGTTGGAACAATATTAGCTAAAAGAGGAAAAAAAGTAATGATAATAGATGCTGATCCACAAGGAAATGCATCTAGTGGATTAGGATTAGAAAAAATAACAGATAATTCATTATATGATGTACTTATAAATGATGTAAATATAGAAGATACATTAAAAAAGTCATGTGTAAAGAATCTAAAAGTATGTCCTTCTAATATGAATCTTGCAGGAGCAGAAGTTGAACTAGTTTCACAGATGTCAAGAGAGAGAAGATTAAAAGAAAAGGTTGATGAAATAAAAGAAAATTATGATTATATATTAATTGATTGTCCACCATCATTAGGGTTAATTACTTTAAATGCCTTTACAGCTTCAGATTCTGTTTTAATACCAGTGCAGTGTGAATATTTTGCATTAGAAGGATTAGGACAGCTTTTAAATACAATTAGTTTAGTTAAAAAGCATCTTAATAAAAATTTAGAAATAGAAGGTGCAGTTCTTACAATGTACGATATAAGAACAAACTTATCAAATCAAGTAGTTAAAGAAGTTAAAAGATATTTTGAAGATAAAGTTTATAAAACAGTTATTCCAAGAAATATAAAACTTAGTGAAGCTCCAAGTTATGGTCTACCAATTACTTTATATGATGCTAAATCAAAAGGTGCTAGAGCTTATGAGAAACTTGCAAAAGAAATAATATTAAGTGAAGAACGTAGAAAAAAAGAAGAAAATAAGGAGGAAGAGTAATGGCAATTAAAAAAACTGGCCTAGGAAAAGGATTAGATGCTTTATTTAGTTCACAAATTATTGAAGATAATTTTGAAAATCAAGAAATAGTAAGAAACTTAAAAATTAATGAAATAGAACCAAATAAAGCACAGGCAAGAAAACTTTTTGATGATGAAGCTATTGAGGATTTATCTAATTCAATAAAAGAGTATGGTGTAATACAACCAATAATTGTAAGTAAGAAAAAAGATTATTATCAAATAATAGCAGGTGAAAGAAGATGGAGAGCCTCTAAAAAAGCAGGATTAACAGAAATACCAGCTATTATAAAAGATGATGATAAACAAAGAAATCAAGAAATTTCATTAATTGAAAATATACAAAGAGAAGATTTAAATCCTATTGAAAAGGCAAGAGGAATAAAAATTCTTATGGATGAATATGATTTAACTCAAGCAAAAGTTGCAGAAAAATTAGGAAAAAGTAGAAGTAGTATTGCAAATACAGTAAGAATATTAAATTTAGATGAAAGAGTAATAAATTTAGCTTTAGAGGGAAAACTAACAGAAGGACATTGCAAAACTTTAATGTCAATAGAAGATCCAGATAAACAATTTAAAATGGCAAATTACATAATAGAATCAGGAGATTCTGTTAGAGATGCTGAAAAAAGAATGAAAAATAAAAAGAAAACAACTAAAAATAAAGATAAATATATGCCAATATATAAAGATATAGAAAACACTTTTCAAGAATTTTTTGGCACAAAAGTAAAATTAGATGCTGGTGAAAAAAAGGGAAAAATAATAATACAATATACTTCAAATGATGATTTGGAAAGAATTATGAATTTAATAAAATAAGGATGTGATTAAATGAATAGTTTTTTAGAGCTATTACAAGATGATGTGTATTTATCAAAATTTGTTTTTGCATTATTGATATTAGTTATTATAAATATAATATTGATAATATTCTTATATCTAAAATATATTAGATTTATGAAAAAAATAGGAAAAGGTAATAATTTAGATGAAATGCTAAAACAATACTTATCAGATGTAAAAGAGATAAAAAAAGATAATTCAGAAATAAAAGCATATTATACTAAATTAGATAGTGACATTGCTTCATGTATACAAAAAGTAGGATTAGTAAGATATAATGCTTTTAGAGATGTTGGAAGTGATTTAAGTTTTGCAATAGCATTATTAGATAGAAATGATAATGGTGTAGTATTAAATGGTTTATATGGTTCAGAATCTTCAAATATATATGCAAAACCAATAAAAGGTGGAATATCTACTTACCAATTATCAGATGAAGAAAAATATGCTTTAGAAATAGCAGAACAAACTAAAAATTTTATGGCTAAGAATAGAAAATTTTAATAACAAGAATATAGTTAGAAATATCTGACTATATTTTTTTGTGTTTTACACATAAAAAAATACTATGTGGATAACAATATATTATAATAAATAAAAAAGAAAACACGAAACTACTTAAAAATAGGAAAATTTTATAAAAGGTGAGTAAAAAAAGTTAAGAAAAATTTAGAAAAATAAATAAAAAAATAGAACTGTGGATATCTTTTAACTTAAAAAAGTATAGAGAAAAGTTAAAAAGAGTTATTTATATAAGAAGAAAGAAGTATAAAAAGGAATAAATTTAAGATATAATAAAAATAAAATAAAATTAGCAAAAAAATAAAATAAAATTAGCAAATTCTTGTTGACAAATATAATTGAAATGTGCTAAGATATATGTGTTGTTAATCAACAGCCAAATGGAGAGGTGGTCGAGTTGGTTTATGGCACCAGTCTTGAAAATTGGCGTAGGTTTGTAGCCTACCGTGGGTTCGAA
>CANQVF010000018.1 GCA_947627185.1 uncultured Clostridia bacterium | reverse complement strand
TAGTAAAACCTCCTATGGTTTTATTCTACCATAGGAGGTGCTTTTTTACTATTGGCTACTTTTACTGGTTCGGTTCACGAAAACTCTCTGCCTTTTACTGTTTTATCGAATTTCTTTAATTATTCTGTTTATCGAGTTCCTCGCGTCCTACGGCGAGCATCAGCTTGATTCGGTTTTCCTGATTTACCTTCGGAGCGCCCGGGTCGTAGTCAATCGTGACTATATTCGCTTTCGGGTTTATCTCCTTAATTTTGCGCACGGCGCCCTTGCCGTTGATGTGGTTCGGCAGACTTTTTAATTACGCACCGTAAAATTATTTTAAAATATTTCTAATTATTTGAAACTTTTTTCTGCTTTTCTGACACTAATATAGTATAAAAGATATTTTTGATATTTGTTTACAAAAATGTGTGCAAAATTTACCGCGTATTGTACAAAAAACCAATGGCAAATTGTGTGTTTCTTACAATTGAAAATTAAAATTTCGTATGTTAGCATTTAATTAAACATTAATTTAAATGTTTTATAAGGAGGAGAACAACTATGAAAAGGTTATCATTAATTATCGCCGCCGTTATGATTCTAAATGCGGTCTTTTGCGTGTCGGCAAATGCAATTTCACTTTATGACCCTGATTCAAAGACAACGAAAATAAAAGGAATTGAATTTGAGTATAGGGTGATTGACAATAAATATGTCGAAATTTTAAGGGGAGAAGATTTTATCCCCCAAAAAATCGACGGCTATCCCGTAACCATAATCGGTGTGGATGCGTTTGTAACATACGAGGATGAGACGTCATTCAATTCCCGAAAGTGGGAGATTCCCGATACAGTGACGTATATAGACATCGGTGCATTCAGCGATAATATAAATATAAGAACAATTCATATCCCGTCAAGCGTGACGCATATAGGAAAATTTGCTTTTGCGGGCTGCAAAAATTTAAAGAATATAGAAATTCCATCAAGTGTAAGGGAAATATCTGAATACGCTTTTGAGAATTGCAAAAAACTTGAGGAAGTAACACTCAGTAATAAATTAAGGTATATTGGGAAAATGGCATTTTTGAACTGTCCGAAGCTGAAAAAAATAAATATTCCCGAGCAGCTGGAGGAAATAGGGAGCAGAGCGTTTTATTGCTGTCCGTCTTTGAAAAAACTTGATTTTACCAAATGTTCCCCACTTGGTATTGTCGGTAAGCAAGCCCTCGGATACTATGACGAAACAACCGAGGGACTTGGTTACTATGATTCCAAAAAAGATATAGAGGTTAAGAAGATAAAAAATTTCACGATTATATCAGATTCCAATAAATGTAGGATGGCAGGAAAATATGCCGAAAAAAATAATATAAATTTGATTTTGGATGAAAAAAGCGAAATGGGATATGCCGGAGCCTGCGGGGCAGGCTTTACTCTCAAAGTAAAAATAGACGGAAAGAGTTTCTCCGACTGTACGACAAAAAACCCTAAAATTATAAAAATCACTAAAAAGGGAAAGGTCACCGCGTTGAAAAAAGGAAGAGCCACCGTAAAGGCAACCTTGTCGAACGGAAAAAAATACAGCGGAATATTTATCGTAAAAAATGACCCTGCTCTAAAGAAAAAAGCGACAAGCGGAAGAAGTATGGGGAAGTATAAAGAGGTCAGGGAAATTTCAGTAGGACTGGGAAAAACTGTCTCGGTAAAGCTGTTTGGAAAAGCTTCTGCAATAGACAACAAGTACTGCTCTACCAATATGGCGAAAATCACATCAAAAAAATCCGCGACCTCAATTAAAATTCAGGGCAAAGCGAAAGGCATCTCTACCGTCAAGGTTAAGGTTAACGGAGTTAAAACGCTTAAATTAAAAGTTACGGTAAAATAATATTAACAAGGTTACTACAAAAACTTGTAAATTAGAAAAGCTGACGCAAAGGAAAACTGCGTCAGCTTTTCTTTTTTTGGAAATTGCTTTTAGAGATTATCATATTTTAAAAGTAATTTTCCTTCGTCAATTAGAAAATCTTTTTTCTTCTCCGATAAACAACGGTATATATGAAGCATTTCATCTTCCTTATGATTTTCAATTTCTTCTCTATGATAATCAAGCAAATAATCCGTGCTTACCTTAAAATATGACGCCAAAAGAACAAGAGTCTCAAAATCAGGTTCGCGAATCCCTCGAACATAATTACCGATAGTTGTCGGCGCAATGTTTAAATCGTTTGCCAGTTTTTTTTGAGTTATATCGTTATCTTCCAGAAGCTCTCTGAGAATTTCTCCAAATTTCATATAACCACCTCGTAATGATAATTTTATATAAATATGTCGATTTTTTAATAAAAACCACAAAAAGAGTTGACAATACACGAAATGAGTGTTAAAATGTTATTGAATTAAAGCTTAGGAGGTTTTATCAATGGAAAATCAAAATTTTACAAATCAGCCAATGATATCAGATAAATCTAAAGGCGTGGCCGCTGTGTTGTGTTTGCTTTTCGGATATTTGGGACTACACCGTTTTTATGTAGGCAAAATCGGCACGGGAATTTTATGGCTTGTTACCTTGGGCTTTTGTGGTATCGGCGAGTTGGTTGACTTTATAATGATTTTATGCGGTTCATTTAAGGACAGCAATGACGCCTTACTAAAATAGTAAATTAAATCACTGTTCCAGCGGCTGTTTTAAGAGGAATTTATGGACATAGGTTTAGTTTTATCGGGAGGAATGGCAAAAGGCGCATATCAGATCGGGGCTTTAAAAGCTATAAAAAAATTTATTGACCCCTGTGATATTAAAGTTATAAGCTGTTCTTCTATCGGGGTTTTAAACGGCTATTCTTTTGTTACAAATAAGCTACAATTAGCCGAGAAAATGTGGAAAAATCTCTGTAACAATGATAATAGAAGCTTTATAAACAGCGTTTTAAGGAGCAGTTATTTACAGCAGTCAATAACAAGCCTCTGTAATAAAAAAGATAAGATACCTATGCCCTTTTTTGTTTCTTTGCTGAATTTTAAAGAAAGAACGATAACGTATAATAATTTAGAAAATATTGAGCCAAGCTTTTATCCGGTCTATCTTCGCGCAAGCGTGGCGATGCCAATATATAACCGAGCCATTACAATAAATAATCAAAGCTTTTATGACGGCGCAATGGTAGATAATATCCCTGTTTTCCCCTTAATAAAACAAAAGCTGGATTATATAATTTGCATATATTTTGATGACTGCTGTTACACTTTTGAAAACCCTTACTTTGATAATAAAGTTGTAAAAATAACGTATCCAAGCAAAAAAACAATAATAGATTCTCTGTCATTCAATAAAGAATCTATTGAACAAATGATTAGTTACGGATACGAAACCGCGCATAATATACTTCAGCCGATTTTTGTTAATTATCCAAACAATATCGACTGTATTTACAAATATATTAATTTTTTAAATGACACAATGGGCAGAAAAAAGTTAAGAATTACCGGAGATGTTTTGGTAACCAACATAAATAAGGTAGCGCAAAAATTAGCAAAACATAAAATTAAATATTAGGTATCGGGGAAATAAGTGTAATTTATATTGATTGCTCAAATTGTTGTAAGCGGCAACGGGTGGCGACGTAATTCCCATTTGCACCTTATCTGCCTACGGTAGGGTTGTAAAAAACTTTAACCTCTGATTAAAAATAAAAAATTGTGAATAAACTTAATTTTGCGGGCGGAAAGGCTATGGAAATTATGAAAACAGCATTGAGAATAATAGGGTTAATTTGCGCAATTATCGGATTATTATCCTCTGTAATTGCAATATGTTTTTGCCTTTTTCAAAAAATAAAAATATCAAAATAACACATTAGAAAGCACGGATAATATATGGACAATAACAAAGCCCGTAAATATTTCGCCCAAAAAAAGCCTTACGGAGCTGTTTTTCTTATTATAATTTCATTTATTCCTTTTTTTATGGGCATATCTCTAAAAGACGGTTATGTATGGACTGTAATAGGAGTCTTACTCTTCGCCATAGGTATTTCTATTATTATTTATTATAAACGACAACCAATTTTTTAGATTATCCTTATGTAACTCGGCAAATGGCGGCAAAGCTTGGATTTATGGGCTTTCTCGCCATTTGTCATTTCGGGAGATACTTGGCATATCTTTGTCTGTTTTGGCATAGGTTTCCGTTGAAAAGTAGTACGACGGTAGTAAAAGCACCGATACTGTTATGCAGCTAACCGTTCCATTTCTGCCTTTGCGGAATCGAAGTCTGCATGGGCATAATAGTTCAAAGTCATCGTGATGTTGGCGTGACCCATGATATACTGCAACGCTTTCGGGTTCATACCCGCATTGGCTAACCGAGTACAGAAAGTGTGTCTGAGGATATGCGGCGTAATATGCGGCATCTGGTCTTTGTTCTGCTTGTTGTACTTATGCACAAGCTCTTTCAGCATACTCTCATAATTAGCCGCCACTTTCGGCATACCGTCATTTTTGAGGAACAGGAAGTTTTTGTAGCCGTCCACGCTGAACGGTACGGCGTTTTCTCGGCTTTTCAGCACCCGTTTCAAGGCTTGGTAAACTTCCTCGGTCATGGGAATTTGCCGTATACCGTTCTTGGTCTTGGGCGTTTCCACATAGTAGCCGACATCCGCATCACGCAGGAGCTGGTGGTCTACATTGATATAGCGGTTTTTGAAGTCCAGAGCCGTGGTAAGCCCGCAGAACTCTGAAATTCTCAGTCCCGTACCGAGCAGGATAATAACCTCGTCACGGTATTTCCTGTAGACCGTATCCTGTGCCATAAACGCTAACAGGTTTTCCTCCTGCTTCGGCGTAAGGGCGGCTTTTGCCTCCCTGTCGTCCTCTATGACAGTATCAAGTGTAAAGTTAAAAGGGTTTTTGCGAATACAGTCATCCTCTATGGCGGTAAAGAACGCCGCCTTTAGGGAACGCTTGAAATTACTGATTGTCTGGTAAGCAAAGCCTTTCTCGCTCATCCGTATTACCCATTCTTTAGCGTCCGACTGTTTCACGGTGTCAATACTTTTCATGCCGATAGGGTCGTCCTGCAACAAGCTCATCAGATACTCACGGTTTTTTTCCGTGCCGTGCTTCACATTCTTCCGCAAGCCGTTCTGTTTGGCATAGAGTTGGCATACCGTCATTTTTTTGCCGATGGTATCAATGCCATCGTCCAAATCCCTGCAAATCTCCTTTACCTTATCCCTCAGTGCAGGGACATCCCGTTTCCCCGCAGGGGTCTTGTCCGTGGCAACCAACTTCCACGAATAGACGAACTGCGGCTTGCCGTATGCGTCCGTGTATTTGTATGCGTATCTCCCGTCTTTTCTCTGGCTCTCTCCAGTCCTTAATATTCTTCCTCTGTTATCCCGTCTTTTTTCTGACATGGCGTGAAGCTCCTTTCCGTTCTGGAACGAGCCTTGATACAGCATACTTATATTATACCGTTATTTCGGCTCAATGCAACTATATGACTTCCATACTGTCAATGATTTTTTCAAACTGCTTCCGCTTTATCTGCACACGGTTTCCGTTCATGATAAGCCAGTTTGCGGTGGGGTTTTCTTCAGCAAGCTGCCGCAACTTCTTTTCCCCGATGCGGAAGTATTTTGCGGCTTCTTCGATAGTAAGCGTGTATTTTTCCCAGATGGGAACATCGTTGTAATTCATAAAGACCTCCAATCAAAAAATGCCTGCGTTAAGTGAACGCAAGCGTTAAACAGTTCCCGTCTGGCAGTTATGCCATTGTTTTCAAATCTATGCTGACGGCGAGGGAGTGGTTGAGTTTCGTTATCATGCTTTCGGGCAGTCTGCCGACATATCCCTCCAATCTCCGCTTATCTATGGTACGGATTTGCTCAGCAAGGATAAGGGAATTTTTATCAAGCCCCTCTACATTGCTTACCTCGGTATGGGTTGGCAGCTTTGCTTTTGTCTGTACTCGGCTCGTTATCGGCAGGATAATGACCGTAGGGCTGTGCGTGTTTCCTATATCGTTGGAAACGATAAGGACGGGTCGCCGCCCGCCCTGCTCAGAGCCGACAACGGGGTTTAAGTTAGCGTAGTAGATGTCCCCACGCCTGATTTTTCTTTCCATATATGTGTCTGACCTCCTATCTGGTATTTAGGCAGGTATGTACTGCCTATGTAGAAGCCAGACACAAGGAAGTATTTAAGGTCTGGAGAGCATAAAACAAAACTCTGTTTCCATAGACCGCCTTGTATCTGGCTTGATATGATAGGAGCATTTCAATTTGTCCTCGACACCCCGAAATGCTATGGGAAGTCGCCAAACGGTCAGCAGCGAACTGACACCACGGGAGTTTCACCCCAACTGTCGTTCTGACAGAGCCGCCCTCATTGCCTGCGACGGTTTTTTCACGCTCGGACTGTGACTGGACGGGAGTATCATTATCCTCTCTGCGGGTTACGGCGAGGTCGGGAGCTGCCCGACATTTCGAGTAGGCATTTATCGCTCTCTGCCTTTCGGCAGGTCGTGGCGTACCTCTGCACACGCTTATGCTCATCACAATCGCAAAGAGAAAGTATTTGGCGAATGGGTATTCGGTTGTCAAGGAACTGCCCTCGTTTTCGCCACACAAAGGAAAACTGGGCAAGAGGATTTTTGTCCTCTCACCCAGTAGCCGATGGGAAAGCGTAAATCTGGACACTATCCCAAAAGTTTTTTGATTTTTTTCTTCAAGCGTTGTATCCGCTTATACACGGCATCCTCATTCATGCCAAGTATTTTTGCTATCTCTGGCACGGGGAAGCCTTGAAGCTGTAATAAAACGGTTTGCAGAGTGAGCCTGTCCACCTTAATCAAAAGCTGATAAAGCTCTTGATTTTCAATGCTGTCCAAGAAGTCCTCCACAGTCTTTGTTTCGGGCTGTGCCGTATCCTCTGCGACTTCCTCAAGGTATGTACCTGCGTCCTGCAATTTCTCGTAGTACCGCCTGTCGGAATTGAAGATAGCCCAATCATGGGTATGAAGTTGTTCAATGGTATCCTCACTGACACCCAAGCTCCGCAGTTCCTTTTCTTCGGCTTCTTTCCAGAGCCGCCATTTCCGTTCTTCTTTGGCTTTGTTGTAAGCCATAATCTGTTACCTCCAATCTGAATTTTTTGAAAAAATCCAGATTGAGGGGCGGAGAGCGACAGTGGGCATCAGAAACAGCCCTGCGGCGTATTCCTGCAAAAAACGACAAAAGAAAAACCGCAAAGGCTGTCAAGCCAATGCGGATATAGGCGTTATTATTTCTATTATGTAGATATTTGGCATCTACTTTGAGGGTATAAGAGTGCCACGCAGAAGCAAAGATTTTTTTAACAGGTTATCCTCGCTAATCCGTGGTATTATGTAGATAGCTGCTGCTTCTGATAAGCAGCGTTTCGGTGGTACTTGACCAGCACATAAAAAAATCCCTCCAAACTCTAAAAACGGGTCTGGGGGAGAATATCTTGCTCATTTGGGCATAGTGAAACCGCCCACCAAAACATCGTTTTTTTTATTCGGTGGGCTTGTCCTACCTATGCTATATAAAAGGCGCAGAGCCGACAAACTGTGATTTCTCACAAGTTCATCGGCTCTGCGTCTGTGCGTCTGGCTCTATGATGATATGTTGTTCTTCCTGGCAAATGGGAATTAGATGAGCGTAAACGCCGCACAAATCCCAGAAAAAATATTTGATAAAGAATGAATTATCCAGCTTGGAATAATTGAGCCATTAGCAATTTTCTCATTCGCACAACCCATAGAATACGCAATAACTCCTGTAAAACTTGCAATAAGCATAGTTTTCACTATTCCAACAATAGAGAAAAACATCACGCTGTGAAGTAAGGAAAACAAAATTGCTTGAACGCAGTTTCCGCATATAAAACCAAACTTTTTTGACATTCTCTTTAAAATGAAACCTCTAAAAAACAATTCTTCTGGAAACGCTGTGTTAAAAATTGCATAAACAAAAATTGCAGGAAGTGCGGACATTCTCAAATCTGCGAATTCAGAAGTAGCCATTTCAACATCCTTTAAGACGTATAAAGTTATCGCTCCTAAAAGCATAAACACAAGAGATATTGCTATCACAATAATACTTACTTTATTTTTGTTTCCCTCTACTTTTTTTATTCCTATCCACTGTGTAAATTTCTCTTGTTCCCGTCCAGAAATGAGCCACCAAATAAAAGGTATTAACGCAAACAGAATAATCTGAATTATACTGCTCACCACTTTATTTAAAAACAATGTCATAATCTTTCCTCCTCCACAGTCACCAATTTGTCGCTTTTTCATCGGCTCTGCGTCTGTGCGTCTGGCTCTGTGATGATGTTTTAATTTTCCTCTTTAGGCATTGCAAGTGTGCAGATAAGATAGAGCCAAATTCCAATGCCGCCTGCCAAGCAGAAAAACAGCCAGACGAAACGCACTATGCTTACATCTATACCAAAGTGTTTTGCAATACCTCCGCAAACACCTTCAGCCATTTTTCCTTTATTTATCCTGCATATTTCTTTCTTCATAGGCATACCCTTTCTGATAATCGTCCTGTCAGACGAACTTAAATATATCCTACATCAGCAACCCCAGAACTGATAGAAATGCCAATACAGTACATTTGCTATCAGAATTATTCCGCTTGCTTTTGTAACAGTAAATCCGATTTTCTGCCGCAGATTATTCTTAATGTTTTCCGTATTCTTCACGCCAAACCACCCAATCAGCAACATCACAACTTCCATAAGCGTACAAAGAATAATCAATACACACTTTATAACAACCTGTATTTTGGTGAAACTGCCACCCATCAGCGGCGGTAAAATAAGCCAGTAAATCATGATAGACGCAAGCACCATAAACAGCTCCGCCAATAACTGATATAGTTTTTTACTCCAAATCTCCGTCCGCCTATGCTTATGCAGCGTTATCCCATGCACAATAAACATAAGCAGCGTCCAGAAAGAGGACAGTACAAACAGGAAGAAAAAAATAATCTTAATGACGAAAACTGCCGTATTCTCTTTTTGGAAGTCCATGCCCGTCATGTGCTGCAATGCAGCCACATTTCCGTTGCTATCTCTTTTTATGTGCAGATAGGTTTTCAATCCATTCCCGTCGTCCATAATGCAGGCGTTCTCTGAAATCTGTGTAATGCTGCCTACCATAGCCGCCTGATAGCTTTCTTCGGTTTCTCCTTTTGTGACGGGCAACAGACCGCTAATCATACTGTATAGCTTCATAAAGCTCTTGCTATAATTTGCCCTGCTGTTACAGTAAATCCCCGACAAGTCATCATTGGTAAAACCTGTTTCCGCCCTGCAATCTCCGAAGATAAGGCTCACAAGCCCATAATTATAAGTGGTTTCCCCTACCTCGTTCGTCATTACCACAAGTCCCGTCCTGTTTTCCCTGTCAAGCACTAAATTTGCGGAGAATCCTGTGGTATTTCCTGCGTGACCGATTAGGCGCACACCATATTCCTGTGAAAACAGTCCGTGGCAGATTCTCGGCGTATCTGTCCCGTCATAATAGAGCGTGGGAGAAAGCATTTTATCCAGTGTGTCAGCTTTTGTAAAAAGCGGGCAATCCCTACTATCTGCAAGGAACGCTTTCGCAAACCGTACAAGGTCGCTCATTGTTCCTGTCGCCGCTCCTGCGGGGTAAAGCAGAATATAACGCCGACACGCTCCATAATCTTCATATTCCCCCTGCACATTATAATAGGCATTCGTCAAATCCCGTCTGCTTTCCACCCATTCATTATCACTGCAATCGGGAAGTATGGAAGTCTGGTTCATGCCAAGCGGTTCAAAAATATTCTGCTGCACATATTCCGCATAATCCATTCCGCTGACACATTCCACAATATAAGCCGCAAGAGCAGCACCCCAATTTGAATAGGAAACAGTTGTGCCAACCTTGTAAATCTGCGGCGGTGCCGTTGCAAGCAAGGCATCCCTTAAACTGATAATATCCTTTTTATCCAGTACCTCCACGTCCCATGTAGTTTCTTGAAAACCCGCCGTATGATTCATCAAATGTGTCATGGTTACAGGCTCATCATAAGAAAGATTGGATAGGAAGCCGTCTGGCAGATAGCTTCTGACATCTTCATCAAGGTCAATTTTTCCCTGCTCATAAAGCTGCATAACGCTTGTCCAGACTAAAACTTTGGAAATCGACCCCCACTCATAAACGGTTTCTTCATTTGCTTTGATATTCTCGGCAGCGTTAGCCTTGCCGTATATGACGGAAGCAATATTCTCTGTTTCATTGAAGTATGCTATGGAAACTGATGAAGTAGTATCCTTTCGGACATCTATGTATCCGTCAATTTCTTTCCCTAACTCCGTGTAGGCAATGCCAGACGGCGTTTCTTCTGTATTCTCTGCGGCAAAAGCAGTTGTTACCCCCGACAAAAGAAACAACAGAAATGCCAACACGCTTGCAATCATTTTTCGCATAATTTTCCTCCAAATACATTTTTAAGTGATTTCATCGGCTCTGCGTCTGTGCGTCTGGCTCTTTGATGATATGTTGTTCTTCCCAACAAACTTGAATTTGCATTTTTATAATTGTTGTATTTCTTTCAATGCTTTCTGTATATCCTTATAAACTAATGGCTGCAAACTATCATCATAAATACATACATTAGCTTTATGAAGTGCTGAAAGAATATCATTCCTCAATTCTGGTTTGTCCTTTGCAATAATCGGCAACAGCTTAATACATTGTCTTGTTGTAATAGGCTTAATATCTGTTATATGTTTCAAATAGTTATCAATAATTTCATCAATTTTATAATCTTTATCCCATTTTGCATTATAGGCAATTAGTGTAAGCCCTCTTGTGCGGACATAAGAATTATCACTGTTAAGCATTTCGCTTAATCTATCCATATAAGGATAAACACAATCCGTTTCTTTACTTTCTTTTTGCAATACCTGTAATGCCTTATATGCAATGGTATTGTTTTTGTCGAACAATAATTCAAATGTATCTGCTATATTAAATATCAAAATATTCTCCTTTGCAACTTCTAATTTATCTAAATTTAATTGATAGCTTTGCGTCGAATGGCAAAGATAACATCAATCGTCGGTTGCTTTTCTATGCTTTTTTCTGTGTGATACTCATACTCCAAATTCAACGCTTCAAAGGAACTTGCGGGCAGCCATTTTGTATAAAAATATTGTTTTGCCTTTCCAATAGAAGTACCCCATAAAAAGCCCAATTTAGGTTTTACTGTGATTTTGGCGTACTCGCTGCCTAAGAGGACATAGCTTTCTAAACCACCTTTGTCAATCACACTACCAATAAATAATTCAAAATCGTGGCTTTTCTCATTGTAATTTCTGGACAAGACAAAATAGGGTAACACCTTTCCCTCTGGCATGGAAACCACGGAATGATACTGTTTAGACAGAGCGTTTATATCTCTGGAAATAGTTTTATCGTTTGACTTTTGCCACAATCCGTATATTGTTTGCTGCTCAATATATTCTATATTCACTTCTAATCTTGACATTACTATTTTTCCCTCCAAATACCAATTTGCCGCTTTGTTAATCAATTTGATATTTTCGTTTCAAGTCTTTTAACGACCGTTACCTGTAAATCCTTTGCTTCAATCAAACTTTCCTGCTTGCACTTCGGGCAGTAGAGGGGAAATTTTTTCAGTTCCGTATCTTGCCGTATCTGCAACCTTGTTTTGTTCCCGCAAAGAGGGCAATTTATCCATTCCGTTTTCTCCATAGAAATCCTCCCGATTTATGCTTCTTATTTTTCTTCACAGGTTTCCCCTATTTCAAAATGGTGCGGAGTGTCATACTGCCTCTGCCAATAAAAATCCGCTGTCCGATTTGTTTTATCATAAATGATGCTCCATTGTGTTACGTTGGAATAAGAAACAGTTTCCATAATTTCCTGAAGCATTCCAATCTCCATACACCCCTCATTCTCTTGCCACGCAGAAACCAGAGTGTTATACCGTTTATGGGATTCCTCATTGCCAATCCCAAACTTTTCTCCTTCGGACAGATAATGATTTGTAACAGCAGAAGTTTTTGTAACTACCATTTCATTATTGACATACTCAATCACAACAGAATTTCCATCCGCATCGGAAACAGCAAGATGATGTGCCGTACCAATAGAAGAATTCATATCGTATTCATATAATAATGAAACAGCTTCATCAACAGTCGCCGCTTTATCAAGAAGAAGTCTGATTGCAGATACGGTTGTCAAAGCAGGCTTTCCAGTTTTCTGATGTGTTTCTTCCTCATCACCGTTAATCAAATCAGCTACGCACAGCCCTTTCTCATTCATACCGTCCAATGGGACATAAATTGCCGCCAATGCCATATACTGATTCGTGATTCCCTCTGGTTTCCAATTCTCGCCAAAACCCAAAAATTCAATATTACAGGTTGAAATGGATTCATAACCGTTATCGGGTATTGTATGTACGATAATTGCGCTGCATTTTTTCCAGTCAAAATTGCGCCCCATAAGCTGAGAGCCAGAGGATGTGCCTACACATAAGGAACTGCACCCAAAATCTTTTTCAGCTGAGCTGCTATTTCCGTGATAAAATCCATTCGACAGAAATTCTGTGATATATACAGCCATATCCGCATCAGATACCGCTCCGCCTTGCTCAAGAAACGCATCAAAGCCATAATTGCCTTTATATTCCAGATAATATAGCCCATCCTCAAGGCTATGGATACTCTTTGCCGCCTTAATCTTTTCACCAAACATATTCCATATCCCTGCAAATGCTATCATTACTACAACAAGTAAAGCAGCCATTATGATAAGCATAATTTTTATCCTTTTTTTCGTTTTCATTCCTTTCCTCCGCTTTGCTTGTGATTACTTTTTCTGCTCCAGTTCCGCACCATAACGGACAACCATTCCCAGTAAAATCAGACCGATTCCAATCCCAATGTGGCTTGCATCATCAAAGCGGTTCCATTCCGCCAGACCGATTTTCTCGTAGATTACATCCACAATCTGTGTAGATATGATAGATAACACTATCTGCATAATCCCAAGCCACTTTATTCTGTCCGCACCTGCGTTTGTAAATGGCGTTCCCTCTTTCAGCTCCGCCGTAAAATAACGGTAGACAAACACTGTGATAATCCCTCCAAACAACAAGGACACAGCCGCAGCGGTTAAAGTTCCTACAAGCTGTCCTTTGCTTATTTCAGCCGTAACTGACAGGAAGTGAAGAAACTGGTTTTCCATGTTTAACACATCTGATGCCACGAGAGTCGCCCCGATTGATGTGAAAGCCACTCCCACAATAGCAAATATCAAAACAATTTTTGAGAGTATCTGCAACACCCTCATTCCTTTTTGGATTTTTTCTAAATTACTCATTTTTCTATTTTCCTTTCTCCGTTGTCATTATTTTTCAAAAGCCTTTCGGCAGTCTTATTCCTTATCAATACGGCAATCGGTGTAATTACCAGATACAGAACGGTCAAAATCACAAAGAATCCTATATCCGCATCTAAAAATACATAGATGATATTAAAGCCGAAATGCAGCAATACCGAGTAGAGCAGGTTGTTATGCCGTTCCAAGAAAATGTTCATCAGCACGGTAATTGATGTGATGACGACAATATTGGAAATGACATAGGGGATTGCTCTCCAATCAGTGAAATCCGAATCCACAATCCACAACAGCGTATGCCAGAAGCACCACACCAAGCCTTGGCAGACAGAGGATTTAAGGAAGCCGTACCTCTTGTTAAATTCCTCCCGCATAAAGCCACGCCATCCTAATTCCTCGCCCGTCGGACCCGAAGTGAACGAAAGGAACACGCTGAGTGCAAGGGGCGTTGTCCCGAAATTGATATAGGACATCATTGTTCTTCCCTCGATACAGGAAAAAATAAAGAGCGACAGCAGGCTGATTCCAAACACAAGTGCAAAGGAGAACACTAATAACAATGGTTTGATTTTTCCCGAAAAACATCTTTTTACAAAAGCCGCCCTTGTTTCATCTGGTCTGAAATACCTCCATCCAATCAAAAGCAGGTAGGTCGGCGACCATGCGATAAGGTTTCGGACAACCCACATGATGACAGGCGGCGCATGAAAGACAAGGCTTGCCGAGCCTGCTACAAAAATAATGAGCAACCAGACCAGAATATAGGAGCTGATGATATATTTCTTCAGATAATTTGCTTTCATTCCATTAGCTCCTTTCCCTGTCCGTGCTAATGACAAGCTCGCTCTTGATACCGTTCAGTTCAATGATATTCTCCGCATCGGGCGTGTCGAAGCGTTCCGTCTGCCGTCCGTCTTTCTCATAAGAGATACTTGTTCCAATTCCCTTTGTAACGGCAGTAAAAACAGTGTCCTCTGGAACATGGATTTTTGAGGTTGCCGATACTTGGTTGATTGCAATCTCCCCATTCAAAGAACGGCATACAATCTCCATATCCAGATTGCAGTTTACCTCTACCGTACCAGAAACATCCGCCAAAGCGATATACGGCGTCTTTACATCAAGCTCTATGCTGTCGCATTCCAGAGAACGGATTTCCACCGTCTCCGCATTGACCGCACATTCGATTTTCCCGACATAGGGTGATGGGATTTGGACGAAGATATTGACCGCTTCCTTTGCCGTCGTTTCGGATACGCCATTTTTTCGGTTTACATCCACATCAATCCTTTTTCGGATGTCGTCAATCTTGACCTTGAAATCATTCTGGAGCGTGGAGAAGGTATTGGATGCCAGACGGACACGGATTTTCTCGCCTTCGTAGCCTGACAACTGGAATTGCTTTGCACCGCCGAACTTCATGTCATAGCGTTTCGGCTCGTCAATATCGTACTCCGTGACGCTCTCAAAAAGATACTCTGTCGGTTTCTTCGCTCCCTTTTCGTTGGAGAGCAGCTCGTCAATGGAAATGTCGAACAGGGCGGAAATTGCCATCATATTTTCAATATCGGGAATGCCTGCATCGGTTTCCCATTTTGTCACTGCCTGTCTTGACACGCTAAGTTTTTCCGCTAACTGTTCCTGCGACATACCCGCCTGTTTGCGAATAGATTTTAATTTTTCTGCAAATGTCATGTTCGTGACCTCCTTGTTTTGATATACCCAGTATAGAAAACTGCACTTTACACTACAAGAAAGTACAGATGACATTCGGGATTTTTCTGCTACTTTGCGTGGCATTTGCGTATTTTAAGCCAAGAATTAAACTCGTGAGCTGTTATTATGAAAATTCATTTTCACTGTGTCTGATTCTGTGATAACCGTCACCTGTAAATCCTTTGCTTCAATCAAACTTTCCTGCTTGCACTTCGGGCAGTAGAGGGGAAAGTTTTTCAGCTCTGTATCTTCCCGTATCTGCAACCTTGTTTTATTGCCGCAGATGGGACAAAGTATCCATTTATTTTTCATATATTTTTACCCTGCAATATCCGTGTTCCCCACAATTAGGGCATTTCAAATGCCGTTTCATGGGAAAATGTGCGCCAATTAAGTATGCTGTTAGAGTAGGTTTAAATTGATGACCGCATTTCTGACACTTAAATCTGCAAACCTCTCGGTCTAAAATAACGGAAATAACCAAAGCTGTTACTAATACAATACATCCGCTTGCTATAATAACAATTTTTGCAGTCTGGCTTATATCTGTAACATTTCTCGTCAGCATAATACAAGCGACTAAAATACACACTCCAAATAGAGCAATGACAGCCGACATTACCCGTTTCTTTTTATTTGAATGTAAGGGTTTTTTCATTTTGCTACACCCCCGTTTCCTATTGTCTGGAACTGGCTTAACCATTCCTTTATTTTTTCTTCTGTCAGCGTGTGCATAGGTCTCCCTGCAAGCCGTTTATATTGCTTCTTTATCGTCATCACGCTGTTGTCATCGTCAACTTCCCGCAAGATGTGGTTTACCCTCTGCGGCGTATAGCTTTCCGCAAGAGGGATATCCTCTAAAACAGATAAACGTCTGTAATCGGTTGAAATGTCTGCTGTTCCAGTAACTGCTAAAATGGGTTTGCCATATCTTTGGAGCAGCGATATATAATCCTCCGAGGAATAGGAAGCGTGTTCTCTGACCCACTTTGCGTTTAACATTGCCCCGCCGAAAAACACCTTGTCTTTCTTTGCAGATATACATCTTTCAAACATTGTTTCTATTTTGGCATTGGTCTTTGCTTCTGTTGTCTGGCTACGGAGCAGTAGTCCGAGAAGTCCTTTTTTCTGCTGAAATTCCTCCGCTGCAAGCCTGTTTTGATAGAAAAGTGCATCTTTCATACAAGTGGCAGCTCCGCCAAGCAGGAGCAATCCTGCGGTGCTTTCCTGTGCGCTGAGTAATGTGGCAATCATCGCCCCCTCGCTGTGACCGCAGACAATCACTTTTTCCTTATCAACATAGGGAAGCGCTTTCGTATACTGTATTACCGAAACAGCATCATCCATAAGGTCGCTTAATCCTGCCGTGGCAAAGTTGCCCTCTGACTGGAATGTCCCCCGCTTGTCATATCGGACACATACATATCCGCAGCCCCCAAAATCTTCGGACAGATTTTTGTAAAAATCTGTCTTAAAGCCTTTCTCATTTCCATCACGGTCAGTTTTTCCTGTTCCCATAATAAAGACAATGGCAGGGGACAGCCTGTTTTTATCGGTATAGGAAATAGTCGCTCCGATAGAAACCTTTCCCTCTATAAAAACATTTTCTTCATGAAAAGTCATTTTTCTTCCTCCTCTAAAGGGGCAGATATAAAGGAAACGCTGCGGAGTTTTCCAGTCTTGTCTGCATTTTCTTCGTATTTCTTGATGACCTCTGCAATTTCACGCATAAACTTATCAAAGTTTTCATCTGTAAGAGTAAGCATAGTAGTCCTCATGCTCAGACGGTCTTTTTGGGGGTCAGCGTTCTTTTTGCAGCTATACTTTTGAAACCTTGCGAAAAGCCCCATCAGAAATTGATAGGAAAGGTCTGCGATGTTGTTCTCGGCAGATGCGAAACTCTCCTTGTTAATAGTGAGCAGCCTTTCCAGACTTCCTCTGACCTTTCGTTCTTCTTTTACAAGCAATGCCCCCTCTTTCAAAAGCGCATTGATGTGTCGATACAGTGTGGGGGCGGGAATATTGGGGATTGCTTCAGCAATCTGTTTTGTTGTCGCTTCGCCTTGAATTTGTAAATATTGTATGACCTGTACTCTGGCGGGGTTGGAAAGTATTTTCATGAGTTCCATTGCATTTATCCTCCTTTATCAAAGTTAATTATATTATTAAAATTGATAAAAGTCAAGAGAAACCCAAATTTGTTTTCACAAAGGACACATTTCAGTCTTTTAATCTCTGTAAATAAGAGATTAAATATCCTATTATAAGAGATTTCAAATCGTTCTATAAGAGCTGTCACTTCTGTAAAATATAATGGAAGCATTATGTTGATACAAGGTGGTGAGCTTATGGACGAAAGAAACAACGATTTTGACTTCGATTTTAAGCCAATCGGGCAGGCTATCAAGAAAGCACGGTTGGCACAGGGAATGACAAGGGAACAGCTTTCCCGTATCGTTGACTATGACCCAAGACATCTGCAAGCGGTTGAAAATGAGGGTCAAAAGCCAAGTCTGGAGCTGTTCATTCAGCTTATGACGATGTTCGATGTATCGGTTGACGAGTACATATTCCCTAACAAAGAAGTCAAGAAAAGTTCCGTCCGCAGACGCTTAGACGCACAGCTCGACAGATTAGATGATAGAGAACTGTCCGTGATAGAAGCAACTGTAAACGGATTATGTAAGGCAAAAGAGCCAGAGGAATAATCCTCTGGTTTTCTTTTACCCATTTTGCCATCAATAGGCAGGGATACCGTAACCGTAAATCACGCTGCTGCCGATAGAGTAGCTGTTCTGTCGGCAGGCATCGCCAGAGTTGCCCTCAACGGTATAGACCGTGCCGTTTTCCACACGCTCTACTATGCCCACATGGTCGGTTTCTCCGTCGCCCTCCCAGTCAAAGAAGATAATTTGTCCTGCTTCTGGGGTAAAGCCGCCGTCCTGCCATTGCCCTCTGTCCTTAAACCACTGTGAGCCATTAACGCAGCCTGCAAATTTCGGGATAACGCCGCTGTCGATATAGCCGCACTCGTTGGCACACCATGATACAAAGCAGGCACACCATTCCACACGCCCGTCAAAGCCGTACCAACTCCAATAAGGCTGCCCGCCTATATTGCCGACCTGCGACAATGCCACGCTTACAATTTCGCCGTCGCCGCCAGAAATGCCGTATAGCACCTGCGACCATAGCGAATTGTTTTCCTCGGCAAGCAGTTCGGATAGCTGTTCCCTCTGTTCTGCATTGAAATTGTACTTATCCGCCATTTCCTCGGCTGTCTTATGGGCAACTGTGATATAGAGGTAGGTCTGGGTAACGGTGGTTTCGGTCTGCACGATATTTCCGTGTCCATCGTCGCTCTCGGTTATCTGCGTTTCGGTCTTGCTTTCCGTTCTGGAGCTTATCTCGTTCATCTCCCAGAAGATGTTTTTGAGAAGCTCTTTTTTGCTGTCGTCCATTGTGGCGACTTCCTGCGGATTGTCTGGGTCGGTAGTGGTCTTGACAGAATAAACCGCAAGCACCTCTTTCCAGACCGCACGGCTTCCCGACATTTCCAGAACATCGTGGGCTGTGCCGTTCTTGATTTCATCAAGCTTGGTATCATACTCTGTATTGATTTCACGGACAACGGTCTGCATTGTCATTCCGTTTCCAGAGTCCTCGCCCGAAAAGAAGATACCGAACACCGAGCCGACAAGCAGACCGATAAGGCAGATAACGATAATCACAACAACGGCAACCCAGCCGCCTGCGGCAATCGCCGCTATCAACGCCTTTGTGCCTGCAATAATCGCCTTGAGCGCCGCAATGGTCGCTTTAACTGCCACCTTTACGGCGTGGGCAGTAGCCTTTGCCGTGGCTTTCGCCGCCTGTGCTGCTTTCTGAGCCGCCCTGACCGAAGCCTGTGCGGTTTTCTGTGCTGCCTTTGCGGTATGCTCGGTAGTCTTAATAGCCGCCTTTGAGGTGGATTGAGCCGTTTTCACGCTTTTCTCGGCAGATTTGACCGTGCCTTTGGCGGTGGATTTTACTGCTTTCCCTGTATTTCGGGCGGTAGTTTTTACCGTCTTTTGTCCCTGCTGACGGGTCTTTATCAACTGGCTTTTCCCATTTGCGGGAGCATCGGGGGCAGGAGAACGGCTCACAGTTCCGTGGCGGATCTGTGAGCCGTTCCGTTCTGCAGCAGCCTGTGCTTTTTTCTGCTCGGCGGCTTTCATTGCCCGTTTGGTCTTAAAATCGGCAATCTTATCCTTTGCCTTGCCGATATTCTCTTTTGTGGTCTGCACACCTTTCTGACCCTGCTTGTTGAATTGGTGGATACCCTCGTCCTTTATGCGGTCAGCCGCATAGGACATCTTATCGGAAGCGTACTCGGTGGCGGAGCTTTCATCAGCATAATAGCCCTGTTCCGCTTTATCCTTTGTCTTGGCATAAGCGGACTTCATACGCTCCGTAGCAACAGCGGCTTTGTCAATAGTCTTAATCGTGCCTTTGACCGCATCTCTGGTTTTTATATCAGCCATACAAAACCCCCTTTCCAAGAAGTCTTGCGGTCAAGTCAGTCCACCTTTTTTGCTACAACCACAAGCCTGCCGTTCTGGGCAGAGTATTCACAAGTGGATAGGGTAATGAGCCTGTCACCATATTCAGCACCAACGCCCGTATCATATAAGGCAAGCTCCTTACACTTTTCGATATAGGCGTTGAACTCGTCCTCATTCTTCGCATTAACAAAATCATAGTAGCGGAAGCCCTCGGAGCTGTACGCCACGGTCTTGAACACGGCGACAATTTCATATTCGCCGTGCTGCGTGAGCGTATCAAACTGAATGGTCTTGTGTTCCTCATAAAATCCTTTATCCTTGTAGTTCTCCAACGCTCCAAACATCTTCTGACCTTTGATATGGTGTCCGTAAATGATAAGGTTATCACTCGTCTTGATGTCGCAGTCCTCTTGGATATAGGGAGTGCCTAAATCGCTGTACTCTTTCTCAAAATTGTGTTTGAGATAGTAGTTCGGCTCATTCGGTGTCTGCATGACAGGATAATTGATGTTCGTGCCGGCAACGGAAATCCACCCCACCATATCGGGGTTTTGTAAAAACAGCTCCCCATACTCTGGCAGTACGGTTTCATCCTCCGTCAGCGGGACTTCGGGGGCTTGGCTCTCGTCCTCCTGTGCCTGTTCCACCTTATCGGCAATCTGTTCAAAGGCTTCTGTCTGCTCGGCTTCGTGTGCATAATGCTCATAGATGTGATAACCGCAAAAAGCCGCCGCACCTAACAGGCACACGGCGGCAGCAATACAAATCTGCATAACATATTTTTTCATAGCTTCGTCCTTTCTTATCGTGAATGTTCGGTCTGCTGTTTCGGTGCAGGAAGCTCCCTGCAATATTCGGGATACCTTACCTTGATACCCTCCATAAAATACGGGGCGAACTCGCAGCAGAATAAATCCTCTGGCGTGAAGTCCTGCGGACGCTCCTTATCGGTGTAACCGTTCCAGAGGTTAAAGGCAAGGTGGCAGACCTTGACCGTGCCGCTTGTCTGCCAGCCGCCGTGCATACCCTCTGGCTCAATGCAATCCGTCTTAAAGTCAAACATCTGGTTAATGTTCGCCCTCGTTTCGGCGGCAATGCCCATCACATAGAAAAAGGCTCTGTGATAGCAGTCATTGACCCTGCATTTCATCATATTTTCCAGAAAGAAATCACGGTGGGCTTTATTGCGAAACCTTATATCTGCCATAGGCTCACACCTCCCCAAATTTTGTTGTCATCAGCTTATACAGCTCGGTGTTGCGTGGGAACTTATTGACAAACGGCACAAGGGAGCTGCCGACTTTCAAAAGTCCCTGTCCTGCACCGACATTCGTGATATAGCTCATCTGAAGGTCGGAGATATTAAGGAGCTTGGCAAGCTCAATCCTGTCGGTGGACGCTTGGTTGAGCATAATGATAAACTCGGAGTTGGCAAGCATCGTCCTCGCCGTGTGGCTCTGCAAGAGGTCGTCCACATTCTGGGTAATACCCGTACAGTACGCACCATATTTACGCACACGCTTCCAGAGGGTAAAGAGGAAGTTTGCGGAGTATTCGTGTTGGAACAGCAGATAAATCTCATCAATGAAAATGAATGTGTTCCTGCCTTTGGCTCTGTTCTGCGTAATGCGGTTAAGGATACTGTCAAGGACAACAAGCATACCGATAGGCTGTAGCTGCTTGCCTAAATCCAGAATGTCATAGCAGATAAGGCGGCTGTGGGTGTCCACATTGGTATGCTTCGCAAAGGTATTGAGAGAGCCGTCCGTAAACAGCTCGATGGCAAGGGCAATTTCCTGTGCTTCTGGCTCGTGCTGCTTTAACAGTTCCTCACGGAAGTCCTGCAAGGTCGGCGGCACTCCCATATAATTGCCCTGCTGATAGTGGCGGTACACCGAAGCCGTACAACGGTCAATGATAGATTTCTGCTTCGCCCCCAGAGTGCTGCCGCCGATGAGCTGCTCGCAGAGGGATAAAATAAACTCCGATTTCAAAATGACGGGGTTTGCACCATCGCCGTAATCGGAGTTCATATCCATAGCGTTGATATGGTTTTCGCTTGTAGCCGAAATGTGAATGACCTCGCCCTGCATTGCCTTGACAAGCGGCGAATATTCCCGCTCTGGGTCTATAATAATCACATCGGCATTAGGGTCTGTGAGAATGATGTTCGTCATTTCCTCCTTTGCCGTAAAGGACTTGCCTGCACCAGATACGCCGAGGATAAAGGAATTACCGTTCAAGAGATGGCGGCGGTTGGCGATAATCATATTTTTGCTGATAACATTCTGCCCGTAGTACACGCCGTTCTCGTGGTAGATTTCCTGCACACGGAACGGAATGAATACCGCAAGGCTCTCCGTGGTAAGGGTACGCAGGGCATCAATCCTGCGGACGCCAAAGGGCAGAGCCGTGTTCAGTCCGTCCATCTGCTGAAATTTCAGCACCGCAAACTGACAGAGGTGCTTTCTTGCCGTGGTAAGGAGAGCTTCGGTGTCATTGTCAAGCTGTTCCTTTGTTTCCGCCGTATGCACCATTGTGAGAACGGCAAACATCATTCTCTGGTCACGGGTGGTAAGGTCGTCTAAAAACTCCTTGCTTTCCTTACGCTGCTGTTCCAAGTCATACGGAATAACAGCGGAAAAGTTGTTGTTCTGGTTTTGCTTCCTCTGCCAGTTTGTGATGTTGGTTTCCACACCTAAAAGACGGTTTTCCACCTCCCTCACGGCTTCATCCGTGGGTACGGGAACGACATCAACGGACAGCATCATATTCCTGTTTAATTCGCAAAGCTCGGCTACCATACTGTCCTTGATATAGGCGGCATACTCACGCAGGAAAATCACACGCCCGTACCTGTCGCCAATCTTGAAACAGTCCTTTTCAAATTCAAAGGTATCGGGGCAGATATAATCCTTAAAATCGTGACCTTTCCGCATACTCTGCACCATATCAAAAGAAAACGCCGTTTCTTCGCCTGTGCGGTAGAAGTCGTGGAAGATACGCAGCTTTTCTTCTGCGTCAAGCTCGGTGCATTTTGAGCCGAGTCTGGAGAAATGCCCGATAAGGTCAGCACCCACACGGGCAAAATAGTTTCTTGCTTCTTCAATGTTCTTCTTGCAGACGGATACCGTCACATACTTATCCTGCACAATAGAGTTTGCTCCCGTCGCTTTATCAAGAAGCATTTTGTTATACTCTGTGCGGTATTTATCCAGACCGTCCTCTGCCATAGGGATTAAAATGGTCTGTTCAAAATCCGCCTTATTCAAGCGGCGGTTGTTGATAGTGATTTTCGTGGTCGCACCGCTGTCGAGGGCATTAAGCAGCTCCGAATATTCGAGGAACATCGCTTCCTTGTCCTCACGGCTTGCCACGGCGTAGTTTATATCCTCAAACTTAAAGGTCTTTGCGTACTTGTTCTTACCGGCAAGGAAAATGCCGTCCTCCCAGATTGTCTTAATCGGGATGACCGCCTGCACCGACTTCGGCACAACGAATTTCTCCTTATCCTGCTTGAACAGGTTTCTAAGCGTTTTTATCATAGTCTGCCTCCTTACGCTTTTTTGATTTTCCTGTTTTCTCTGGCTTTGCCGCCTGCCGTTTCTGCTTCTTTGGGGCGGCAGGCAAGCCTTTCTCACGGGCTTCGATATTTGGCTTCAATGCTTCATAGTAGAGATTGTCGGGCAGGAACATCAGCTTTTTCGGCATCAGAAATTCCGACTTTATCCACGCCCATACAAACTGCTCGGCGGTCATGCCGTTGTACCTAACAAAGCCCATCATGGCAAAGGGCGAAGCACCTAAAATACATACCCAACTGAGGGTTTCTGTCCCGAAGTGCGGACGGAGCAGGAAAAACAGACCTACCGCCACGCCGCAGGCAAGGACAGAAAAAATGAACTGCCGCAGCGACAGTCCGAAAAACATACTCTCCGTGTAATTACGGATTTCCTTATTTATCTTGACTTCCAATCGGCTGCACCTCCTTTACAAGCCCATCATTTCACGGACAACACGGTCTGCCATTTTGACCGCACCGACCAAGACGAGCATATTGAATACAAGCTCCCCGATATAGCTCCACACCATTGATACTGCCGCAGCGTTGGGGTCAACGGCAGGGGGAGAAGCCGCAAACAGGGAGAAGATAATGCAGGCAAGGACGATGATTGCTCCCTCAAGGCATACGGCGGCATAGCTTTTGATAAAGCTCCTGCCCACGCTCTGGCTCGGCTCTCCCGCAAAAGAGGATAAGGGTACGGGAGCGATTGCGGTATAAAGGTAGAGCTTAAAAAACCGTCCGTACACCGTCATAATCATAATGAACGACAGCACCGTAATGAACAGACCGCCGATGAGCGTAACCGCCCATAGGGGGATACTCTCGAAAAAGCCGCAGTCCTCAACAGCAGTTACAATCTCGGACGGGAGTACCGTCTGTGCCGCCGTGCCGAAGCCTGCGGCATTCATTATGGTGGAAATCACGCCCTGCACAATCTGGAACAGAGCCATCATCAGCTCCAAGCCGTAGGTTACTGCACCTTTGGCAAGGGCGAAGCGGATAAAGAGCTTTAATGCGTGTTCGGGTTTCTTGACTTCTGCGAAGCTGCCGCAGGTACGCATCACGCCCACGACAAAAAACAGCACGAGCAGGGCAAGACCTATCGCCTGCAACGCGCCGTGGATATTCACGATAACATTCCAAATCGTACCGCCTTTGAACTGCTCTGGGGATTGGGTAATGAGCTGCCATATTTCAGCTAACTTCTCATTCCAAGTTTCCAGAGCGTTCTCTAAATTCTGTACGACCCAATTATCAGACATTCGACCACCTCCGTTCTTAAAATAGGCTTATGGGGCAATCCGCAAAGCGGATCTGCCCCGTAAGCTCTGTCTTGTGTCTTTGAGTTATCTGGTATCAGCCTGTGATAAGGGTCAAAATCTCTTTTGCAAAGGTAATGATGACGCCGCCTGCAAGGGTCAGAAAGCCGTTCGCCCTCTGGGACGGGTCGTGCGATTTGAGGGAGAGTCCAATCTGTACCACGCCGAAGCCGAGCAGAATCATACCGACAGCACGGATTAAGCCGAAGATAAAGTCGGAAAGGTTGTTGACTACGGCAATCGGGTCATTGGCAGCAAAGGCGGTCATAGATGTGCCAAGCACCATCGTGACAGCCAATACCGCCACGCAGTAGTGGCGGAAGCCTTTCTTGACCTTGCCCGTCATCGGCAGTTTAGCGGTTTCCTTGTTCTGGGTGTCCTTTTTGTTGAAAATACGCATAGATAGTTCCTCCTTAAATTTGATATATTTCTTCTAAGTCCTCCTCGGACAGAAGTTCATAAGATGTTCTGACAGGCTTCACGCTCACGGCGTTCTCCATCAAAGCGTTGTCAAACACAAGGGTTGCGACAGCCTGCGTCGGTTCGCCGTGGATATAGGGCGGCTGACCTCCGTCGGTTGTCAGTTTCACATTGGGGTGCTTCAAGATGTCATACTTAAAGTCCATTATGGGGCGTTCCCCACGCACAAAAAGAAGTGCGTAGCGGTTATCAAGCATACGCACCTCGTCTGGCGTTAAAAGCTCACGCCCCGATATTTGATAGTTGGTCGAGTAGTTTCCGCTTCGCCCAGAGCTTTTTCCGTAGGTGTTGGTATCAATAGTTTCCTTACCCAAAAGCTCCGACACATATTTGTGCGTACTCTGCTCGTTGCCGCCGAGATACAAAAACTCGTCGCAGTTGCCCACGATGCTTTCCCATTGCTTCTCAAACAGGGCTTTGAGCTGTGCCAAGTTTTGCAGAATGATACTGACCGACACACCTCTGGAACGCATGACACTCAAAATTTTATCGAAGTCATCGGGCAGCGAAACATTTGCGAACTCGTCCATAATGAAATGGCAATGCACGGGCAGGCTTCCGCCGTACTTATGGTCGGCAAGATAGAAAAGCTGTTGGAATAGCTGCGTGTATAAAATCGACACAAGGAAATTGAAGCTCGTGTCGTTGTCGGGTATCAGAGCAAACAGAGCGACTTTCTTTTCGCCTAAACTCGGCAGGTCAAGCTCGTCTGTTGCGGTTAAAGAAGCAAGGCTCTCCAAGTTGAATTTTTCAAGCCTTGCCGCAAGGGTTATCTGGATACTCTTTAAGGTCTTTGCAGAGCCAGAGTGATAATCCCTGTAATACTTTAAGGCGATATGCTCTGGGTTTACCATTTCCAGACGGTCAAACAGTTCGTCCAGAGGACTTACATAGCTGTCGTCGTCCTCACGCACCTCGCCCGCCCTTAAAAGCTCCATTACCATCGGGAAATTCTGTTCCTCTGGCGGTGCTTCGTATTTCAGATAGAACACCAGAGACAGCAGGAGCATACTCGCCGCCGTATCCCAGAACGGGTCTTGCGACTGGCTTCCTTTCGGCGTGGTCGCCTTAAAGAGATTGGTTACAAGCCGCTGCACATCGTTGTCGTTCCTTAGATATACAAAAGGGTTGTAGCAATGGCTCTTGTGCATATTGATAAGGTCAAGCACACGCACCTCATAGCCTTTCTTTTCAAGCAGACCGCCCACATCTCGGACGATTTCGCCCTTTGGGTCTAAAATTATCATTGAGGTATTGCACTGCATGGCGTTGGGTTTGCAGAAGAATCGTGTCTTACCTGCCCCAGACCCGCCGCACACAAGGATATTCAGATTTCTGCGGTGCTTTTTCCCGTCCAGACCTATACGGACATTCTGTGTCAGCAGCTTATTTGCCGACAGGTCTTTATCCCTATATTTCTTGTTGACAGCACCTGCATCGCCCCATTTGGCAGAGCCGTGTTCCTCACGCCTGCGGTAGTTCCTGCGTGTGGAGAGATAAATGCCGATTCCCATGCCGTAAGCAAGCAGAAAAATAAGGACAGTTTTTAAGCTGTCCTCGCATACCGTTATGGAAAACGGATTGTTCATTGCTTGGGGAAAATTCCGCACTATCTCCACTAAGCCCCCGTCGACAAAAGGTGCTGTCAGCAGGGCAAACCATACAACAGGAAGAATGCCGCAGACGGCAAGGATTAGGCTCGCTTTTTTATCGTTATCGTTCCTCACGGCACTTGCAGGGCATTACCCTTACCTTTCGTGTAGGAGCGTGAGCCACCGTTTTTATCAGCTCGTCAACAGGGTCGGTGGGGCGTTCCTCCCGTACTTGCTGATTCCGCAGGGTGGTCAAAGCGTTCAAAACGATATTTTTATCGTACCTGTCAAGGGCGATGTGATACCGTTCCTCTTTCATAGGCTGCACCTCCGATTATCTTGCCTGTTCTTTGTTTTTGGCAGGCTTATTCTTTTCCATGCTCTTATACATTTCCGACTGCAACTCGCCCAGAACATCACGCATAGAGCCAAGCTCGCTCTTAAAGTCCTGCGTTTCCATTTCGGCGTACTCTTTGGGGAGATTGTCAAAGCTGAAGCCTCTGGTATCCACACCGTAACGGGAGCTTACCATATAGGCGACGCAGTAGGCTTTGAACTCGGAATCGTCTCGGCTCTCGTTGTGCTTGAAATCAAAGACCGCCGCAGCGACCTCCTTTGACATACTGACGAAAAGCTGTTCTTCATTCAAGCCTGTGCGGATAAAGATAGTCTGCTGTTCGCTGTCATAAAAGGCGGGCAGCTCCAGATTATCGACAGGCTGAAACGGAACGGGGCTTGCGTCAATCATTGCGGACACAAGCTCACGCATTGGCTTCGGCTCGGCGGCTTCCTGCCTGTCCTTTGCAGAGGTTTCGGAAATGTCATATACCGCTTTGGCGTTATAGGATACCGCCTTTGTGCCGTCGTCACGGGTGTATTCCTTGCTCGGCTCAAGGATAGTGATTTTCTGTGCGTCCTTATTTACATAGACACGGCTCTGTTTCCACTTGCCGTAATCTTTAAGCTGCGTCGCTTCGGGCATCTGGGCGGATACCAGAATGGCGTTGGCAACGGAGTAACGGTCAAAACGCCCCTGCACATCAAGATACTGGCGGAAGCTGTCGCCGCCCATTGCCATTTCCGAACAGGTGGCGTCAATCAGCTCATAGGCTTCTTTACGCTCCGCCTGTTTCTGTGCCGCCCACTGTTCTTTGTCATACGGCTTATTGCCGCCGCTGAAAACATCATAAATACTCATAGGGTTTATCTTGCTCCTTTCGATTTTTTCGGGGTCTTTCTTTTCGGTGTCTGCTTATGCTCGGTCTTTCCTGCGGGCGGTTTCTTCGCCCTGTCGGAAGATTTCTCTTTATCAAGAGTCGGGGAAGCGTCGGATTCCTGCTCTTTGCGGCTCTCCTTGATTTTCCGCAGTTCCTCTTTGACGGACGGTTTCTTGTCAGTCATAGTAGCCCCCTCTGCGGACTTGCTTGGCTTCTCGGATAAAGGCTCGGACTGAGGGGATTTTTCTGTCTTTGCCACCGAGGGGTTTTCTGGGGCGTTTTCCTCCTTTTGCGTCGGCTTGCCCATAAGAGCGTCGAGCAGCTTGTCTTTCTCCGCCTTTTCCTGTACGCCGATGTCTGGCTCTGGCATATCGGTTTTTTCGTCCTTAGATTTCTCAACCTCCGTCACAATGGAAGCGGTATCCACCGAAGCAAGGTGGAAGCGTTCCACAATACGGCTGATTTTCGATGCGTCCTCGGCACGGGCAATCACATCGACCTCGGCTTTCGGGTCTTTGTTTTTACGGTCTGCAAGGACGCAGTAGAGAACGCCGTATTTTTTGGCTTCCTGCGTAAAGCGTTTCAAGTCCTCGTTCTTCACGGTAAAGACTTTCAGCTCCTTGCCAGAACGGAGCATACTCGTCAGCCTTGCTTTGCCTTTGGTTTTCTGTTCCTCTTTGAGAATGGAATACAGAAGCACGGCGATATTCTTCGCACCTGCACCTGTCAGTTTTGCGGCAACCTCAAATCCCTCCAAGCTCATTCTCACGATTTGTTCCGCCGCATCGCCGCCTGTGTTCATTCTTCATCAGCTCCTTTCGTTTGGTTTCCTGTTCGTCTGCCCGCACCTGCTGTAACTTTTCCTTGAGCGTACCGCTGCGGGCGGCGATACCCTCGCAGAGCCTGACCTCCTTTCTGATTTCTCCAAGCCTTTTTGAAATGTCGGAAATCTGAGCCTTGACCGCTTCTTTTTCTTTGCCGCTTAATTTGCGGCTCTGGGAATAAAGCCCCTTACGCTGTTCGGTCAGCTCTTGTCTTTCCGTTTCCAGAGAGCCTTGATATGACAAGAGCTGCTCTGCGGTGTCGATGTGACAGCGGCAAAGCAGCCTTGTTTCTTTTGTGATAGCGTCCATCTTCATAAGGTCGTCCTTGAGAAGATAATGGAGCTTCGCATAATTCTGTTTTCTGCCTTTGGGCAGGATACCGAGCTTATAGCAGTAATGGAGATACAGACCACGTAAGCCGCCGATTTTCTTTGCGTCTTTCAGAGAGCCTTTGACACGGTACACCTTGACCTGCTTTGTCGGCTCGGTAAATCGGGCGAACTTCACGGCATAGGAGTTTTCACGGATACGCTCCGTAATCCTCTCATTGGTGTAATCCTCTCCGAGCCTGTATAACCGCTTGGGGCGTTTCCAACCTTTCCCGATAATCGTCCAGTATTTGCGGTTGGGGTCAAAGCTGCATCTGTATCCCATCTCCGCCATACATCGGTCAAAGTCCTTGAGCGTGAATGATTTGCTGATAGCTTCATCAACCGCCTGCCGTGCCACATTATCCCTTGTGGGAAGCCCTTTCTTCTCCGCTTGATAGAGGGCGTATGGCTTTTTCCTGCCGCTTGGGTGTTCAATCACGGACAGGGCGTATTCACGGCACAGCTCATCGGAACGCTGACGCAAGAGCCGCAGATTCGCTTTGTTGTCATAGTAGTGCTTACCGTCCAGAAAGGAAACGGAGTTGACAACAAAGTGATTGTGCAGGCACTCGGTATTTAAGTGGGTGGCGACAATGACCTGAAATCTGTCGCCCCACATTTTCTCGGCAAGTTTTACGCCCACCTCGTGTGCCTGCTCTGGCGTAAGCTCCCCAGACTTGAAGCTCTGGAAGCCGTGATAGCAGACAATCTCGCTTTCATCGTTCCATTGGGCTTTGGCAATCAGCATTTCATCTCTGGCGGTGGCAGCGTCGCAGTTTACGCCCGTGACAAAAAACTGCTTCTCGGTCTTGTCGCCGTTGGTGGCGTATTTCATCACATCGCCAAGAGCCTGCAAGTCCGCTTCGGTGTAGTTCGGGTTGGCGGTCTTGTCTGGATTTTGGGCATAGTCGATTGGGTGGTCGAGCCTGCCACGCACATCCCATATCTCGCAGACCGCCATTAGTCCGACTTACCCTTTGGGAGCAGATATTTCCTGCGGACATCCATCTGAAACTGCCGCCACTTTTTCACTTCCTCTTTAAGCATAGGCGTATCCACAAAGTCAAGGGCGTTTGCCTTGACCGCAAGCTGGTTGATACGGTTGCCGATGGCGGACAACTCACGCATAATCTGGTAGAACTCTGGGTCTGGCTTCTCGCAGAGGCGGTAGCCCTTTACCATTTCTCTGAGGAACGCTTCTCTGGAACGCCCGGAACGCTCCACGAGGGTTTGCAGGTATTCGGCTTCATCATCGGTCAAGCGGAAAAGTATCTGCACATTTCTGTTTCGCATTTTCCGACACCTCCCTTTCGGAGAGCCTGTTAATCTGCAACAGGCACATCAGCACAACGCCGATGACGCCGCCGAGCATCGTGCCGATTACAAAGAATAAAAACTCGCTCATACTTGATAGCTCCTTTCTGCTGTGGGGTATTAGGGGTCTGCCCCTAACAAGCGAATTTGGTTAGCCAAATTCAGTGCTTGGTAAGACTTAATCTTCACATTCGTCCTCGTACATACATTCTTGGCACACGGGGCAGAAGTACGGGCATTCCGAACAGTTCTCATTCTCAAGACCGCCGTCCTCGTCTGCATTTTCTTCACAGCCGTCCTCCAAGCACTCGGTAATGTCGGCTTCGCCGCAGACAAAATCGTCGTCCGAAAAGTCGATAAGGTCGGTGTCAAAGAGGACGGTTTCGGTCTTTTTCTTTGCTTCCTCTGGGGTATCCGCATAGACGGAAATGGTCTTTTCATAGTGTCCTCGCAGGGTAACAGCATACTTTTTCAATGGTAAATTCCTCACTTTCATTCTTAAAATAGATTGGCTTTGTTGGCTTATGGGGCAAATAATTCAGCGGACAATCAACGGGCATCACTCCTTTCACGGCTCGGCATCTTCCGTTCCATGCCTAAATAGGACAATAAAAAATCGTTGATGTCCTTGCCGACGGGCGGCGGTGCGTCAACGATTTCATAGTCTTTTCCGAGCAGTTCTTTGAGGGCGGCGGTACAGAGCCGACCTGTTTTGTCGTTATCCAAATGCAGGATAATGGTCTTGATATGCGGATTGGCTTTCAAAAATGTGGTAAGGGCAATCGGCACTTTGCTGTCTTTGACTTCTTTCTTTGGCTGATACACGCCCGAAAGGGAGAGCAGATTTTCCTTTCGGTAGTCCTTGCCCTCGCATTTCAGATAGGTGGCATAGGACAGTAAATCAATGGCGGCTTCAAATAAATGCACCGATACACAAGGCTCTCTTGCCAGAAGTCGGAACGAATACCGCTTGTCGCTGCCCGTAGCATCGCCCTTAAAGGAGCTACCGAGAGTGCTGCGGCAGGCGGCATATTTCGGCGTTCTGCTTTCGTCCCTGCCCACAAAAACAGCGTTGTGGTATTCGGCACTCTCAAATATTGTACCGTCCGCAACGCAGTCCTGTATGAGCTGATAGTCAATGCCACGCCCGAAAAGGTACTGTATCACTCTGTCGCAGTTCTTAAATCTGTTTGGCAGTAACAGTTCTTTCGGCTCGTCTTTCTTCGGAACAGGGGGCGGCGGTATCCAATGACCGACCTCTCCTGTGAGGGTCTGTACGGCTTCCACAAAGGAATATTCCTTGACCTTGATAAGATAATCAAGGGCGGAAACGCCGCCGAAGCCCCTCGACCACCAATACCATTTGCCGTTGGAAATCTTCAAACTGTCGTGTTCTGCGGTACAGTAAACATTGCCTGCCACACGCTTTAGATTGCTCGGCTCATAGTGCTTGAGGTAGGTCAGCAAGTCCATTTGCCGTGCCTGTTCAATCACGGCAGGGTCAAGCTGCACATAGCTGTTAGTTCTTCTCATTCAATAAAATCACCTCCAGAAATAGAAAAAGCCGAGGGATTTTCCGTTAAGAAAACCTCTCGGCTATGTAAAAGTTTATTCAATTCTTCCGAGCGATGACTAAAATTTATCGTATGCAGGCATTTACATATTCTATCGGAACATCCATACGCTCAGCAACTTGCTCTGGTGTCATTCCACCATTCAAAAAACGGCGACATACCACTTCCATATTTTCTCCAACTTCGATAATGTGCTTATCGGGGTCATAAAAGCGTACTACACGCTGTCCCCAGCTATGTTCTTTGACAGGATGGACATACTCAACGGCACACTCATTCAACTTTTTGGCGAATAAATCGAAGTTATCTTCTTCAAAATATATCTCAAAGTTATTGCCGCCAAAAGAAATTTTATCAGTACCAATAAAATCCTTATATGTTTCTAAAGTCTGTAAAGCTAATCCGCCTGTTAAGGTTTTGTTTGCTCCGAAATCCAAAATTACATCAAGACCAAGAACCGTTTTATAAAAGTCAACCGATTTATCTATGTCCTTTACAACCAACATAGGACTGTTTAATTTCATTTCAATAACCTCACAAATTCAAATTATTTCTTGCTTCGGCATTATTACCGATAACCATTGCAACTGTTTCACATTTATCTGCACCGTGGCAGTCGCCGCATGTAGCCACGCCTTTTTTCAGTGCACATTGTCGAATGGCACAAAGGCTATCGCAATATACAGTTTTAATTCCGTCAACACGGCAGCCCTCGCAGTTGATATGTTCGGGCAGAATAGGAGCATTGTTTAGCTCAGCCCATAGTTTTGCAGTTTTCTCACGCAATGCTTGGTCGTCATTGATTGTTGCAAGATATGCGTCGCATTTTTCACAATCCAGACCGCAGTATGCAATCATGTTCTTCATGGTTATGGTGCCTCCAAAGGTTATATTTGCAGTTCCGATTATACCACATATTTATGAAAATTTCAACTTTGCCAAGCAATTTGAAAACTACCAAACAGAAATGCAATCTCCGTCTGACTATGTAAAAGACGGCATCAGCTTCACGCAGACGCCGTCTTTTCTTTCGGTCAGTCCGTTATAAAATTCCTGCTTTTTTCAGATACCCCACGCTGTCATAGCAGCCACGGAAATAGACCGACTGCATTTCCAAGTCCGTGAGCTTGTTTTTCAGCTCCATTACCTCAATGAGAGCCACACATTCTTCCTCGGTCAGCTCCGCAGATTTCTCCGTATCAAACACGCCGAAAACCTTTGGATATTTCTCATACAAGCCCTCAATCTCGGCTTGCACGGCACGGTATTCCTCGTTTTCCTTTGGGAGCTTCGCTATGACAGAGCTGAGATACTCGTTAAAAATATTGCTGTGGACATCTACAAATGTTTCAAATCTGAAAGTATCAGACACCTTTACCACCTCCGCTGTTTGCTAATCTACACCCTATTATAATGCCCAGATTTCCACAATACAAATGTGCAAATGCCGTTACCGTTCCAAATCCTTACTTTTTCTTTCGGGCGGTTCGTCGCCTTGCTCTGGCTCGGTGTCAATGGCAGAGGGGTCTTTTTCGTTCAGATTCAGCTCGATGTTGAGGGCGTTCAGCCTGTCAGATTTCTCTTTCAGTTCTTCCTCAAAGGCAAAAGGCTTCTCAACCTCGACCTTTGCATTTTCAAGCTGTTCCAAAGTTTCGGCTTTTCTGGTCTTTTCGGCTTGAAGTCTGACAGCAAATTTCCCAAGCTCGTTTTCAATTCGGGTAAGATTTCCTAAAGCGTCAGAGCCTAATTCAACCTTGTGCTTTGCCTTTCCGCAGAGGTTTAGGCAGTAGGTCGAATCAGCAGGGTCGTAATAAACCTCCAATTTGAAGCCACGGTAACAGCCGATTTCGGCAGGCTTTGACTGTGGATATTCCTTGCAGAGTGCAAGAAGCATTTGTCCTGCGTCGGCTTTTTCGGTGTAAGTGATACCCTGCAAGGTCATCGGGCAGAACTTATCCTCGCCCTGCGGCTTGTGCTGTTCGGCAAGTGCGGTATCCGCTTCATAGCCTGTTATGCGTTCCTCATACTCCTTTATTTCTCTCGGATAGTATTTCAGTATCCTGTCCTCAAGGTCGTAATGCTCGGACAGATAGCTCTGCTTCAGCACTCGGAGCTTGGACACCTGTATATCCAAATCCATTTTTTCCTTGAAACGCTCGTCGCCCGTGGCAAGCATTTTGACCTCCGCAAAGGATAAAGCCACCTCGTCCACATCTTCTGCGGAACGCACGGGGCTTTTGCTCGTCATTATCTGGCTGATAAATTTCTGCTTGCTTTCCACAAGCTGATAGAGGTAGGCATCAAAGGTCTGCTCGGTCACATAGCGGTAAACCTCAACCTCTGGGAACATATTGCCCTGTCTTTCGATACGCCCCTGCCTTTGTTCAAGGTCAGAGGGTCGCCAAGGACAATCCAAATTGTGAATGGCAATAAGGCGGTCTTGGACATTTGTGCCTGCTCCCATTTTCGGGGTAGAGCCTAAAAGCACACGGACTTCGCCGCTTCTAACCTTTGCAAACAGCTCCTTTTTCTGTGCGTCGGTGGCGGCTTCGTGGATAAAGCGTACCTGCTCGGCAGGGATACCACGCTTTGTGAGCTTCTCACGAATATCGTCATAGATGTTAAAGCTGCCGTCGCCTTTCGGGGTGGAGAGGTCGCAGAACACAAGCTGCGTCGCTTTCGTGTCGGCGTGTTCCTCCCAGATACGGCAGACATTATCCACGCAGGCGTTGACCTTGCTGTTAGGGTCATCGGGCAGCATCGGGTCAATCATTCTCTGGTCGAGGGCAAGTTTACGCCCGTCATTCGTGATTTTGAGCATATTGTCGATGTTCGGCTCTACAAGCCTTGCACGGACTTTCTCGGCTCGTTTCGCAAGATTAGCTACCATTTCGGTCTGTATCCCGCTCGGCTTGGTCTTGATATTGTGGTAATTGACCTTTGGTACGGGGAGCTTTAACATATCGGCGGTCTGAATATCCGCCACCTCACGGAACATCTGCATAAGCTCTGGGAGATTGTAGAACTTTGCAAACCTCGTCTTGGCTCGGTAGTTCGTACCCTCTGGGGCAAGCTCCAGAGCCGTGACGGTTTCCCCGAAAGTGGAAGCCCAACTGTCAAAATGCTGCAAGCCGCTTTGAATCAGCGTGTCGTACTGCAAGTACCTCTGAACGGAATACAGCTCCACCATTGAGTTTGAAACGGGCGTACCCGTTGCGAATATCGTACCTCGGCTGCCCGTGATTTCGTCCAGATAGCGGCATTTCATAAAGAGGTCGGAGCTTTTCTGGGCTTCGGTCTGGGCAATGCCGCCCACATTCCTCATCTTGGTGTAGAGGTACAATAGTGATAGGTAACTCTTTGATGTTATCTCCAAGTTTTCCCCCACTTCACACCGAGCGTGCAAGTTTCCTCGCAC
>CANQVF010000017.1 GCA_947627185.1 uncultured Clostridia bacterium | reverse complement strand
CAATATCATATGAGTCGTTCTCTTTCAATATTTTATTTTTTATTTATGTGTGACATATCTATTTTAAACCTATATATAACAATCTTCACATTCTTTAGTTAATCAAAAATAAAATAAATTAAATTCACAATAATAGTGGCTGTATCTGCTTATTATCTAATGCATATTCCAAAGTTTTTACTATATAACTAAAATCAAAAACTACTGAATTTGGCTTAGTTATTGGATTATCTTGTTTAAATGGTACAAAATAATAATGTTTTCTATTTAATAACCTTCCGTATATTCTCTGCTGAGCCAGATAAAGCATTATTAGTAGAAATAGCAATAACAACTGGTCTTTCAGTTCTCAAATGGGATTTTACAGCCATTGTAACTGGAGTATCAATTATGTCATTTGAAAGTTTAGCTATTGTATTTCCAGAACATGGTGCTACAATTAATATATCAAACATTTTTTTAGGCCCAATCGGCTCAGCACCAGGAATAGTATGAATTATTTTGTTTTCAGTAATTTCTTCTATTTCTTCTATAAAATCTTTAGCTTTTCCAAATTTTGTATCTAAATTATAACTATTAAAACTCATTATAGGAATTATGTTTATATTGTAATTTTTTTTCATTCTTTTCATTTCATCAATTGTTTTTCTAAAAGTACAAAAAGAACCTGTAAATGCGAATCCTATTGTTTTTCCATCCAAATTCACTTTTCTATAACCTCCTAAACAAAATAAAAATATCTTTAAAATTATTTAGAGATATTTTTTATTCAAAAGAACTTTGATAATATTTGTCTTTCTATATTTTATGAAATTATGTATACTAAGGTTATAAAAAAAAATAGAAGTGGTATTTTTTTAAACCACTTCTATAATTAATAATATTATTTTCTTTTTCTTATTTTTGATACAACAACTCCAATTAATATTATCATTACTGGAACTGAAATAATAACTGCTAAAACCATTGCATTTTCTTGATCTGTTGGTTGATATGTTGAACTAGACATATCTTTTCTAATTGTTAATATATTTTCTTTTTCTCCTAAATAAGACATAGAATTAATAACAAAATCTTTATTGCTACCAATAGTTGATATTGGATAAGTATTACTCAATGGTGATGTATAATCTGTTATAAAGTTTCCAGTAGCTACAACTATTAATTTTGATGAAACACCTTCTATATTTTCTCCTTCTTCTGTAGTACTTGATAATGAAATAGTTTTTGTTAAAAGTGCAGCAATATCTGATGAACCAACTTGAGCATTTGCTCTATTTGTTTCAAAATCTGCTGACATATCTGTTGCAAATGAAGAAACATCTGAAGATGTAAGTAGTACATCTTTTGCAACTTTTAGATTTGATAATTCTTCATCTGTTTTAAATTTTAATCTTCCAACATCCATAAGAACCATATAACTATCTGAAGATATATCTTGTGTTATTTTATGATAAGTAGATGGAATTGGTCTAAAAATATATGGTGCTTCTGCAATTGTTGAATCTGATGAATTTTCAATAATATATCCATTTTCTATTGAAACACCATATTCATCTAATATTGATTGCAAATTTGGTAAAGTGGTATCAGAGCTTGTTATATCTTTAGATAAATATATATTTCCACCTTTATTAATATAATCTTTTATAGCATTTACTTCTGGTTCTAAAAAGTCTGTTTTTGGTGACATTATTGCTAATATATTACAATCATCTGGTATTGAACCTGTTGTTGTAATATTAATTGTATTAACATTAAAAGCTTCATTTTTTAAGAAAGAGTTTAATATAGATAATTCTGTTGTTAAATTATATTCATTATGACCTTCCACAAAATAAACTGTTGGTTTGTGTTCTTCTGTTAAAGCTAGCATAGAATTTGTTAATGTTTGTTCTGTTATGTCTATTTGCTCATATGTTGTGTAGTCATATGTTACTAATTCAGAAGATGATATTGCTTTTTCAGCATCACCTGATTTTAAAATTATTACAGAATATCCTTCTTGTAATTCATATTTTGAAATTAAATCTTTATTAGAATCATTTGTAAGAATTTCATATGATATTTTATTATTAATTTTATTATACTGTTTTAAAAAATCAACTAAAGGTGATTTCTCTTCAAATCCATATACATATATTTTAATTTCTTGATTAATTTTTGGAATTACTTCTTTTGAAGCATCTGATAAAGTATATATTTTATTTTCTGTAACATCTATTTTAGGTAAATCCATTTGTTGAGACTGTAAGTTTATTACAATATATGCAGCAAATAATATTATTATAATAAAAAATGCTATTGAATCATTTACTATCCACTTTTTTCTAAATTTTAAAGATAGTTTCTCACCAAATTTTGCTTTATTATTTTCTTTTTCACTCATTATACTAATTCTCCCTTCTTCACTATCTTATACATTTTCTTCTCTGTAATGTTATTATTGTAAGTAGTATGAATAATACTGTGAAAGAAACAAATGTAATAATTTCAGAAACTGAAATTACTCCTATTGCGAAGTTTTCGAATTTATATATTAAACAGAATATATTAAAAATGCTTATTGCATCTGGTAGAAACCACATAAGTAAAAATACACCTATAGTAAGTACAGAAGCAACAATTTGATTTTCTGTTATACTTGATGCAAACATTCCAAAAGAAATATATGCTAAACTTAATAAGAAAAATCCAAATAAAGTGCTTATAGCAACTTGTAATGAAGGATGTCCAAAATGTTTTAAAATAAAGAAATACATAAGGGTAAATAATTCTGTTATTATCATTATAATTCCTGCAGCAAAAAACTTACCTAGAACTGTAGCAGTAATACTTCTTGGAGATGTTAATAATAATTGCTCTGTTCCAGTTTTTCTTTCTTCAGCAAACATTCTCATTGTTAAAATAGGTGTTAGAAAAGTTAATATAGTAGCACCATTGTAAAATAAATATTCAAAATTTATTACTCTAGATGTAAAAATATTAATATAGAAAAATACACTAAATATTAATAAAAATAAACCTATAAAAATATATCCTACTGGAGTTAATAAATAACTTTTTAATTCCTTTTTTATAATAGCTAACATTATTTATCTCCTCCTTTTTCTTTTTCTTCTTTTTTCTTTTCTTTCTTTTCTATTTTATTTGCTCTTTTACGAGCCTTTTCTTCTTTCTTTGCTTGTTTTTTTAACTCTTTTTCTTCCTTTTTATTTTTTTCTTCTTCTCTTAATTCTTCAAGCTCTTTTTCATATTGCATCTTTTTTATTTCCTTTTTACTATATTCTGGTCTATTTTCTACCAATTTTATAAATGCATCCTCTAAAGAATTTTCTACTTTTTTCATTTCTAAAATTGTTATTTCATTTTTTGCACAAATAGAAAAGATTTGTTTTCTAATATCTGTTTTAGATGATGCTTCAACTAAATATTCCTTTGTTTTATCTTCATCATTTTCATCAGTTAATTTTATATTTATTATTTCAGGAATTTCATCTTTAATAGATAAAAATTTATTATTAATGTCATCTACTGAAATTTTTAGAACAGTATTTTCTGAAGTATTATCTTCTAAATGTTTTGTTGTATCTACAGCTAAAATTTCACCTTTGTCTATTATTATTACTTTTTCACAAATTTGACTAATTTCTGAAAGAATATGTGAACTAATAAGAACTGTATGATCTTTTCTAAAAGATTTTATTAATTCTCTTATTTCTATTACTTGCTTTGGATCTAATCCAACTGTTGGTTCATCTAAAATTAATATTTTTGGATTTCCAACAATAGCACCAGCCATACTTACTCTTTGTTTATATCCTCTTGATAAATTTCTAGTTAAAGTATTTTGAACTAATTCTAATCCTGTACTCTTAATTGCTTCTTTTACTGCTTCTTTTCTTTCTTTTCTAGGTATTAATTTTAGTTCAGCCATATAAGTTACAAATTCTTTAACTGTTAAATCTGAATATAACGGAGTTCCTTCTGGCATATAGCCAATTTCTTTTTTTACTTTTTTAGGCTTAGAATCTATATTGTAACCATTTACAATAATACTTCCTTCTGTAGGTTCTATAAAACCTGTAATCATGTTCATAGTAGTAGATTTTCCAGCACCGTTACGACCAAGAAATCCTACTATTTCACCATCTTTGACTTCGAAATTTATATTTCTAACTGCATAAAAATTTCCGTACTTTTTAGTAACATTTTTTACCTGTATCAAAGTCTTATCCTCCTCTTTTATAATATTTATTAAATTTTATATATTAAACCTTAAAATAATATTAAAATTATTTTAAAAATATATGACAATATTAATAATATAATTATATTTTTGCAATTAAAGCTTTTATTTTTATTCCTTCATCTGAAAACATTTTTTCATGCTCAGTAATTATATTTTCTTCGAAAATATTTTCATCATGCAAATTATAAGTTATAGAAACAATATTAAAATTTGATTCTTTTAAATATTCAAGAGTTGCTTCAAAAAGTTCATCTGAATCTGTTTTAAAATATATTTCTCCACTTTGAATTAAAAATTCTTTATATGAATTTAGTTGATTTGTATGTGTTAATCTTCTTTTATTATGTTTTTTCTTTGGCCACGGATTACAAAAATTAATGTAAATTCTCTCAATTTTATCTAACTTATCAAACACATCTGATATTTTTTCTACATTAGCTCTTATTAAAAATAAATTTTCTGGATTCTCATAGTTATATGCTTTTTCAATATTTCTTTTTGATAGTCCAAGCATTGCCTCAATCATATCAACAGCAATATAATTGATATTTCTATGTGTTGATGCTAATTTTGAAATAAACATTCCTTTTCCACAACCAAGTTCAATATGTATTGGAGCATCATTTTTAAACTTTTGCTTCCATTTTCCTTTAAACTCTTCGGGCTTATCAATATAAAATAAAGCTTGTTCTAATTCTTCTTTTGCCCATTTTTTTCTTCTAATTCTCATTTTAACCTCAATTTAATGTTTTTTATATGTATCAGTATATAATTTATCTCTTTTTACAACTTGACCATCTTTTCTATATTCTCTATATGATTCTACTACTAAAGTCGTATCTGTTGATTTTATTGTTCTAGTATATAGAGAAATATCATATTCATCATCTGTAAGTAAGCCATATATGTTAACTCTGGCAATTCCATCTTCAACAAAAGCTTCTATTTTTATTGGATAATCTCTTCTATTTTTAAATTTAAAATCAGTTGATCCCCATACAACAGTTGCATCTTTTCCAGCATCAGCATAAGAAGGTACAAACATATGATTTCTTCTTGTTTCTATTTCCATATTAGCTGCAATTACAGCATTATAAAGTGTTGTAGAAATTTGGCATATTCCACCACCTAAACCTGATGTAACTTCTCCATCTTGATAAATTGCTGCTTCTTTATATCCTGCTGCTATAGTTCTTTTTCCTACAACTTTATTATAAGAAAAAATTTCTCCTGGCATAACAACTGTTCCATTTATTTTGTTTGCAGCTAATTTTAAATTAGTCGTTCTATCTTTATTGCTAGTAGGATATTTTGTTGAATAAGAGCCTATTAAATCTGGAAAAGCTTCTCTTCCTAAATCATTTACTGTAATAGCTGGTTTTGTATAATTTAATGGTATTTCATATTCAGAAACATTTGGATTTTCATTAATAAATGCCTTAACAGCATCAACATCAAAATCAATACCTGTTACATCTGCAAATACAGCATATGGCTCAGTGGTAAAATAAGCATCTTTCACTTCTCTATAAACATCTTTATGTATAGCATCCACATCAATTGGATCTGGATACTTTGTGTATGTAGGAATTTGTATATATCCTCTTGAATAACTTATATCTTGGATTGCATCTAATATTAATTTCTTTAATTCATCATATTCTATTCCTGCACCATTTACTCCATTAGTAATATATAAATTATCATCTTCAATATAATAACCATATTGTTCTAATTGGTCAGGTAAATTTGATTCTATTGTTTCCAAATAAGAATTTAATGCCTCTTCATTATATGTAAGTTTTGGATCTATATCAATATTTGTCATAAGAATAGATATATATTGAGTTAAATTTTCAAAAAAATTGCCTGTTTTAGCTAAACTTAATGCATAATTAACAGAAGATTCAACATCAAATTTAGCTTCTATTTGTTCAATTTCAACATAATAATTATGATTTTTATAAGTAAGTTCAATATGATCATTCATCTGATAAGACAATTCTTCATTAACTAGTTCAATTGCCTCTTCTTTAGTTAATCCAGAAACATTAATACCTTTAATAAACACACCTGATTGTATAACATTACTGTTTTGTTGATTAGAATAAAAAAATACAACTGCAGATATAAAAATTCCAATAACTATTGCAAGTAATATTATAAATACAAGAATAAAATTATCATGTCTGAAATGTTTCAATATTTTTTTTGTATTTCCTCTAAAAATTTCAAAATCTGGCATATCAATCCTCTAATTAATATTTTTTATTATTATATTTTAAAAAAAACTATAAATCAATACATATTTTAAGTTTTAGCATTTGCATATAAAAAAAGCAATAAGTAAAAATAAACTTATTGCTTCAAATAATTTATTTATTTTAATTTTTCTTCTACTAATTCATGGTCACTATCATCACTACCATCTTTTGAAACTATAAAACCTGTGGCAATAGGCCTTGTTTTGTGAGCTCCTGTACTATCTATTGGGTCATTAACAATTACATCATTAACTACTAAAACACTAGAAGTTCCACCATCAAGATTAGCAGCATTATAAGCACCATAATCTTCAAGAATATCTATTAAATCATCCATATCAGCACCAGGTTTTGAAGCTGTTCTTCCATTTAATATTAAGAATAAAACTATTCCATCTTTTCTTTGAGCAATAGCCGTTCTTGGAGCTGTACCCCATCCACCATTTCCTAATACAGAAGAGGCTTTTCCATTTACTATTAAAAATGGTCCAAATGTAACAGCATCTCTAATTCCTTGTTCTTGTGCTTGTTTTAGTGTCATTTTTCCTAATACTAATTTATCATCTTTTGTAAATCCTATAATACCGCCAGCTCCACCATATGAAGCAGTAGTTTTATATTCTCCCATAGATACTGTTATACCTAGTGGTTGTCCACCTGTACTATTATAGTTTGGATCATTAAATCCTCCACCATTTATAGCAATTAAAGCATTATTATTTTTAGACATTGTTGTTAAATATTGTCCAGATGTTCCAAGTTTTTCTGTAACTACAGTATGTACTCTAGAAGGATCATATACAGCTACTAAATAACCATCAAATTTTTTTTCATTTATTTCAATGATTTTGTAATCATTGTTTTTTTCATCTCTTTCTAAAATAGCTCTTTCAAAATCATTTTCATATTGAGTAGTGTGTTTTAATCCTGCCATATTTATTGCATTTGCATCAGTTGTTTCATTAATCTCAACAACTTTATTTTTATCTAGTATATATTTTATTGTATCATCATCATAAAACCATGTTGCAAAATACTGATGAGTCATTGTTGTCATTGCAGTTGTTACAAGCCATTCTCTAAAACCACTATATGGTCCATATAATAAGAATGTAACTATAATTATTCCTAATGTTCCTAATGAAAACAATACTGTAAAAATTTTTGTAACTATTTTTCCACTTGATTTTTTTTCAGTTTTTCTTCTCTCTTTTCTGGTATCTTCTTCAATTCTTGTTCTTCTACGTCTTGTAGAAGAAGCGCTTTTTACTTCTGTTTTTTCTTTATCTATTGTACTATTTTCCATTTATGATAATCCTTCCTTGTAAAATTAACATGTATATTTTATATTATATTTTAAAATTTGTCCACTGAAAAAGATTATTTTTCTAAATCTTTAATATTAGAAATAAAGATTAAACTTTCTATTATATCTAAAATTGCATATACTAGAATAACTATACCTATAACTACTACTATTATATTTGAGCTAAATAATACATAAAGTCCACAAATTAGCATTATTATTGATAAAATCAAACTATATTTCCATGCATCAGTTCCTAATACTTTTAATTTTAATGATAAACTAAATCTTATAACTGAACTATATATTATCCATAAACCAATTAATATTCTAAGTAAAGCACTTATTTCTTTAATATAAATTATGGTAATAATTCCTAATACAATTGCTATTATTCCAAAAGCTAAGTCATAATTATATAAATCATAACCACCTCTATTAACAAAATAATTTATCGTTTTATATATTCCTATAAGAATAAACATAAAACCTAGTATTAAAGATATTACTTTAACAGTACCTTCTGGATTAATTATTAATATTAATCCTAATATTGCAAAAATTATTGAAGATACTAATGAATAAACACCTGTCTTTTTAAAAATTTTACTAATATATTCCATATTTTTATACCTCCTTCTTTCTTTTTAGTATAGAAAATATTTCATATATATTATACTTTTTTCATATATAAAAAACAATTAAAATTTTATTAAATTTTAATATTTTTTAAGAATTATACTTTTATTATTTTATATAATAATTTATAATAGATGAAAATATTATTAAAAGGAGATTTTTATGAATAATAGAAATTTAGAATTAATAGCAGATTTTTACGAATTTACTATGGCAAATGGATATTTTATTAAAAATATGAATGATATTGCTTATTTTGATGTATTTTTTAGAAACATTCCTGATAATGGTGGGTTTGCTATTTTTGCAGGATTAGAACAAATCATAGAATTTATTAAAAATATGCATTTCTCAGAAGATGACATTTTATATCTTAAAAATCAAAATATATTTTCTAATGATTTTTTAAATTATTTAAGAAATTTTAAATTTACTGGTGATATTTGGTCTGTTCCAGAAGGTACAGTAGTATTTCCAAATGAGCCTTTAATTACTGTTAGAGCACCTATTATAGAAGCACAAATTCTAGAAACAATTTTGCTTTTAATTATAAATCATCAAAGTTTAATTGCTACAAAAACAAGAAGAATTGTAAATCAAGCAAAAAAATGTCCTGTTATGGAATTTGGTGCTAGACGTGCACATGGAGCTGATGCAGCTATTTACGGTGCAAGAGCTGCTATTATTGGTGGTGCCGTTGGTACATCATGTACTCTTTCAGCTAAAGAATTTAATGTTTCTGCAAGTGGTACTATGGCACATAGTTGGATACAAAGCTTTGAATCTGAATATGAAGCTTTTAAAGCTTATGCTGAAATATATCCTAAAAATTGTACTTTTTTAATAGATACTTATAATACCCTTGAAAGTGGATTACCTAATGCAATTAGAGTATTTGATGAAATTTTAAAGCCTCAAAATATTAGACCTATTGCTGTTAGATTAGATAGTGGTGATTTGGCTTACTTGTCAAAAGAAGTTAGAAAAAGATTAGATAATGCTGGTTACCCAGATTGCAAAATTTGTGTTACTAATTCATTAGATGAAAAACTTATAACCTCACTATTTGAACAAGATGCTAAAGTGGATTTATTTGGTGTTGGAGAAAATCTTATTACCTCAAAAAGCAATCCTGTATTTGGTGGTGTTTATAAACTTGTTGCATTAGAAAAAAATGGTACTATTATTCCTAAAATTAAAATTAGTGAAAATGTTTCTAAAATTACAAACCCTAGCTTTAAAAAACTTTATAGATTATATTCTAAGGATACAAATAAAGCCATAGCAGATCTTATAGCTTTAAGCGATGAAAAAATATCAGAAGATGAATATACATTATTTGATCCAATATCTACTTGGAAAAAGAAAAAAATTACAAATTATTATATAAAAAATCTTCAAGAAAAAATATTTGAAAATGGAAAATTAGTTTATAATTCTCCAGATGTAAAAAGTATTGCAGAATATTCAAAAAATGATTTAGACTCTTTCTGGGAAGAAATTAAACGTATTGATAATCCACCTAAATACTTTGTAGATTTATCTGAAAAGCTTTATGATTTAAAACAAGAAATGCTCAGAAAATAAATATAAAATATAAAAAATATATTATAAAATAGCTATATTATTTTAATTCACTGCAGTTGTTCGCTCAATATAACTATCGTAGAATTGGTAAATAGCATTTTTTGGCACCCTTCCATCAGAAGATGAACTCTTTCCAAAAAATGTATTAACCAATTCTACCTCAGTTAATTTCGATTCACTGCCTTTCGTTTATTAAAATATTATAGCTATTTTTTGAATATAATTATATATAAATTTAATTAATAATTTTTTTTTATTATAAATTTATTTCAAATAATTTGTTCTTTCAAATGTGTAAGTTGGTATACTTTTTCTTTTATGCATTGAAGATTTATTTAATCTTTCAATTACAGGCATTGCTTCTGAGTTAGTTTTTCCAGTTTCAATATATTCTTCTATTTGTTTATAAGTAACTCCCATCTTCTCTTCATCTGTTTGTCCACCTAATCCATCATTTGGAGCCTTTTTTATTATTTTATCTGGAACACCTAAATATTCTCCTATTAATAAAACTTCTGAAACAGTAAAATTAGATATTGGATTAAAATCATAAGCACTATCTCCCCATTTTGTTGTATAACCTACCATAGCTTCACATAAGTTTCCTGTTCCGAATTACTAAATACCCTAAAGTTTGTGCAATTCCATATAGAGTAGTCATTCTTAATCTAGGTTTCATATTAATTTTGGCTTCATTATTTAAGTTTTTATTTAACAACTCTAAAGATGAATTAATAGAATTTTCTAATTCTAAATAAGTTTTGCTTAAATCTACTTGTAAAAAAGGAACTTCAAAAGTTTGAGCTACAAGTTTTGCATCTTCTAAATCTGCTGTTATAGAATTACATGGCATTGCAACTGTTAATACTTTTTCTTTTCCTAAAGCCTTAACAGACATTGCTATAACAGTTGCTGAATCTTTTCCTCCACTATTTCCAATAACAACACCTTTTGCACCACATTTTTCTACATAATCTCTAATCCAAATAATAGCATTTTCAGCCTCTTTAACAATTTTTTCTTTTTCTAGCATAAATCATCTTCCTTTCAAAGTTCTTTAGAACTAAATAAATTATTTTCTTTTATGTAAAAATATATTTCATCTGGTACTAAATACCTAATTGATTTTCCGGTTTTTATTTTATTTCTTACAAAACTTGAACTAATATTGCTTCTAATATTTTCGTTAACTTTAATAAAAGAGTTTTTGTGTTTTTTTAAAAAATCATCTTCTTCTATTATTTTTTCCATATTATCTTTATCTCGTTCTAAAACAAGAATTTTAAATTTAGAAACTAATTTTTCAGGATTATTCCATGTAGATAATTCTTTTAAATTATCAGTTCCTAAAATAAAGTAAATAATATTATCTGAATATTGTTTCTGAATAATTTCTAAAGTTTCTAAAGTATATAATTGTCTATTTTGATTTAATTCAATACTTGATAAAATAAAATTCTCATTTTTATCACAAACAAGTTTAAGCATATTATATCTGTGATCATTTGAAAGCAATCCTTCTTTTCCATATTTTGAATTAACTGGTACAAATATTACTTTTTCAATATTATCATATTCGTTAATTATTTGCTCTGCAATTGAAAAGTGAGAATTAAGTGGTGGATTAAAAGAACCACCAAAAACTGCTAAAACTTTTTTACTTTCCATTTTAAGCCTCTTTTTTTCTTAAAAATTTATTTTTTATTTTTTCCAAAAAAGTAAATACATAATCATCTTTCAAAATAATTAAAGCTGAAATATATGTTATAACACCTACGAATATTTGAGAAACAATTAAAATTATATTAAATAAATATTCTTTATTCATTTTAATATTTATACTTAAATTATAAATAATATTTTGAATGCCTTCTAAACTTATTAAAAATTTTACTATAAAGCAAACTGCAAACATTATAATTGAAGAAATGAAATATTTTGAAGCAGATTTTGTTAATTCTTTTAATTTTATTTCTTCTCTTATATTGCTATATTGAAAAGCATCTACAACAATTTGTGAAAGTACTGTTGCAATAGCAGCACCAATAGCCTGATATAATGAAATTAGTATATAATTCAATATAAAGTTTACTATTACCCCTATTGTAACTGATTTTGTATATTCTTTTTGTCTTTTTGTTGGTAGCAAATATTGTGTGCCAATTACATTTTCAATTCCCATTAATAATATCATTGGACATGAAATATAAATTATATAATTTACTTTGTCATATCCTGGTCCAAAAAATATTGGTACAAAAGCCTTAGAAATACTTATTATTCCAAACATAATTGGAAAAGATAAAAAGAATGTAAATTTAAAAGACATTTTCATATAAGATTTTATTTGTTTTTTATCATTGTTAGCGAATGCATTTGCCATTCTTGGAATCATAACAATACCTAATGAATTTACTATTGTAAGAAGAAGTCTTATAACTTTTTGTCCTTGTTCATAATATCCAGTTTCAGATTTATTCTCAATTAACCAACCAATCATAGTTGTATCTAATATTTTATAAATTTGATTTGCAATTTGAGGAATAAAAAGTAAAACAATATGTGGTAAATGTTGTTTTATATTTATATTTTTTATTTTTACACCACTTAAATACTTAGGTAAATAAAGCCATAATGACATATTACCTATTAAATCTGCTAATGAATATATTAATGTAAATTTTGCTAAATCTTCTTTAGTTTTAACTAATAAAAAAACTAAACTAACACTACAAATTCTTACTAATACATTTCTTGTAACAGTTTTTTTAAATTCTTCTAATCCTTGAAAAAACCAACTAATATCAAAAATTGCAGCTACAAGTTCAAGTATTAAAATTTGATAATATAATTGATATTCTTTTCCTCTTACAAAAAGAAAAAAGTAAAAAAATGTTGCAATTACAATTGTTATAACTCTAAATAAAACAATTTCAATAAATACTTTCTTTCTTTTTTCAGGATTATCTTGTGCATAAGCTATTTCTCTTTGACCATATAGAGCAACACCTAAAGATCCAAATAAAATAAAATATGTAACAATAGCATAAGTATAACTGTATATACCTATTCCTTCTGCACCCAAAACCCTTGATAAATATGGTGTTGTTATTAAAGGTAATATAAGTATTAAAACTTGATACACCATATTATATATGTAATTTTTTGCAATACTTTTTTTAGACATAAATTAAATTACTCCTCAATTGTAAAAATATTTTTTAATATATTTTTATAAAAATTTTCTTATTTATTTTATTAATTTCTATACAATATTATCACTATATACTTATTTTTTCAACATTTTATTTTCTATTTACTTGTGACATATCAATTTTAAATCTATATCATTTTAAATATATATATATACTACAAGTAAAAAAGAATTTGCTAAATCGCAAATTCCTTTTTACTTATTTTACACCAAATTTATAATAATAATTTTTAACATCAGTTAAAACACTTTCTAAATATATAGGCTCATCTTTTTCATTCACAACAATTATATTAGGGTATGTCATCATCATTTTTTCATTTGAAAATACTTTTCCTAAAGCATTTTCTTTATAATCTATTCCTTTAATATTTATATTATATTCATTTGCAACTCTTATTAAAAAACTATCTAATGCAAAACAACTAATTAGCCCATCAAAAAACATAAAAAGTATTATAGCTATTGTACATGTTTTTAGTATTTTAATAGGAAATTTTTCTATAATTTTATTTATTATTTTATCTAAAAAAGGATTAACATAGTTTATCAATAATAAACTTAAAAATCCCCACATTAAAATATAATATAGACATGTTCTCCCATTTATATTAAAAAAATCATTAGAATAGTCCCACCATTTAACATGCAAAATAATCTCTGATATATAGCTTGAAAAGTATTCTATTGCTCCTCCTATTATCATTCCATATAAAAAAAGCTTAATATTTTTATTTTTATATTTTGATAAACTAAATATTAAACATATAGCAGCTATTCCATAAACTATACAAAAAGGTCCATACAAAAAACTTTGTCTACTTTCTAACATTCCTTTTGTAAAAATAGCATAAACTGTTTCTATAAAAAAACCTATAATACTATAAATTATAAAATAAATTAAAATTTTCCAAATAAATTTTGTTTTCATAAATTATAGTATGAATAATTTTTTTTAGATTATGCAAAATTTTGGAAAATATTAGTTTAAATATAAAAAACCCTCTTTAGATAAAGAGAGTTTTTTGTATTTTATTATTATAATGGTTGTTCACTTGGTTGAGGTGATTGAGGATTAACTTCGCCACCACCAGTATCTTCACCTCCACTACCTACTTCTCCACCTGATTGACTAGGGGTTGGATTTTCTGATTTACCACAAACTGAACATTGTCCATTAACATAACTGTGATTTCCTGTAGCTGGAATCTCTTCTGTTAAAGTTTTGTCTTCTTTACCACATTTTGAACATTTCTTATGTTGTTGTCCAGGATCTACACAAGTTGCTTGTTTATCAATAACAAATACTGTATAAGAATGTCCTGAAGCTGGAATTTCTGTATTTTCTGAGCCTGGCTCAGTTTGATGACATTGAGAACACTCTCTATGCTTTTTACCTGGAGTTTCACATGTTGGTTGTGAATCGACAACATCTATATAATTATGTTTTCCAGTAGGTTCTAATGTTTTTTCTGAACCTTCCTCTTTAGCACCACATGATGAACATACATTATATGTTCTTCCTGGCTCGCTACAAGTAGGTTCTTCTCTTGTAGAAGTATAAGTATGTGTATGTTCTTGATAATTTGGATCTTTCTCACCACATCTTGTACAAACTCCTCCTGAATAACTATGTCCTAAAGCAGGTTGTGATTCATCTTTTTCTTTTCCGCACTTTGTACATTTATAAGTAATAGTACCAGGACTAGTACAATTAGCAGAACTTTCATAAACTTTGTAATTATGTTTACATGTTGATTGGTCTACTCCTGTATCATAATCATCATCAATTACAATTTCTTCTGGTTCCCAATCATCTGTTGGTTTAACACCTTTTATTTCAGAAGCATATTTATAATGTGAATCTAAAGTTTTATCATCTAGTTCAAGATAAATCATCAATTCATCAACTAATGATTTAGTTTTTTGTTTATTAGCTTGATAAAACCATAACTCATTAATCATAGCTGATTGTCCAGGTAATTGTTCAGATCTTAAATTAGAAGTATTAAATTTTAAAACATGAGGAATATAATCTAAAACTTTATAACCAGTCATACTTGTTTGTAAATTAGTATAAACCATTGATGCTAAATCTTTTAATTTACCAACATTTTGTATTGAAAGAATTTGATTCATTGCAGCTTTTATAAATTCTCTTTGTGTTCTCATTCTACCATAATCATTATCACCATAAGATGATGGATAAGATGTTCTATTATTATTATGTCTAAATCTTAATAATTGCTCTATTTGATTTGGTTGTAAAGTTTGATATCCTTTTTTCAAATGAATGTGTAAATCTTGAGTAGGATCATCATAATCCATATTTATTGGAACATCAAAATCTATACTTCCAATGCAATCAAATATACTTTCAATAGAAATATTTCTAATTATTACATAATGGTCTATTGTTACACCTGTTAAAATTTCAACAGCTTCCACTGTTTTTTCAGCACTTTTTTGGAACTGTGCATTTATTTTGTCATAACCATTAGCAGAAGCAGGATTTCTTCCAACAAATGTATCTCTTGGTACTGAAAGCATAAAAGCTTTTTGCGTTGATGGATTATAACCACATAAAATAATAGTATCTGTTAATTTAGCTGATATGTCTTCACTTACACCTAAAACTAAAACAAATATTGGATCTTGGTCACCAACAATATCTGTAGCAATATTTAAAACAGCTTCTTTTACATTACCTTTTGCTTTAAATACATAAACACCAAAAACTATACCTATTATTAAAAATATTCCTAATATTATAGAAAGTGCAACTATTATTTTTTTCTTTTTACTCCATTTTTTTCTAGGCTCTTTTTCTCTTTTCTTTTGTTTTTCATTCAACATTCTTGGAGATCTTCTTTTTATTTTTTCAGTAGCTTCATGTTTTCCTTTATGAGTACTTTTTTCTTTTTCTACTTCTACTTTATTATTTTCATCTGTATTATCTATATTCGTATTATCTACATTTTTAATTTGCTTAGTACTGCCTACATTTATTGTTTCATTATCATTATCATTATCATTTTCATTAATTTTATTATCTTCCAATTTTGTACTCCTCAATTTATTTTTATTAATCAAGTAATTCATCTAATTGTTTTTTAATTTCATCTTTTTGTAAATCTTTACCTATAAAAACAAGCTTTATTATTCTATCACCAACTTCATTATCCCAATTTTTAAGAAGTTCTGGATTTTCTTTGAATAATTGCTGTTTTTCATTTTCTGGAGCAGATGCTATCCAAAGTCCTGCTTCACCAACTTGCATTTGATTTCCAGCTTGTTCAAACACATAAGACATTTCAGGCTCATCTGAAAACCATAAAATTCCTTTGCATCTTATAATATTTCTTTGCCATTTAAAATTAACAAATTCTTCAAATTTATTTCTATTAAATGGTTTTCTTCTAACATAAACAAATGTGCCTATTCCATATTCTTCTGCTTCACCTTCATCATGGTGATGATGATGATGTTCATCATGTTCATCATCATCTTCTTCATGCTCATTTTCTTCACTTTCTAATTCTTTAACCCATGCTGCTGAAGTAGCTGCTTTTTCAAAATCAAAATTATTTGTATCTATTATTTCTCCTACATTTACTTTAGCATAATTTGTTTCAATAATTTTAGCCTCTGGTTGAAGTGCTCTTATAACTGCTTTTACTCTATTTAATTCTTCTTTAGAAACAGAATCTACTTTATTTAAAATAATAGTATTACAAAATTCTATTTGTTGAATTAAAAGATTTTCTATATCTTCTTCATCTAAGTTATCTTTTAATAAATCTTCTCCTGAACCAAATTCATATGCAAGTCTTGCAGCATCTACAACAGTAACAACATTATCTAATCTGCATATTTTTGGAAGTCCGTATTGCTCAGTTTGTTCAGAAAGAACTGTTATTGTTTGAGCAATTGGAAGAGGTTCACAAATTCCACTTGCTTCAATTAAAATATAATCAAACTTTCCTGTTTTAATTATATCAACAATTTGTTGCATTAAATCTACTTTTAAAGTACAACATATACAACCATTGCTTAAAGGTACTAAATTGCTATCTTTTTCATTAACAACTCCACCTTTTTGGATTAGTTCCGCATCTATATTTACTTCACCTATATCATTTACAATAACAGCTACTTTATAACCTTCTTGATTTGTTAATACATGATTTATTAAAGTAGTTTTTCCAGCACCTAGATAACCAGTAAGTACTGTAATTGGTACTATTTTATTCATTTTTCCTCCTTTAAAAAGTTAAATTATTTTGGATAGTGTAATTATATACTTTATATAAATTTCTTTCAAGATATATTAGGTATTTGTAATATTAAAATGATTAATATCTATTTATATAAATTTTAAAAATTGCATAATAATTTTTTGTTTTATTCTAATTCAAAATTTCCTGTATATAATTGATAATACTGACCTTTTTGTGCTATTAATGCTTCATGATCTCCTCTTTCAATTATTCTTCCATTTTCAAGAACCATAATTGCCTTAGAATTTCTAACAGTAGATAATCTGTGGGCAATAACAAAAACAGTTCTTCCTTCCATAAGTTTATCCATTCCTTCTTGAACTATTCTTTCTGTTCTTGTATCTATGCTTGATGTTGCCTCATCTAAAATCATAACAGGTGGATTATTAAGTGCTGCTCTTGCTATTGATAATAGTTGCTTTTGTCCTTGCGATAAACTTCCACCGTTTCCATCTATTTGCGTATTATATTCATCTGGAAGCATCATTATAAAATTATGAACATTTGCAAGTTTTGCTGCTTCTATAACTTCTTCATCTGTTGCATCTGGTTTTCCATATTTTATATTTTCTTTTATACTTCCAGTAAATAAATTAACATCTTGAAGAACCATTCCTAAAGATTTTCTTAAGTCATCTTTTTTTATTTTATTTATATTTATTCCATCATATCTAATTTTTCCATCTTCAATATCATAAAATCTATTTATTAAATTTGTTATAGTTGTTTTTCCAGCACCAGTTGCGCCAACAAAAGCAATTTTTTGTCCTGGTTTTGCATATAAAGAAATATCATGCAAAACAGTTTTTTTACCATCATAACTAAAATCTACATTAGAAAGTTCAATATGTCCTTTTAGTTCTACATATTCTAAACTACCATCACTATGAGGATGTTTCCATGCCCACTTTCCAGTATAATGGTCTGTTTCTACTATTTTTCCATCTTTTATTTCTGCATTAACTAAAGTAACATATCCATTATCTTCTTCCTCTTTTTCATCTATAAGAGTAAATATTCTTTTTGCACCAGCTAAAGCCATTATGATTAAATTTACTTGTTGTGAAATTTGAGATATTGGCATTGAAAAACTCTTACTTAAGTTTAAGAAAGATACTATTGCACCTATTGTTAATCCTCCAACTCCATTTATTGCTAGAAAACCTCCTACTATTCCAATCAAAACATATTGAAGATTTCCTAAATTTGCAAGAGTTGGCATTAAAATATTTGCATATTTATTGGCTTCTGTTGAATCATTACAAAGTTCATCATTTAATCTATTAAATGCTTCAATAGACTCATCTTCTCGACAAAATACTTTTACTACTTTTTGTCCATTTATCATCTCTTCAACATATCCATTAACTTTTGCTATTGATTCTTGTTGTTTTACAAAATACTTTCCACTTTTTCTTGTAATACTTTTTGAAACATTTATTATGATAAATAAAAGAAAAACTACTAATATTGTTAAATGTATACTTGTTTTAATCATAGCTAAAAAAGTTAAAATTAATGTTAGTGATAAAGATACCATTTGAGGAACACCTCTTGAAATCATTTCTCTTAATGTATCTATATCATTTGTGTAATGGCTCATTATATCTCCATGTGAATGTGTATCAAAATATTTTATTGGTAAATATTGCATTTTTTCAAACATTTCATTACGAATATCTCTTAATGTTCCTTGACCAATTTTAGACATTAATCTATTGTATATGTATGCAGATATTACAGCTACTGCAAAAATACATACCATAAATCCTAGTGCTCTAAGTAATGGAGCAAATGAAGGATTTGTTTGTCCTAACATAGGCATAACATAATCATCTATTAAATTTTGTAAGAATAATGAACTTGCAACTGTTCCAGAAGAAGAAAATAATACGCAAAAAATAACTAGTATAAATTGGATTTTATAATTTTTTAATATATATCCGAAAATTCTTTTTAATGTTTTAGGATCTATTTTTCTGCTATTTTCCACTTTCATCTCCTCCCTTCATTTGTGATTCATATACATCTTTATATATTTCATTTGTTCTTAATAGTTCTTCATGTGTTCCAACTCCTGTAATTGAACCATTATCAAGAACAATTATTTTATCACATTCTTGAACAGAAGAAATTCTTTGAGCTATTATAATTTTTGTTGTTTCAGGTAATTCTTCTGAAAATGCTTTTCTTATTAAACTTTCTGTTTTTGTATCTACTGCAGAAGTAGAATCATCTAATATAAGAATTTTAGGTTTTTTAAGAAGTGCTCTTGCAATACAAAGTCTTTGCTTTTGACCACCACTTACATTAGTTCCACCTTGCTCTATGTAAGTATCATATCCTTCAGGAAATTTAGAAATAAATTCATCTGCTTGAGCATATTTGCAAACTTTGATAAGCTCTTCATCTGTTGCTTTTTCATTTCCCCATCTTAAATTTTCTTTTATAGTACCTGAAAATAATTCATTTTTTTGAAGAACCATAGAAACAGCATTTCTTAGAGTTCTTATATCGTAATTTCTTACATCAATATTTCCAATTTTTAAATTTCCTTCTGTTACATCATATAATCTAGGTATTAATTGAACCATTGTTGTTTTTGCAGAACCAGTTCCACCAATTATTCCAACAGTTTCTCCAGAATTTATTTTTAAATTTATATTTTTTAATGCTAATTTATTAACATCTTTAAAATAACTAAAAGAAACATTATTAAATTCAATTGAACCATCTTTAACTTCAAAAATAGGATTTTCTGGATTCTGTAAATCTGGAATTTCATCTAAAATTTCAGCTATTCTTTTGGCTGATTCTAAAGCTAATGTAATCATTACAAAAATCATTGAAAGCATCATTAAACTCATTAATATTTGCATAGTATATGAAATTAAACTTGTAAATTCACCTACTGTTAAAGTATTTAATACTATAAAATGACTACCAAACCAAGCAATTAAAGTTAAACATGTGTATACTGTCATTTGCATAATTGGGTTATTTAATGCTAAAATAGCTTCTGCCTTTGTAAAGTCTTTATAAATACTATTTGATACATTATTAAATTTTTTTATTTCTTTTTCTTCTGTTACAAAAGATTTTACAATTCTTACACCTCTTACATTTTCTTGAACAACTGTGTTTAATTTATCATAAGTATTAAATACTCTTCTAAAAATTGGATGTGCAACTCTAGAAATTATTATCAAAGAAGTAAGTAATATTGGTGCTGCTACCATAAAAATAATTGCTATTTTATGATTTATAAAAAATGCCATAAAAAATGCGAAAATAAGTGTAAGTGGTGATCTTACTGCTATTCTTATAATCATCATATAAGCTTGTTGAACATTAATAACATCTGTTGTTAATCTAGTAACAATACTTGATGTACTAAATCTATCAATATTATAAAAAGAATAATCTTGTATTTTTGTATACATATCTTTTCTTAAATTTTTTGCAAAGCCAGAAGAGGCTTTTGCAGCAAATTTTCCTGAAAGCCTACCAAATGTTAACGCTAAAAATGCTATAAATATAAGTTCTACACCAACTTTTATTATAGCAAACATATCTTGTTTATTTATACCTTCATCTATTAATCTAGCTAGCAATAATGGTATAAAAACTTCCATTAAAACTTCTAATATCATAAAGAAAGGCGCTAAAAATGTATCTTTTTTATATTCTCTAATCGATTTTAATAGTTTTTTAATCATAAGTTAATCTCTCCAATTTTTTTTATTTCTTCTAAAAACTTTTCATGCATATATGGTTTTACTTTTTTTAAAGATATTGGTTTCATATTTTTATCTGTGAAACAATGTTTTGTTTCACCTGTTAAACAAATAAGTCCTGTATTTTTATTCGTAATAACATATTCCATTATTAATTTAACACCAGAATATTCTTTTATATGTACTTCTATTTCTAAAATTTCATCAAAACTAGCTGGATGTTTATATTCGCAATTTACACTTAATACTGGAATCATTATTCCTTCTTCTTCCATTTTACTATATGGTAATCCCATTTTATCCATATAATATATTCTTGATTCCTCTAAAAATCTAATGTAATTTGAATGATGTACTACTTTCATAGCATCTGTTTCATAGTAATTTACTTTTCTTTCATATATCAATCTTATCACCTCTAAAAAATATTTTTTATTATATAATAGTTTTCTTAATTTAATATTAAATTTTTTCTTTCAAATATTCATAAGAAATTTTCTCTATTAATTTTATCTGTTTTCCTGTTTCTTCTATTTTATAATTAAATTTATCGAACATCTTATTTATAAAATCATTTTCTAATAAATATCTAAAAGTATATTTAAAATTTGTATCAAAAATAAAACTTGCTACTAAAACAACAGAATCAATTTTTGAATGTTTATTTCCATCTTTTAATATACATTCATTTTTTTTTATTGTATTTAAATAATCTTCTGATATAGTTCCTTCTTCAATTTCTTTTATTTCCTCATCTGTATGCCAAAGCATAAGTTCTGATGCTTCATAAAAAATATCTAGTTTATCTGCATCTTTAATTATCTTTGCAAACATTAAAGTATTTTCATCTAATCCCTCTTCAATTGAAAATTTATTATGATTTTTAATTGCAATTTTTATTATTTCATCATATTTATCTGTTTCTATAAATTTTCTAATAAAATTATCTTTTTCTAAAATTTTAACTCCCATATCTCCATGGTCAAAGCTCTTATAATCAGAAAAAGTTTGATAATTTTTATATTGTTCAAATCTTGCAATATCATGCAGCAAACCAATTAAGCATGCCAAATTTATTTCCTCTTCATTTAAATTTAATGATTCTGAAATATTTTTGCTTAGCTCCATTACTCTTAATGAATGGTATATTTTTCTATTAATACTACTAATTTTATCATCATAATTTGATACATATTTTAAAAATTCTTTTTTAGCATTTTCTAAATCTATCATTTTTTTCTCCTTTTATTTGGTAATTATATACTTCTTTTTTACTTATTTCAATATAAAAATACAACCTCTATTAAGTAATATTTTTTATACTTTAATAAAGGTGTATTTTTATAAGATATTTAATTTTTATTATCATATTTTAATTCATATTTTGAATATTGTGTAGGTTCTAATCCTACTTTATTTTTCATATAAACAAGTGTAATTATAATCACAATTAAACTAAATGTACCAAAAACTAACATTGCATTTGAAATTGGTACTATTTTTAATAATTTTGCTGCAAATAAACCAAATATAACACTTGTTATGGAATTTGCAAAACTATTTATTGCAAAAATTTTTGTGTCTATCTTGCTATTAGTAAAGTTACTTAAGTATTTTATTAGTAAAACATTATATAATCCTACAACTATATATTTAATTATGTACATTATAAAAATTGTAATTAACATCATAGGTAAATTAAACTCTAATAATGTTATTCCACTAGAAACTATTATTGATATAGATAGTAAAATGCCTATAACTGATAGTGTTCGATTTTTAAATTTTTTTTGAAACAAATATTGTTTTCTAGATGAAATTGCAGAAACAATATTTAAAACTGCAAATGATATTCCAATATATTTTGATGCAATTCCTATATTTTCTAATAAGCTTATTTCATAAGTTCCTAAAACTGAAATTATACCATAAAAAACTGCTGAATATATTAATAAACATCTACATCTTTTAGATTTTATTGAAAATATTATTGCTTCTTTTAAAGAAACTTCTTCTTTATTTTCTTCTTTTGGTGGTTTAACTTCTTCAAATCTTGTTGACATTATAATTGTAATTAAAACAATTAATAATGATAAAGAAATTGGAATATAACCATTTATTTCATATAAAAATCCAGAAAGTACGAGTGAAACTGCACTTAAAATATAATATCCAGAAACTGCATTTCCTTGTATTCTAGCAAATATATTACTTTTTTCAACATTTGAAGAAACTATTGACTCATGCAGTATAGAAGGTTCTGCAATATCTTTAAGTCCAAATGCCAAACCACATATAAGTTCTGCTAAGATTAAATGTATTAAATTTTCACTATTCATAACTATAATTAAATAAATTGCATTACAAATATTTCCAATTACCATTCCATTTTTTCTACCAACTTTTTCAATAATCATTGTAGCTGGAACTTGAAATAATATTACAAATAGTGCATAAAATGTATCAACTAAAACTACAGAAGACATATCTATCTTTTTTATTTGTGTTAGAAACAATACATTTATTGTATAAAAAAACAAAAAATCTCTTGATAATGGTCTATATTTAGGATAAAGTCTTAAATTTTTATTATTTTTTTCCATTTTTTATACTTTCTCCTTTTTCTTCTTTTGCTCTTTTTGATAAAATTTTAAAACTTTCTATATTTTTATTTATATACATTATATATTTATTTTAAATTTTTTGTAACCTCTGCTATAATAGCTTTTTTAGCTTCTTCAAAATTCATGTTTAAAGTAGCTCCAGCTGCTTTTATATGGCCTCCGCCACCAAATACAGAACAAACATCAGAAACATTTACATATTCACTAGAACGAAGTGAAGCTTTAAAACCATTATCTTTTTCGTAAATAAAAATTGATACTTCAACTCCTTCAATACTCTTTCCAATTTCAACAATACCATCACGTTCTCCTGCTTTTATTCCTAATTCTTCATCATCAGATTTTTTCAAATATGTAAAAGCTATTTTTCCATCTTCAAAAAATTCTAATCTATTAATAGCTAGTTTTTGAGCTTCAAATTTTGTTCTAGACATCATAAGCATTGATTGATGATAAATACTAGATAAATTAATTCCTTTTTCTAAACACCATGATGCAAATTCAAAAGATTCTACTGTTACATTACTATTTCTAAATCCGTTAGTATCAGTAATAATTCCAGTTAATAAACATATTGCTATTTCTTTTGTAATTTCTAAACCAAGATATTCAAAACTAGAAACTAAAATTTGTGCTGTTGCAGGTGAAACATGGTTTACAATATTGTGATCTGCAAACATATCATTTTTATTATGATGATCTATTTGAATTTTTACCTTAGCATTTTCAAAATATTCTATGAATTCTAAATTAATTCTTTTTTGTGTTGGACAATCTAATGCTATAGCTAAATCATAATTTTTAATTTCTGATTCTGTTTTAATAAATTCAATTCCTGGTAAATATGAAAAAGTTTCTGGAAAATCTTTCATTAAAACTATAGCATTTTTTTCCATATTTCTAAGCATTAAGCACATAGCAAGAGAACTCCCAATGGCATCACCATCTGGAGCTTCATGTGCCATTATTACTATGTTTTCTGCTTTTTTTATTTCAACTAATATATCATCTAATGTCATTTTTTATTCTCCTTTTTTAAAATCCTTTGTAATATTTTTTAATATCTCATCAATTCGAGAGCCATATTCAATAGATTCATCAAATTCAAACACAAGCTCTGGTGTATACCTTAAATTAACTTTTTTGGCTATTGTACTTCTAATGTATCCACTAGACTGTTTTAAAATTGATAAATTCTCTTTTTTACTTTTTTCATTTATCATAGTAACATAAACTTTTGCAAATCTAAGATCTGGTGTTGTTTTTACCTTAGTTACACTTATTAAGCCTGTTAGATGAGGATTTTTAAGCTCTGTAGAAATTATTGAACTAATTTCTTTTCTTAATTCTTCATCTACTTTATTCATTCTATTCTTAGTAGTAGACATATTTTTTTCCTTTCATAATTTTAATAAACTATAAGTCTTAATTACTTAACTTGTTCCATTATATAAACTTCTAATTGATCTCCTTCTTTTATATCGTTAAAACCATCAATTTGAAGTCCACATTCATATCCTTTATCAACTTCTTTAACATCATCTTTAAATCTTTTTAATGATATTAATTTTCCATCATGAATTACGATATTATCACGAATTACTCTAATTCCAGCATTTCTAGCAACTTTTCCTGTTAATACATAAGAACCTGCAATAGTACCTACATTAGATACTTTAAATGTTTGTCTTATTTCTGCTGTACCAATAACAACTTCTTTATAAACAGGATCCAACATTCCTTTCATAGCAGCTTCAACATCATTTATTGCATCATATATTACTGAATATTGTTTTATTTCTACTCCTTCTTTATCTGCTATTGTTTTGGCCATAACTTCTGGTCTTACATTAAATGCTATTATTATGGCACTAGAAACTTTAGCTAATGTTACATCTGATTCTGTAACACCACCAACATTTGAATGTATTACTGTTACTTTCACTTCTTCATTTGAAAGTTTTTCTAAAGATTGTTTTAATGCTTCTACTGAACCTTGAACATCTGCCTTTACAATTAAATTTAATTGTTTTAAGTTTTCACTTTCTATTTTATTAAACAATTCATCAAGAGTAACAATTGTATTATGAGCAATTTCTTTTTCTCTTTTTTCTGATTTTCTTTTCTCAATTAAATGTTTTGCTGTTCTTTCATCTTTTACTTCATAGAAAATATCACCTGATTCTGGTACAGAAGTTAAACCAGTAATTTCAACAGGCATAGATGGTCCTGCATTTTTAACTTTTTTACCTTTATAATCTTGCATTGTTCTAATTCTTCCTATTGAAGAACCAACAATAATTGTATCACCAACATCTAATTTTCCTCTTTGAACTAACATTGTAGCAACTGGTCCTTTAGTTTTATCAAGTCTTGCCTCTATTACAGTACCTTTAGCTTGTTTTGTTGGATTAGCTTTTAATTCTAATACATCTGCTTGTAATAATACCATTTCAAGTAAATTATCTATACCTTCTCTTTTCTTTGCAGAAATTGGAACATATATTGTATCTCCTCCCCAAGCTTCTGGTACTAAATCATATTTCATTAATTCCTGCTCAACTTTTTCAAAGTTCGCATCTGGTAAATCCATTTTATTAACAGCAACGATTATTGGAATATTGGCAGCTTTTGCATGATTAATTGCTTCAACTGTTTGTGGCATAACTCCATCATTTGCAGCTACAACTAAAATTGCTATATCAGTAATCATTGCACCTCTAGCTCTCATGCTAGTAAAAGCTTCATGTCCTGGTGTATCTAAGAAAGTTATATCTCTATCATTTATTTTTACTTGATATGCACCGATATGTTGTGTAATACCACCAGATTCACCTTCAATAACATTTGTACTTCTTATAGCATCTAGAAGTGATGTTTTTCCATGGTCAACGTGTCCCATAACAACTATTACTGGTGGTCTTGGTTTTAAATCTTCTTCTTTATCTTCTGTTTCATCAATTAAAATGTCTTCATCTGTTACTACATTTTTCTTTATAGCATTAATTCCATATTCTTGAGCTATTAAATATGCTGTATCAAAATCTAATTCATTATTTATTGTTGCCATTATTCCTAAATTTAATAATTTTTTGATAACATCACCACTTGTTATTTTCATTTCTGTGGCTAAGTCTTTAACAGAAATACTATCTGGAATTGTAATTTCTGTTAATTTAAATATTTTTTGTTTAGTTCTATTTTCTTGTTTAGAACCTTTTTTCTTTCCTCTTCTTCCTCTTTCTGTACTTAAGTCATAATAATCTAACATATCTCCTTCTTTAAACATATTAGATAATTGACCTTGTCTTTTTAAATTGTTTAATTTATCTGAATCAAAATCATTATTATTTCTACGATTATTCTTTTTAACATTTTTTTGTTCATCTTGTTGTCTATTTTGTTTAGCTTTGTCTTTAGCTTTGTTACCATAATCTCTGACATTCTCTTTTTCAGTTGGAATTTCAACATCCATTATATTCTTAATTTTTTTATCAATTCCTCTATCATCATTTTTTCTATTAAAATTATTTGATTTATTCTCTCTTTTATTAAATCCATTTTTATCATTTTCAGCAAAATTTCTTTTATTATCCTTATTATAAGAAGAATTTTCTTTCTTTGTATTTTCAATTTTTGGTTTATTTGATTTGTTTTCTTGACTTTTTGACACATTTAGAGCATTATCATTATTAGATTCTTTTTTTACAGAATCATTTTTTTCTACTTTCTCATTATTTACTTCACTAGATTTAACTTCTTCTTTTTTAGTTTCTTTTTTCTTACTTGTAAGTCCCAACAATTCACTAACTGTAAGAGGTTTTGAAGGCTTATCTCTATAAACTATATTATAATCTTTATTTCTTTTATTTTCGATAAAGCCAACATCTTTCTTTCTAGCTTGCTCTTTTCTTTTTCTTTCTTCTTCTCTTTTTTGTTCTTCATCATCATTAATAATAACTGCTCTTCTAATTATAACTGGTCCATTATCTTTTTCTTTCTTATTATCCATAGATTTTGTTTTTGAAACTCCTTTAACCTTTTTTTCAATTTTATCCATTTCTTCTTTAGTAATAGAACTTAAATGACTTTTTGCTTCTATTCCGCTCTTCTTTTGCTATTTCTAAAACCTTTTTTGTTTCAATTCCTAATTTCTTCGCTATTTCATGAATTTTAAATTTTTCCAAATTATTCACCCCCAGAAATTACTTTCTTTATAGTTTCAGCCAAATTTTTATCTCTAACACCTATTACCGCTCTATTGTGTTTTCCAATTGCTTTGCTATTTTCTTCAATTGTTCCATAAATAATTATAGAAATATTTTCTTTATTACAATAATATTTAATATTTTTTATTGTTTTCTCAGAAGCATTTTCAGCTACAATAACAAGTGATATTTTATGTTTAGATATTTCTTCTAAAACTAAATCTGTTCCTGAAGAAATCTTTCCAGCTTTTGCACTAATACCTAGCATGCCGTTTACTTTATTTATCAATAATTACACCTCTTATACTTTCATATAATTCTGAACTTATTTTTGTTTCAAAGATTTTTTCTAATCTATGAGATTTTATAATTTTATTTAAGCAATCCTCATTTTTACAAATATAAGCTCCTCTACCATTTTTCTTACCTGTTATATCAGGTTCAATAATTCCATCTTTTGATTTTACAATTCTTAATAATTCTTTTTTGTCTTTTTGTTCATTACATCCCATACAAGTTCTTAATGGCATTTTTTTATTTATCATTTAAAATCACTTCCTATTTTAAGCTTCTGTTTCAGATTTTTTTGGTCTTCCTCTTTTCTTTTTAGCTGGTTCATCCTCTTCTACTTTTTTACTTTCTTTTTTTGTAGTTTTTTTATCTTCTATTTCTTCTTTTTCTTTCTTTGAACTTTTTTTAGTGTTCTTTTCTTGTTTTTCTTCTTCTGAAGATTTTTTTGCTTTCTTTTTAGTTTCTTTTTCTGATACTTCTTCACTTGGTACTTCTGCTTCTTCTGTTTCTTCAGTTATTTTTTCTTCTTGTTCTGCTTCTAATTGAGCTAATAAGATTTCTCTAATTTGTGTTTCAGATTTTATATCTATTTTCCAATTTGTAAGTCTTGCAGCTAATCTTGCATTTTGTCCTGATTTACCAATTGCTAAAGATAATTGGTCATCTGGAACAATTACTTGTGCAAATTTTTCTTCTTCTTTAACATCAACAGCCATAACTTGTGCAGGAAGAAGTGCAGCAGCTATATATATTGCTGGATCTTCATTCCATTCAATAACATCAATTTTTTCACCATTTAATTCATTTATAATGTTTTGAATTCTTACACCTTTTTGACCAACACAAGAACCAACAGGATCTATGTTTTCATCTCTAGAATATACAGCTATTTTACTTCTAGAACCTGGATCTCTAGATATACTTCTTATTTCTATCAAACCTTCATAAATTTCAGGTATTTCAAATTCAAATAATTTTCTAACAAAATCAGGATGACTTCTAGAAACTATAACTTGAGGTGTTCCTTTTAATCCTCTTTCAACTTCTAAAACATATCCTCTTATTTTATCATTAACTCTATATGTTTCTGTAGGAATTTGTTCTTTTAGAGGCATAACACCTTCTAATTTTCCTAAATCCATAACAACAATTCTTCCATCTGCTTTTTGTATTAATCCTGAAACTATTTCACCTTTTTTATCATTAAATTCTGAAAAAGCCATGTCTTTTTCAGCTTCTCTTATTTTTTGAATAACAACTTGCTTAGCTTTTTGAGCAGCTATTCTACCAAAATCTTTAGGTTTAATTTCAATATTAACTACATCACCAACTTTGTAGTTTTTATCAATTTTTCTAGCATCTTCTAAACTTATTTCAAGTTCTGGAACTGGTAGTTCTTCTACAACTTCTCTTGCTGAATATACATGCATTTCACCTGTTACTTTATCTATAGTAACTTTAACATTTTCTGTATTTTCATCTGCATCAAAATTTTGCTTATATGCTTTGACTAAAGCTTCTTCTAAAGCTGATACTAAATAATCTTTACTTATTCCTCTTTCTCTTTCTAGTTCATCCATAACTGTAATTAATTCTTTTACATCAACGTTTTTCATTTTTTTATTTCCTCCTACCAATTAAATATAGTTTTTGCATTAGCTATATCTTTAGAATTTATTTTTATAGTCTTTTCATCGACTTTTATTGTAATCTCTTCTTTATTATATTCTGTAAGTATGCCTATTAATTCTTTTTGTTTGTCAATAGGTTTAAAAAGCTTTATTCTTATTTCATTTCCTATTTGTGATAAAAAATGTTTTTCTTTTCTTAAAGTTCTTTCAATTCCTGGTGAAGACACTTCTAAAAAATATTGTTCTTTAATATAATCTGCTTCATCTAAAATATCATTAATTTCATTATTAACTTTTTCACAGTCATTAATATCTATGCCTTCTGGCTTATCAATAAATATTCTTAAATAATAATCTTTTCCTTCTTTTTCATATATTACATCATATAAATCATATCCTAAATTTATTATTATAGGTTTTAAAAGTTCTTCAACTTTTGATTCAATATTAAATGCCAAATTAATACCTCCTAAACATTAGTAAAGAGTGGGATTTGTTCCCACTCTTCTAGTTTAAAATTATGACATAAATATTATACACTTAAATTTCTGCAATTGCAAGTATTTTTTTACTTTTATTATTTATTTTTTAGTTATTGTTGTGTTTCTTTATTATTTTGCCAAGTAAAAATTGGATATCCAGAATTTATATTTTCTTCATCTTTTACAAATGCTTCTCCTAAATTAGAAATAATTGAATTTTTCATTTCATCTTCTGTTTTTGAATATTCAGAATCTGTTTTATTATTTATACAATTTTCCAAATAGAATGCATTTGATATTTCACCAAAATTAGAACTAATAATTCCTCCCGCTTCTTCTGATGTTATTTTTCCTATATTATATGAAGAATATATAAAGCTTTCTGAACTATTTTGACCACAAATTCCTCCTATTTTAGTTGCATTATTTGAATTAATATCTCCAATATTATATGAACTAGAAATATTAGAATTATTCATTCCTGCAATTCCTCCACCATTAGTTTTTTCTACAACTACTGGTGAAGAATTAAAGCATTCAGTTATATTTCCCATTTGATAATTTACTCCTACAAGTCCTCCTACATATTCTTCTCCTTTTACAATTCCATTTTTGTCTTCTAGAGTATGATTATTTGAATAACTTATTTCTGCTTGTGAATAACCAATTAATCCACCAACATATTTTTTACCAATAATATTTTTAGCACTATTTATAACATTTTGAAATTTTGTTCCATAAAAACTTATTCCTGTAATTCCACCTACATATTCTGAAGCATTTACATTTACTAAATTTGTACAATTATTTATATTTGCATTATTATTTGTGTATCCAATAAGTCCTCCAGCATATTTATCTGCATTTACAAAACAATTATCACCAACAACTGAACAAAATTCTATTTTAGATTCACTCATAGCAACACCTACAAGTCCACCTATTTTTTCTTTACCTTGAACAGTTACATGTTCAATAGAACAATTTGATATTGTACCGGCATTCAATCCTACAATTGCCCCAATAACATTGTTTCCTTGAACATTACTATATTTTAATTTTAAATTTGTAATTGTTCCACTAGAAAATCCAAACAATCCTTGATAATCTTTATCAGATGCTATGTTCATTCCTCTTATTGAAAAACCATTTCCATTAAATACACCTGCAAATCTTTTTAAATTAGCTTCTTGAATTGCAACAGAATCATCTACTTCTGTTTGATTTTCTTGTGTATTTTCTTCTTTTGAAGTTTCTTCTAAAAATCCAACTATTGAAACCCAAGGTGTTCCTTCCCAAGAGCCATCCTCTTTTTGTCTTGCACCTAAATCTATATTATTTCTTAGAGTGATAGTTACATCACCAAAATTTTTCTGTCCACTTATAACTTGATCTGCTATCCATTTTAATTCTTCAGCATTATATACATTAGCATTACCAGCTTCATCTATTTGTGGTTGACTAGCATTTCCAGACCAAGGCATTATTTTTCCTTGTACAATTTCACCATCTAAATATACTGTATAATCATTACCATCTTTATTTACAAAATAGGTATCATTTCTTGGTTGCTCAGTTACTTCTCCACCAAATTCTGCTAATATCTGATCTATTGTTTTTTTCTGTACTTCTTGAACTTCTGGCATAGCAACATCAGTATTCACTTTATTAGGTTTTTCTTCTTTCTTCTTTGGAGTATTAAATATAAAGAATATTATAATAACTATTAGAATAATTATTAACAAAACTAAAAAAACTTTTTTTAAATTTAATTTTAAATTAGTATTTTCTTCTGAATCAATACTTCTTTTTCCCGAACTCAATTCTGATACCTCCCTTAAAAAGTATACTAAATACTTTTTATATTTTATATATAAATTTTAAAAAAGTAAAGATAATTTAATTACAAAACTTATACATACTTGAAGTTTAATATAAAATAATATAAAATAATTATCAATATTTATTTTATTGAAAGGAATTTATATGAATAAAGTAGAATTATTATCTCCTGCTCGGAGATTTTGAATGTTTAAAATCCGCTATTCAAAATGGTGCTGATAGTGTATATCTTGGAGCTTCTTCTTTTAATGCAAGAGCTAGAGCTAATAATTTTGAAAATGAAGAACTATTACAAGCTATTAAATATGCTAAACTTAGAAACGTTTCTGTACATTTAACTTTAAATACATTAATTAAAAATAATGAATTTGAAGATGCTGTAAACTTAGCAATAAATGCTTATAATTCTGGTGTGGATGCAATTATAGTACAAGATTTAGGTTTAGCAACATATCTTTTGAAAAACTATCCTGAAATTCCACTTCATGCTAGTACTCAAATGACTACTCATAACTTAGCTGGAGTTAAACAATTAGAAAATCTTGGATTTTCTCGAGTTGTACTATCTAGAGAATTATCTATTGATGAAATAAAATATATTAAGGAAAACACTTCTGTTGAACTTGAAGTGTTTATTCATGGTGCTCTTTGCATATCTTATTCTGGACAATGTTTAATGTCTAGTGCAATTGGAGGTCGCTCTGGAAATCGTGGACTTTGTGCACAACCTTGCAGATTACCTTATGAACTTTACGAAAATGATAAAATTTTAGATAGTGGATATTTACTTAGTCCACGTGATATTTGTGCTATTGATTTTTTACCAGAATTAATAAAAATGGGAATTACATCTTTTAAAATAGAAGGTAGAATGAAAAATCCAACATATGTTGGTATAGTTACAAAATTTTATAGAAAATATATTGATTTAATTTCACAGAATATTTATTTAAATAATTCTGAGCTTCTTGAATTAATAAATAAAGAAATTAATCTAAAAAATATAGATACTAATTTAAGTGATAAAGAAGAACTTCTTCAAAGTTTTAATCGTGGAGGTTTCTCTTCTGGTCATTTATTTTCTTCTGAAAACAAAAATTTAATTTTCAAAGAAAAACCAAATAATATGGGAATATATATAGGAAATATTTCTGCTATAAATGAAAATAAAGGTCATTTATCTTTAACATTAAAAAATGTTTTAAGTGTAGGAGATAAAATTTCTATTAATAATCAAATCTATACTGTTTCTGAGCTTATGATTAACAATCAAAATTTTGATACTGTTGCTAATACTGGAAATGGTAAAAATGTAAAAATTGGAAGAATGAAGGGAAATCTTTTAATTGGAGATAAAATTTATAAATTAGAAAGTACAGCTTTAAATAAATCTATATTGCCTACTTTTACTCAAAATAAAAATTTTAAAAAAGTATATTTAAACGCTGAAATTATTATTAAAGAAAATACACCAGTTTCTATAAAAATCTGGTCAGATGAAAAATTTTATAAAGACATAAAAGTTTCACTTTCATCTGAAATTCCAGAAAAAGCTCAAAATCAACCAATAACAAAAGATACTGTTATCAATCAAATTTCAAAAACTGGTGACACTGAATTTGAATTTAAAAATATATTTATTAAGATGGATGATAATTTATTTATTCCAATAAATAAATTAAATGATTTAAGAAGAAATGCTATTTCCGAACTTGAAAAATTAGTAATAAAAAAACATGTACATAATTTAAAATGCAAAAATATTTCTAATTATTCTTACAATAATTCTGAAAGACAAACTCCTAAAAGTACTCCTTCTATATCATTACTTTTAAATACTATGTTTTTGAATTTTGATTATACTTCTTTAAAAAATATTGAAAAATTATATATACCTTTAAAATACTTTTATGATAGTAGTTTTTATGAAATTATAAAAAATATTACAAATAAATTTAATACATATGTATATATGCCAAATATATTAAAAGACTTTAAAAACTTACCAAATTTTTCTAATTTTAACATAAAAGGATTTGTGATTTCTAATATATCACAAATCGATTTAGTAAAAAACTTAAATTTAGAATTAATTGGAAATTATACTTTAAATATCTATAATACACATGGAATAGAAGAATTAAAATCTCTTGGAATTACTACTGCTACCATTTCTCCAGAGCTTAATAAACATGAAATTAATGATATTATAAATTCTTCTTCAAACTTATGTAATACAGAAATAATTGTTTATGGAAGACTTCCTCTTATGACAAATAATTACTGCTATTTAGGGAAAAGTAATAAATGTTATAAATCATGTGATAAAAAATGTCAAAAAAGCACTAACTTTTATTTAAAAGATAGAATGAATTTCGATTTTAAAATTGTACCTGATAACACATCTTGTATTACAACCATTTATAATAGCAAGATTACTTCTATCAAGTATGATGAAGTAGCTCCTTCTTCTGTTCGTATAGATATTTTAGATGAATCTCCTCAAGATATTCAAAATATTATAGATACTGTAAAAAAGAAAAAGAAATTTGAGGGAAATGAATACACAAATGGTCAATATTAAAAAAATAGAATTGGTAAATAGAATTTATGAGCATTTTAAAGTTAAAAAATAAGCTTCTAAAAATCTATTAACCAATTCTTTTTTTATTATTTATTTATGAATTTATATTATTAATTTCAAATTCATAATAATTATCTTCTAAAACCGTATTATTTATTTTAGTTTCTTCAACATCTCCAGAATCGTAATGTACTGTTCGTTTATCAAAATAATTGTACTGTAAATTATATATTACAAGATGTATGTCTTTTATATTATTAAATAAATTTTCATCTTGCATAGTAATTTCATAATTGCAAGTATGAAGATTGTTGTCAAATGTAAAATTCATTTTTGAAAAGATTTTGTATGTGTCATGTATATATTCTCTGTATTTAGCCAAAGAGCTTTGAGATATATTCTTTTTATTTTCTTTGTAAAAATATGGTTCTACTAATTTACTTTTTTCTGATAATAATTTATTAGTAAGAATATTATAATTATTATCATATATATAATAAGAAAATTTAATTGTACTATAATCATAATCTGTTTCTAAATCTTCTGGTTTTATTTCTATATTAAATTTCATTTTATCTTTTTCTACATTATAAGAATTTAATTTTAAATTTAGTCCAAATACTTTAAAATTATTATCTTCATTTTGATTAAAGATCTTTTTTTCTTGTTTTCTATTTATATACTTTTCATAAAACAATTCTTCAAAACCATTTGATTCATCATTACTTTTATTTGTATAGTTTATATATAAACTAGCAATAATTATAAAAATAACTAATCCTATAATAATACCAATTAAAGTTTGTTTTTTCATATAATCTTTTCCTCCTTTATTAGTTTGCTCTTTCGGCTTCAAGTACTACATATCCTGATAAATTTGGTCTTTCAACATCTCCATCTGTAATACAATTTAATTGTATATTGTAATATTCTACCAATTTTTGGAAAGTAAAATTAGTAAAAACAAACATTTCAGTTTTCTCAATAATTCCAGTATCTTTATTTATAAATACTCTATTTGAAAATAAATTAGATATTACTTTTTCTAATAAACCAAAATCTTCATTTTCTGGTTTTGATTTCATATCAACAACAATATATTTTTTACCATTTATTTCTTTTTCTCCAATATATTTATAAAAATAATTTTTGCTATCAATATTGTTGCCATTTAAAAAATCTAATCCTTTATAATTATTATCTTCTGGTAAAGTTGTTACATAAGCGGTTTTATATTCGTTATCTATTTCAGAACTGCAAAATATTTCTTCATTAGTATTATAATTATAATAAATTTTGCCACCATTTGATATATTTAAAATAACACCATCTTTTGCAAAATATTCACTTTGTATATCAGAATAAAAAATATCATCTGCTTCTTTATATTTTGCTAAAGAAATAACTTCTAAATAATAATTTTTATTTTCTCTACCTTTTTCTAATAATGATAATATTTCTTCTTCTGTCATATTACCAGACTTATCTATTTTCCCATCATATCTTATAAAGAAATAATTACAAATAACAAAAACAATTGTAAGAATAATTAAAGTTAAAATAGATGTAGATATTATTTTTAATATTCCAATTTTTTTTCTTACTTTTTTCATATAATCTATTTCTTTTTTATTTTGTTTCTTATTTTCTAATTTAAATTCTGATTTCATTTTTTCTAATTTTCTTGAACATTCTTCACAATTTTTTAAATGATTTTCTAAAAAATCATTTGTTTCATTTTGTGTTAAATTATCAACATAACTTGGTAATAAATCTTGTACAATTTTACATTCTTTTTTATTATCCATTTTCTTTATCCTCCTTTATCTTAGTTTTTCCTCTATAAAAAGTTACTCTCGCCCAATTTTCAGTTTTATTTAAAATATCTCCTATTTCTTTAAAGCTCAATTCACCTGTAATTCGTAAATACATAACTTCTCTTGTTAAATCATCTAATTTTTGCATTTTTTTATATAAATTTACTTTTTCTTCTTTTGAAACTGCATTATTTTCTAAATCATTATCTGAGCTAAAAAATTCAAAATTTTTTTCATCTATATTTTCTGTTTTTCTATTTCTTTTTAATTCATCACACCATAGATTCTTTGCAATTTGACAAAGCCATACAGACATTTTGCAATCTCCTCTAAAAGAATTTATACTTATAACAGCTCTATAAAAAGTTTCTTGTGTTAATTCTTCAGATAAATCACTATTATGAGTTAAGCAAAATAAATATTTATATACTGTTTCAAAATATTCTTTATATATTTCTTCAATATCTTGCATATTTTTCTCCTTTATAATATGACTTAAAAATTGAATTTTCGTTACAAATATTTTAACAAATATTTCAAAAAAACTATACTAATATTAATGAAATAAGTTACTGGATTGAAAATAATTGAGGTAGAATTGGTTAATACATTTTTTGGAAAGTGTTCATCTTTTGATGGAAGGGTGCCCAAAATGCTATTTACCAATTCTACGATAATTATTTGAACGTAAGTAACTTGTTGAATTAACATTAGTATAGTTTTTATTTTAATTTAAAGAAATTTTTAATTAAATTTATTTTTAATTTAATTTTTTAATTTTAGCTAAAACTTAATTTAGTTTTAATTAAAAAATAATTTTATAAAAAATTTAATTTAAAAAAAATTTTTTAATCATTAGTTTGAATCTCAATTTTTTGATAATCATCTGTTTTTGGAAGTTCAACATCTTTTATTCCTACAACATTAAATCTTAACTCATAATCATATTCATATATAATTCCTGTATCAAATTCAATTCGTGCTTTTATCGGTTTACTAGAATTTTTTTCTATCCAATATGTTTTTAAAGCTTTTTCTTCTTGAATTGTTATTTTATAGCATTTCTTCTCATTTACTTTTTCTGTTTTAATACTATTTTGTAAGTTTCCTGCCATAACAAATTTTTGAAAAATATTTTTACTATATCCTGGAATCAAACTTGCAAACATCTCATTTGATACTAAACCTAAAGAAGATTTCAAATCCAACACATATAATATTTTATTTGCTTCATCAACCATATAAGCATCTTTACCATCTACCCATGTATATATGCCGTTTTCTGCAATCATTTTTCCTATACCATCTTTATAATAAATTTTGGTTATAGAACTCTCTCCATCATGAGAAATAGTAGTTTTTAAATAATAATTATCTTTTTGAATGTTAGACTCAATTTCTGAAAAAATATTTTGTATGATAATAAAATTTCTTATTGCTCTTATTCCAAAAAACAATGCAAATATTAAAATAATACCTAATATAGTTATTCCTACAATTAATTTTTTATTCATATATGTTCTCCTTAAAATTAATAATAAAAAAATAGTTTAAAATTCATTTTAAGATGATATTTTAAACTATTTTTATTCTATTTTTCTAATTTATGGAATACTTTTTTACCTTTTTTCAAAATAGCATATCCTTCTTCAAAATCTTTTTCAGATAATTTATAACCTATATCATCAATCTTATTATCATTTAATGTAATTCCACCTTGTGAAATTAAAGTTTTAGCTTGACCTTTTGAAGGTGCAATTCCAGATAAAACTATCGCATCTAAAATAGAAATGTTTATATCTTCTATTTTAGTTGTTGGCATATTTTCTACATTTCCATTATTTTCGAATAATGCTTCTGCTGATTTTTGAGCTTTTATTGCTTCTTCTTCTCCATGAATTAATTTTGTTATTTCAAAAGCAGCTACTTTTTTAGCTTCATTTATTTTCTCATCTTTTAGAGAAGATAGTCTATCAACTTCTTCCATTGGTAAAAAAGTTAAAAGACTTAAAACTTTTCTAACTTCAGTATCTCCAATATTTCTCCAATATTGATAAAATTCATAAGGGGATGTTCTTTCGGGATTTAACCATAATGCTCCTTTTGCGGTTTTTCCCATTTTCTTTCCTTCAGCAGTTGTAAGAAGTTTAAATGTTAATCCATAAGAATCTTGTGAACCAATTTTTCTAATTAATTCAACTCCACCTAATATATTAGACCATTGATCATTTCCACCAATTTGCAATTTACAATTGTATTTATCATGTAAATATAAGAAATCATAACTTTGAAGTAATAGATATCCCATTTCAAAAAAAGTTAATCCTGTTTCTAATCTTGTTTTATAGCACTCTTGAGCAATCATTCGACTTATAGTAAACTTACTACCTATTTCCTTCATAAAATCTATATAATTTAAATCTAATAACCAATCTGCATTATTTACAATAATAGCTGCATTATCTCCTTCAAAAGAAACAAATCTCTCAGCTTGTTTTTTTATAGCTTCAACATTTGAATCTAATTGCTCTCTTGTAAGCATTTGTCTCATATCTGTTCTGCCTGATGGATCTCCTATTGTAGCTGTTCCACCTCCCATTAAAATAATTGGTTTATGTCCAGCTTTTTGCATACGAGAAGCAACCATTAATGCAACAAAATGTCCTATATGCATACTATTTGCAGTTGGGTCTATTCCAATATAAAATCTAACACTTTCTTTTTGAAATAGTTCTCTTATTTCCTTTTCATCTGTTAATTGTTCTATGTAACCTCTTTCTTCAAGTTCTTTAATTATGTCTGTCATTATATTCCTCCTAATATTATAAGCTAATTTTTTCTTCATCTGCTGAGTTTTCATTTACACTATTAAAACCATCAGTAATATAAATTCCACTAAATTCTTCATAGCTTAAATATCGATTTAAATTTCTAGCACTAATTCCTGTTGAAGCAGATATTTCACCTTTTGAAACACCACTAACATAGTTTTCAGCAAAGAAACCTTTTAATTTGCTTAAATCTGCTAAATCTTTTTTTTCACATTCTTGACATACTTCTACATCTGATGCATAGAATTTGCCACAACGAGCACATCTTTTTAATTCCATAATTTTTAGCCCCCTTATTTTATATTTCTTATATTTTTAACTATTATTATAATTTTGAATATTTTATCACATCATAAAAAAAAAGTCTACTTAATTATCCTTAATAATACAAAAATAACTGTAGGTTAGTCAAACATATGTCACACTTTTTTGAAAAATATATAGTTTGAGTACCTTATATTGTTAATAACGATTC
>CANQVF010000016.1 GCA_947627185.1 uncultured Clostridia bacterium | reverse complement strand
CTCATCTTTTTGTTCTACATTTTCTTGCTCTGAATTTGCTTGTTCTTCTAAAGCATTTTCAGTTTCTTCTTGAACTTCTTCAATCACTTGACTTTCTTCTGTTATTTCTTCTCTTACTCTAAAGTTTAAGTCTTTTTCTTCTGTTACTCCAATAATCTCGACTTTTGCATCCTTCAAATAGCCTTCTTTTCTCACACTTAAATCCATGTTAATAAATAATTCTTTGTTATTTACATCACTAATAACTGAAGTACCTTTTTCTCCTTCAGCTTGAAAATAAGCGTCAAAATCAACATTTTTGCTACCAGTGTCACTGTTTACGCCAAATAAAACTTCTGCAAAGCTTGCTGCATAACTTTTAGATACAAGTGCAAAGTTTGCAAATGTTAATGTAAATATTAGGATTATTGCTAACAATTTTTCTAGAATTTTGTTCTTACACATAATCTTAATTTTTCCTTTCAATACCTTTCTCTTCATAGTATCATTTACTATTTTTTATAAGTATAATTTTAATCATTTTTTGAGGAAAATCAATAGTCAAAATCCCTATTTTCAATGTATTTCATCGATTTAACATCTAACACTTTACGGAAATTCTTTTTGGAAGTTTTGTGCTTAAAATATAAAGTTTTATAAAATTTTAATTACTTTTTCATATTATTTTTTTTAAAATTTCTATATTTATTGATTGCGTAAGAAAAAATCATTTTAAAACTGTTTTAGTAATATAATTATAAATTTCTTATAATTACATACGGGAAGATTAATTTTTGATATTACTTATTTTTTATTGACATCAAAATTAAATCATGCTATTATATTTCAAATTTTATAGTTTTATTTTATAAAAAACTAAATTTAAATTTTTATAATTAATCTTAAAATTAAAATTTTTATCTTATGACAAATCGTCAAAAATTTTCAAAAAATCATAAAAATACATAAGAAGGAGGAATGAATATAGAAAAACACACAGCAGTTGTTCCAACAAATGATTATGTTTTTAAAAAAATATTTGGACAAGTTGGAAATGAAGAAATAAAAAAATTTCATACAGAATGGAAAATAAGAGAAAAAGATTATAGAAAAACGATATTGACAGAAGTATTTGAACTACATATAATTGAGTTACCCAAACTAGAAAAGTTTATCAGCAAGAATGATAGAAAAGAAGAAAAGTTAATTTTATGGGCAAAATTTTTATTAAATCCAGACAGTATGGAGGAAGAAGAAATGAAAGAAAATAAAGATATAAAGAAAGCGAAAGAAGAATTAGATAAAATGAGACAAGATGAATATGAAGAGAGAATAGCAGAGCTGATGGAAAAGAAAATAATGGATGATAAAGCAAGAGAAGCATATGTTTATGAAGAAGGATTTGATAAAGGAGTTGAGCAAGGTGTTGAACGAGGTGAAAAAAATGCAATAATAAAAATAGCAAAAACTATGCTTGAATCTGGAGAAAAAATAGAAAATATTGTAAAAATAACTGGACTTACAAAAGAAGAAATCCAAAAAATTTAAATTCACAAACCTTATAATAAAACTATAAAATTAAGAGAACTTTATAGGCTATACCACATTAATAGCTTAAATAAAGTTCTTTTTATTATATATTAAAAAAATTCTATACTTATATAAAGAATTTTCTATTTAATTGCAATTTTCAAATCAAATTTGCATATATTAATAATAATATTGTATAAGGGAGGTTATCGGTTTGGATAATATGGATATAAATAAACTTCTTTCTGCCATATCAAAAATGGATAAGGAAGAATTAGAGAAAAATATTTATAAAGCAAAACAAATCTTAGAAAATTCAAACATAAAAAACAATCTTAATAAGGATAATAAATAATATGAATGAAGATTTTTCTGACATCATAAATAAATTTTCTGATATCTTAAAAGACAAAAATATAGATATAAATAATATATCAGGTGGAAATAATCCACCTGATAACAATTCTGATTTTTCTTTGGATGTAGAAACTATTTTAAAAATTAAAAACATTATATCTATGATGAATCAAAATCAAAATTCAGCAAGAAATAAGCTTTTACATTCATTAAAACCTTTTCTAAAGGAAAATAAAAAAGAAAAACTTGATAAGTACATACAAATTGCAAATTTACTTAGTGTAATGGAAAATTTGGATTTAGGTTTAGATTTTTTACAAAATAAAAAAGATTATGATTTTATATTAATCATAACCTTATTTTTACTAATTATATAATCCAAACATTTAAGCTGTTTTCGTTCAAATTTTCTTAAATAATTATTATTTCATTATTTTCTATTTTACATATTGGACATTTATCTGTTCTTTCTGCAACTTCTGTAACTAAATTTGCAATTCTTATTTGTGTTACATCTATATAGTTTGCTGATATCATTGCCATAGTATTACCATTTGCTCCTGCATGAGCAACTCCCCTTAAAGCACCTAAAATCATAATGTTTCCACCTGCTACTACTTCTGCACCAGAATTTACATCACCACATATTACTAAACTTCCTGGATATTCTTCTCTTCTTCCACATCTTAAAGAACCTTGTATAAATTTTGTTTCTGAAATATCTGTTTCTGATTCAAAAGTTTTTTTAATTGCATGAAGTCCGAAGTAAATCTGAAACATTATCAAATTTTATTTCTACTTGTATTTCATCATTTATTTTTCGTTTTATTTTCTCTACTTCTGAATCTGTAAATAATTTTCCTGTAATTCTTATTGGTATAGTAGAAGTTTTGTAGAATTCTTTTAATCTTGGAAGCTTTAAATCTAACTCCTCTAATATTTCTTTAATATCTGCTATAATATTAACATTTAATATTATTTCATTTGTTGTTTGACTAATTTTTATATTATTAAACATCCTTTTTTCTCCTTTTATCTAAAAGATTCAACTTCTGTAATAGCTGACATATCTTCAAACACTTCTTCCATATTCATTCCAAAATATTCTGCCATTATTTCTCTTACAACTTCTGCTGTATAATTTCCATGTCCACCTTTCTCTACCATAACCACTATTGCTATCTCTGGATTTTCATAAGGTGCAAATCCTGCAAACCAAGCTATTACATCATTTGAATCTTTATTGTTTGAAAGTTCGGCAGAACCTGTTTTTCCACCTATTTCTATTTCAAAGTCTCTGAATATATTGTAAGCTGTTCCACCCTCTTCTTCAGCAACAGATTTCATTCCTCTATGCACTGTTTGCATAATTTCTTGATTAAAGTTTCTATCTTCCATATTAACATTTTCTGTACCTAAAGTTTTATTTACATATTCATTTAATTCATTTTCAGATACTTGTGAACCATTAGAATTAATAACATTTTTTACAATTGATAAATCTAATGGATGACCACCATTTGCTACCATAGAAATATATTTTGCCATTTGAACTGGTGTAAAAGCATTATAACTTTGACCAATTGAAGCAGATGCAGTATAAGCTTTTGACCAAACTTCTCCTTTAGATTTAGCCACATCTCTTGAAGCTAAAGTTCCTTGAGATTCTGGAATTTCAATACCAGTTTTTCTACCAAGTCCAAAATAATCTGCATATTCATCTAATTTATCTATTCCAACTCTATTACCTACTTCAAAGAAAAAGTAATTACAAGATTTCATAAGTGCACCTTCAACATTTAATTTACCATGACCTACACCATAATCGTTAAAGTACCAACAAGCTGGATTATTATATTCTGGATCATCTGAAACTATATATCTTCCATTATCATTTATAAGTTCATTTGATGAAATAGATCCTGAATCTAAACCTGCAATTGCAGTTACCATTTTAAAAATTGAACCTGGTGGATATTCACCTTGTGTTGCTCTACTTAAAAAAGCTCCATTTGAATTATACTCTTGATATTTTGCATTTGAAATTCCATTGTAAAAAAGTGCTGGTTCATAATCTGGATAACTTGCCATTGCAAGAATTTCTCCTGTTTGAACATTTGTAACTACTACTGAACCTTTTTCTGCTGGAAAAGCCTGACCAAAGCCACCTTCTCTAATTTTAGTAATGTTTCTTTCCAATGCATCTTCTGCTATTCTTTGAAGATTTGCATCTATTGTAAGAACTACATTTGCTCCACCTATTGCTTCTTCTGAAGTATATTCACCTGTAACAGTTCCATCAACAGACATATCTATTTGCTTTATTCCATCCTGTCCTCTTAAATATTTTTCAAATACTTTTTCTATTCCTGTTTTTCCTACTTTGTCATCTGGTGCATATTCATAATCATCACCTTCAGCTGAAAAACTTTTTTGATCACTTTCTGAAATTCTTCCCATGTATCCTATAATGTGTGATGCTAAATTTCCTGTATGATAAACTCTTATAGGCTCTACTACTATATTTATACCTGTAAGATTTTGAGAATTTTCTTGTAATTGAACTGCTGCATTTCTAGATATTTCACTTGAAATTTCCATTGATTTTGTTGTTGAATAACCTATTGTACTTATTGCGTATCTGATAGCCAAAATTCTTCTAATTTCTTTTACATCTTCACTATTTATATTATATTTGTCTCTAAACAAATAAAATGCTTCTTCTGCTGATGCAGTTTCCGGAATTTCATATTTTTCTTTCCAATTTGAAAGCTCTTCATCACTATTAAAATGATATTCAAATGGCTCAATACTAATTGGAAAAGTATCTACATAAGAATTACCATTGTTTTCTAATATTGATGTCATAAGAGATATTGATTTATTTAATTGTTCATCATCTGTTTTAGATTTATACATTTCAAGAGAAAACTTCATTTCTGTACTTACAAGTACATTTCCACTTCTATCTAAAATACTTCCTCTTGCTGCTTCTATCTTTGCTTCACGAGCTAATTTTGTATTTGAATTTTCACGATATTCTGCACCATTTACTATTTGTAAATTGAATAATCTAATAAGGATAATTATTCCTACTACATATACAATTGTAACTAAAATATTGTATCTAAAATTAGTATTTTCTACTTCATTTACATGTTTCAGAATATCACCCTCTTTCTAATTTTATTTTTTTAAAAATATCTTGTTAAAATATTGTTTTTCTTAAAGTTTCTATCTACAATATATCCTAATTTTTGGAACATTGGATATATGATGATAGATAATAAAATATTATATATTATTTCTACAAATAAAATTTTTATAAAATTCCAATATTCTCTTTCAAAATTTAATATTATTGAGTTTATAAAATATGAACCAAACTCAAAAACAGCTGTTGCACCAATTACCATAAATATTATTGTCATTTTATTTTCTTTTGAAAAATTCTTATCGAAATAAGAACCTAAATATGCAATAGCACATAACATTATTGCAGAAACACCAATTGTTTTTCCATATAATAAATCTAAAATTAAACCCGAAATTACTCCAAAAGATATTCCAACAAATTGATTTGCAAAAAGTCCTATAAATAATATGTAAATAATAAATAAATTAGGCTTTATACCGGCTATAGTAAAAGCATTAAATATATTTTCTTGTAGAAAATATATTATGAAAAAAACTATTATTAATATTGTTATTATAGAGAATTTTTTCATGCTAATCCTTCCTAAAATTTAACTTAATTTAATATCTTAAAATTTACTATTTTAGAGTGCCTTTTTTAACCTTTTTATTTAAATCTAATTATCAACTATTAGTAATACTGTATCTACTTTTGAAAAATCTACTACTGGTTCTACAATTGCATATCTATCTGTGATATTGCTTGTTGTTACTATTTCTTTTATTGTACCTATTATAATTCCTTTTGGATATATTCCACCAATTCCTGATGTATATACTGTATCTCCTTGAATAAGTTCTGCTCCAGTTGGTATATAAGAAGCTCTAAGAACTTGATTATTTTCTAGAGTTCCCTTGCAAATTATACTTTCATTTGTTGTGCTTATTGTACAACTTACAGTACATGCAGCATCTATAATAACTTGTACTTTTGATGTATTTTCTGTAACTGATATTACATGTCCTACTAACCCTTTATCTGCAATTACTGTCATATTTTCTTTTACACCATCTTTTGAACCTACATTTAAAACAAGTGTACTGCTAAAATTGCTTACATCCTTATTTATTACATAGGCAGGTATTGTGTTATATGATGAATATTTTTGTGTTAAATTCATATATGATTGAAGTGTAGCATTATCTGCTTTAATCTTTTCAAGTTCTCTTAATTCAGTTTCCAATTCACTATTTCTAGCTCTTAATTCTTCATTTTCTTTTGTAATACTATCCATATTTGAAAAATAAATAGAATTTCCTTCTATTTTGTTTCTAATATCTGCAAATATTCGTTGAATTGGATTAATAATAGAACTTGCAACACTTTCGATATATGAAAGTTTATTTACTTCGACATTTGATAGAAATATTAAAAGTACTAAAATAACAACTGTTATAATTCCACCTAATATTTCTGTTTGTCTATTTCTATTCATCAAAATCTTCCTTTCCCTATTATATTTGTAATTTACTAAATCTTTCTATATACAAATACAGCAAGAGCCATACCTATTATACTAGCTATATTTATTTTAACCATACAACTAAATGTAATCTTTAGTACACTTAAATCTAAGGTAACTGGATTTGATAGGCCAAATTCTTCTCCGTAAGATAACCACCATAGCCATCCTACTCTACCTGCTAATTCTCCTAATAAACCGACCTAAAACTAAACCTGCTAGTATAAATATGAAGAAAACCCAAAAATTTTTTTCGTCCATTTTTACCTCCATTTTTTCTTACGGAAATTTATAATTTTACTTCAATATTATATATTGATATATCTATTTTTTCAAGTAATTTATTCATATTTTTTATATTAAATTTTATCTTTAGTTTTTCAATTGATATATTAAATTTTATTTACTTTATACAGTTGCATTTAAATAGTTTTTAAAACATATAATTTATTAGTTCAAAGCATTAATAAAATTTTACCACTTAAAAAAACTTTATAACATTTATTTACATTTACTTTTAGATTAAATATTGTATAATAATTTTATTGGAGGATATCTAATGAAAATAGAAAAAATAAGTGAAAATAAATTGAAAATTATGTTCAGTAGTAAAGAACTTGAAGAAAATAATATATCAGTTCATTCTTTTTTATCAAATTCAAAACAATCTCAAAATTTTTTCTTGGCTATTCTAGATATAGCTAATGAAGATTTAGGATTTAATTTTTCTACCTCCAATCTTATATATGATACGATTTCATTTAATAATAAATTTTTTATTATTATAGTAAAACAAATACTAAATTCTTATATGGAAAACTGTAATAATGAATTTATTTATAAACTTGATAGTAATACAGAATTATATGCCTTCTGTAACGCTTTAAATAAAATTATACCTAATTTAAACTTTAAAAGCTCACTTTATCAATATAAAAATTTTTACTTTCTTAAAATCGATTTTAAAGGCTTAGATGAAAAAACAAAAGAAAAAAACATTGCTATAATTTCTGAATTTAAAACAGCTATAAATTTTTCAAAACTAGCCTTAATTAGATTTGAAGAATTTAGTAATTTACTTATTAAAGATTCTGCAATACAAGCTTTAATATAAAAAAATAGATTTGAATTTTATTAATTCAAATCTATTTTTTGTTTTCTTAGTAAAGGTTTATTTTTTATGATTCTTTTTTATTTTTTCTTTTTCTTACTAATTATTATTTGAGCTATATTTGCAATTAACGTTATACTCATGATGTAAGAAACTATTATTGGTAAAAGGTCTCCTGTATTTGGAGTTCTTTCTCCTGAAGAAGCTACTGCACCATTTGATCCTGAAGTACTTGAAGTTCCATATATGTAGTTATTTGTTACATTATTATTTACTACAGTAACATTTGGAACTACAGGTTTTTCTTCTACTGGTTTCTTTTCATTTACAAATTCAAAATTAAATTCATCAGTATCTTTAAATTCAAAATCAATTCTTTCTTTTGATTTATAATATCCTTCTGGAGCTTGTATTTCTTTAATATAATACTTTCCTACTGGTAAATTCTCTCCAAAAGTTGCAATACCTTCACTATTTGTTATTGCTATTAATACTAATTCATCCTTTTTGAAAATACCTTGTTTTTCTGCTGAATATAGTCCAAACACTGCATTTTCTACTGGTATATTCTTATCTTTTGAATCTGTTTTATGAATGTTTATTTTTGCTATTTTTCTTTCGTTTACAATAGTTTTTTCACAAACAATTTCTTGATCTGTATCATCATATTCTAATTTTAAAGAAATTGGTATTTTTTCTAATTCGTAATCATCTCCTGTTTTTACCTCTACTGCATAATAATTACCAACTGGAATATCTTCTAATATTGCCACACCTAGATCATTTGTTGTTATTGTATCAATTAGTTTATCTTTTTCAAATACAAGTTTATCTTGAATATATATATCTTCTGATGCATATATTTCAAAAGATACATCTTTTAATGTGCCTGTAATCCAACTAAATAATCTTTGTAATAGTCCTCCTATTACTTCAAAAACTCCTATATCTTTTATTACTTCTGCTTTTTTATTAAGTATGATTTTTCCTAATAAAGCTTCATCTTTCATTTTTACTGTTTTATCTTCTACTTCTTTTTCATCTATAATTAATTTTCCATCTTCTGATATTTTGAAATAGATATCATCTGCCTTTTTGAAACCTTTTGGCGCTATTTCTTCTACAAGAACATATTCACCAATTGGTAATCTTGATACATCTAATGAGCCTAGTCCATCTGTTGTTATTTCACTATACATTACTTTTTTATCTTTATCCCAAATTTGTAATAATGCACCATCTATACTTCCATCATATTTTACTCCATGAATTTCTTCATCATAATATTTTTCTAGCATTATTTGAGTTGGTTCATTATATACATCTATTTTTATAGGTTTTACAACAACTTCACCATTAGCTTTTAAATCGAATGCATCATCATTTATTGTGAATTTATAGTCGTGTTTTGTACCATATAAGTATCCATCTGGTTGTTTTGTTTCATATAATACATAATCTCCATATGGAAGTTCTTTTACATTTATTTTTCCTTCATCATTTGTATATAATTTTGTAGTTGTATTTTCATTTTTGTCTTTTCTATATACATAATGGTCTTCCACTTTTTCAACATTTAGAGCTGTTCCATCTGAATCTCTTAATTCAAATTCTGCTCCAGGTAATTTTTCACCTGTTTTTAAGTCGAATTTTTCTAATGAAACTTCTCCTAATTTTCTTTCAGCATTTGTAAATGTAACATCCACTAAAGTACCTTTATCATATTCAAATTCAAATGCTCCACCTTCTGTTAAAGAATATGCTTTTCCATTTATACCTTCTACATGTACTTCTTTAAATTGTTTTGTTGTTTTTTCTCTTATTATATAATCTTTATCTTGTTCTAAATATCCAGATTCAACACCATTTACTACTTTCTTTAATTCTAAGTTTGCTGTTTCTCCAGATTTTACTTTAAGTGTATGTACTAATTTTTCTCCCTCTACTGGGTCTTTTTCAAAAATTTCAAATTCAAATTCGCCATCTACATCATCTTCAACTATTTTTGTTAGTAATGGTTCATAAGGTATCTTTACGCCTACTTTTGGTGGTTCTGGTGATAGTTGTGTTCCATTTACATAGTAACGATATCCAAATGAATCCCAAGCTATTTTTCCTGGTTCTGCATTATCTTGAATTGTTCCATCAAATCTGAACTCTATACCATACAATGATGGTAATATAAATCCTTCTGCAAATTTTATTCTAAATGCTTTAGTTGATTCTCTTGGTTCTTGATACCATCTATCATTTGTATCACCATTCCAATCGCTTTCTGTATATGCAATCTCATCAGTATATTCTATTGTATATGCTGGTGATTCAACAATTTCTTGATTATTATCTATTAAATAAATCTCATAATTTGGATTATTTGCAAGTTTAACTGTAAATTCAGAATCTCTTTCTTTATTTAAGTTTATAACACCTGTATCTCCAATATCTGGTAATTTATTTATAAGAACTACATTTTCAAAGTTCTGTTTAGACATATTTCCAATTCTCAATGTATAACGTACAGTATCTTCTTTAGCATCTACATAAATATAATTTTTATTTCCTATTTCGTAATCAGATTCTTTTCCAAAATATCCGTATCCATTATTGCTTGGTAGATCTTTTTCTTCTATTTTTTCAAAAGATGAAGATACATACTCTTCAGAACCAAATATGTAATCTGGATTTACTACTGCAAAATCTAATGGTGTAGTAAATTCTGCATCTGTTACTTCAAATTCAAGCTTATCTTCTAATAAAGTATATCCTTGTGGAGCGATTAATTCTTCTAAATAATATTTTCCAATAGGCAACTTCTTAAGTGATAATTTACCTTTTGATGTAGAAATTCTTGAATGAGTTCCATTTACATTGTATTCATATGTTTTATTTTCCTCTTCATTATTAAGTTCAAAATTTACAACATTGTTATTTTCATCATAAATTTTAAATGTAACTACATCACTTTCTATTACTTCACCATTAACATCTAATTTTGTTATATTTACATCACCATAAGCATGTTTATTTACAACATTTATTTGTGCAGGCTCATAATAATTTTCACCTTTAACTTTAAACTCTGTAATCTCTCCTGCTTTATATGTTTCTGGTGCTACTGTTTCTACCAATTTATAAGTTCCTAAAGGTAAATTGTTTATACTTATTTTTCCTTCTGTTGTACTAACATCTGGTGTTCCATTTTCATCTGGAATATATACATCTTCCTGTTTTGTAAATTTTAATAATTCATCATCAGAATTTAATATATTAAATGTTGCTGTTTCTAATATAGTTTCTTTATTTGTATTTACTTTTGTAAATACTACTTTTCCTGTAGAATGGATATTTATTACATCAAGTGCTAGAGGATCATTTAATGTATTTGTATAATCAACACTAAATTCTACATATTCATTTTCTAGTATAAATCCATCTACTGGTTTTGTCTCTTTTAATTTATAGTTACCTAATGGTAATTTATTAATAAATATTTTTCCATCTTTTGTTTCTATTTCAGAAACTGCATTTTCATTTTCTTTTGAATATTCATAAATATTGCCTTTTTCTTCATTTTGCTGTTTAAAGTTAAAATATACTTTTTCATCATTTTCATTATATATCTCAAATGCAACTGGTTCTACAAAAATATTGTCTTTATCATCTTTTTTTATTAATTTAACGTAACCATTATCAGGTTTATCCAATATATTTGTAGTAGAGACTAAATCTATTAATTCCTCTTCTATTTGATATCCTTCTGGTGCTTTAATTTCTTTAATGTCAAAAGGATTTTTTACATTATTTACATATTGAGGAACATCTTTAATTTTTATAATACCATTTTCTGCGGAAATATTTGTAATAGCATCTTCTCCAGTATAATTTGGTGGAACCATTTTATAAACTGGTATTACATATTCTGTATCTAAATAACTATGCAATTCATTATCTACTTTTACAAATTTCATTTTTTCATCATTTAATAATATTTCATATTCAACATTATTTAGTAAAGAATTATCATTTATATCTTTTTTATAAATCATCATATCATTTACACTTTTTGTATTATTAATGTTGATACTTGCCTCAGTAACAGTATCACCACCATCATTATATTTACTATAACGACCTATATATGAAGTTGAAAAATTACCATAACCAAATGCAGATGATATTTCAAAGAAATACATATAGTCTATCTCTCCGATATTTTCAATATAAATCTTACTATTAAAAGTAGTTAATTCATTAACAATATTATCTTCACTATCTTCCTCATTAGCTATACGGTAATGATGTCCTTTTTCATCTTTTATATTTAAATCTATAAAATTAAACATATCTGATGATGATAATGAATTTTCTCTAGCAACAAATGTTGTCTCTCCTGTTGAAATTGTTTCTTTTGTTTCAGAATCAATTTTATTAATAGTTAAATTAACAGGATTATTTAATTTAGTATTTTTTATGTATACAACTTTAGTGTTTGTATTATCACATGTTACTTCCACTGTTTCATCAGTTAATTGATAATTGTTTGGAGCTTTAACTTCTTTAATTGTATAAGTTTTTTCTAAAGGTAGATTTCTTATATAGCAATAATAAATTCCAACTTCTACTATGTCATTTCCTCCGTATTCATCATAATAAAAATTATTAATACTATTACTGTTTTTAGTAAACTTAAGTGCCTTTCCATTTTCATCTAAAATTTGATATGCAACACTTGCATCACCATTAAATGAAATGCTCCTATCATTTTCATCACGTTTATAAATTTCTATAACTCCTCGAGATGTTATTTCATTATTAAAATAAATCATCATTGGCTTTTCATTTTCTAAATATTTAAAATAAAAACCTTTATAATAACTTTTATTATCTGCTTTTACATTTTCTTTTACTTCTTTACCCCTAATATATGCCTTAGTATCTTTCAATTGTGTATAACTATTTGTTGACTCAGTTATATAATATGTTTTATTGGTATCTAATTTTTTTCCTATCTGTTCTTCTATTTCAGAAATAGTAATCTTTTGATTTGGTTTTAAGTTAAATTCTCCTAATTTATTATAATATGTAGTCATATTATCATTAGCACTATATATTCTAAATGTAAATTCTTTATCAAAAACTTCTTCCATTTCTGTAAGAACGTTATCAGACATATCATATAATAATTTTTTAAACGTTATTTCTTGTGGTTGTTCTGGTAAAACACTTACATCTACGGTATCTTCGTATAATCTATGTGTTTTTTCTATACCTTTTGTTGAAATGCAATCATATATATATCCAAATACATTATGATATTCTAAATATTCTAATGCATCATCTCTAATAGTTACACTATAATCAACATATAATCTATCTGCATTTTTTAATTCTACACTACCATCAAAAACAATTCTTAAGGATCTACAATCTTTATTATATTCTTTTTGCCAAATTTCTTCTTGTTTAGCTTTTGTAAAATCTACATTATATACAGTATCATTTGTATCATAAATAGGATCTGGATGTCTTCCACCATGTAAATCTTCTAAAGAATACATAACTTTATATTTAAATTTTTCTATAGGTTCTTTAGTTCCATCAGTTCTTAAAATATATACATTAAAACTATCGGTATTGATAGTATAGCCTCCGCCAACTTCATTTTTTCCAATACCTCCTGTTTTTATACCTGGAAGCAAGTCATAAACTATTATATTGTCCAATTGTCCATCTTTATAATTTTGAGTTTGATACAAATAAGAACCAACTTCTAAAGTAAAGTTAACCTCTTTATCTCCTGCTTCTAACTCATAACAACTATCTGTATGAATTATATCTCTTTTTGAATTTACATCTTTTTCATCTTCATCATCATATTTTTCAATATATTTTATACCATCACTTGCTATAACAGATACCCAATCATCATTTCTAATTCCAACATCACTTTCAATTGATGGATTTGATGTAAAATTAAAAGTATCTATCTCATCTAATTTTAATATTGTAGTATCATAATACCAATCTAAATATTCTTCAACCATATCTGTATAGAAATAAATTTCATAAGAATAACCCTCTGAAAATTCTTCTAATGCATTTATTATATCATTTTTTTCTCCTGTAATACTTTCATCACTCACAGATTCATTTAAATCATTTATTAAATTTATATTGTAAACATTTCTTGTTACACTTTTACCAGTAACTTTAGAAGTATATTCGGAAACAGTGGTATCTGGCTCTCTCACCCCTTTATAGTCTTGATAAAACGCACCTATTATATTTCCTTCTTTATTTTTTAATACTATTGTATATCCATAAAGCTTAAAAGGATTATCGATTTTTTCAATTAAGTTTGCTGCATTATATTTTGCTTTTCCATCATTTTCTACTGTTACTTTCCAAATTACACTACTTCTATAATCTTGTGTTGCATGAATACCATCTATTGGTGAATATGTTAAAACATTTGCATCTTGATGTAATATTGATTTTGAAGGAACATTTACATTTGACCCTCTTCCAGACTGTATTAATGTACCTAAATTTGTTCCATCACTTGATTTTCTAACTGATTGATGATCAGATGTTTCATAATATGCTTCACCTTTTGAAATATCATCTTTATCATAAGCTGCAAATACAGTTTTTTGAATATTAGCTGATTTTCTTTCTACCGCCTTTAAATTGCAATATGCTTCTACCATATTACTATAACAAATTTGATCTTTTGGTAACTCTGATCCTTTATATATTCCCTTACAAATATTTTGATTTTTTTCGCTTATTCTAACGCTTGATAAATCACTATTATAAAATGGAGCAAATTTCATACCATTCCAATACATATAGTTTCCGCTCAAACTAGCAGAATTTTTAACAATTTGATCTTTTACAAAATACTCTGGATGAACTCTACAACTATAAATAATATAAGTTACATTTCTACCACTTTGATATATATTAAATGATAATCTCTGACCTTGTTCATAATTACCAGAAGTACTAAAATAGTAATATCCGCCTGATTGATAACTTTGGCCTTGTGATGTATGATCTCTATTTGTTGTTACTAAAGATTCATGACTTCTATTATAACCATTTAATATTGCTCCACTAATACTAGAACCACTATTTGTAATTAAAGGTGATAAATAATGTTCCTGTGCACCTACAGTAAGTGTTTCTCCTGTATAGCTTTCTCCTTTAATGCCTGCATTATTTTCATATTCATATTTTATTCTATTTGCTGTTCCTTCGTATATATCATAATCTTCTGTTATTGTATGTACACCTAAAAATTCAAATCCTTTAGGTAAACTATCATTTACTGTAAAAGATGGACTTATTCCAACTGTATCATTTGCAACTGCTAGACAAAATGTTACTACATTATTTTCATCTAAGAAAAATTCATTCATATTTTTAGAATAGTAATTTAGTTTTGCTGTTTTATCGCCTTCTCCAATAACATCTTCATAATTATTGTTTCCAACAACTGATTTGTATATATTGGCTTTAACAACTGATGAAGCCTTTTGATATACTGTAGAAGATATATTAAAATTAGTACTTTCTTTTTTACATTTTCCTAATATGTCACTATATCCTGAACTATAACCTTGTGGTGTTTCAGAATATTGAACATTAAAATCAGACATTCCAAAATCTGAAGGAATCATATTATTCATTAATTCTGAAAAGTCCCAATTAACTTTATTTTCTATATCAGTGCTACCAGAACCTTTCATTCTACAAACATAATAAAATACTGTATAAGAATAAGGTTTCATAAAGTTTCCAGTATCAAATAAAAATTCTACTGTATTTCCATTTTTATTATATCCTCTCACACCTATTGGATCTTTTTTAGATTGTGAAAAAAGATAATTACCTGTATAATTACCTGATGTATCATTATTATCCATAATTTTAATCATTTTACTTCCATAATGAGCTTCTGTAGTACCATAACTTACATTACCTACATAACTAAATTTTATACCATTTTCATCTTCTTCTTCACGACCTCCATAATATGATGTTGAATTCATTTGCATTGTTCCAACAAAATCCATAGAACTTGGTATTGTATCTATAACATGAGTTTTTGACATATCTAAAATTTCTGATGAATCATTTATTAACGTAACTCCATATATAACAAATTGTTCTGTTGAAGTACTAATATCATGAACATTATTTTTATAATAATTTCCATGAAGTGCTAAATAAGTATTACCCCATTCTTGATTACGTAATTCTTCTCCAGCTACAAATTTATTAATTTGATAATTTCTTCTTAGTTTATGATATACCATTGCTCCTACTTTAGTATCTTTTATTACAATAGTATTTGCAGGAGTATTTGAATCATCCCAAACAAATTTATTATAATTACGTGGATCATTTCCTGAATATGCATTACCTGCTGTTAAATTTTGTCTCATTAATATTTCCCATTTTTCATATTCAGTAATATTACTATCTGATTTATTTGTATCTGTCGGTAATTGTAATATAAAAGTCTGCTTATATGTTTCACCTGCTGGAATAGTTAAAGTAAATGAATAAATTTCTCCAGTATTATTTATATTAGTTAATGTTTGTGAATCAACAAAGTCTTTATATAAATCAATTTTTCCTTCAGGATTAAAATTCGTATATGTTTGATCTAATCCATACATTTTTAAATAATAATTTGAATTCATTGTAAATCCTCTAGGATTATAACTATATGAATTTAAATATCTCATATAAGTACCATTATAAAAATTATAATTTCCCGTTAAAGGACTATAATCTTCTAAATTAACTGTTTCATCTTCTGTACCATCATTTTTTAATTCAACTGTATAATAAATAACATCACCAGGTCCTAAAACATTTAATGAATCTGTGTAATTATGTGAATTAACAGTTATATAATCAGAATTAGTTTGAACACCATTTATTGCTCTTCCTTCTATATATTTATTTAAAGATAAATTGCTATTAGTGTTTTCTACGCCATCTGAATTTCTTTCATCTATTTTTACACTAACATCATCTTCTATATATCCTGAATCATTTCCAAAAAAAGCATTATTTGATGCTGTTCCTTCTTCCATAGTTCCTATTGTTCCTGAATATGAAATTGTTTCTTTTGAAAATCCCTCTACTGTTATTTCTTTTCTTATATAATTATTAGGCATATTTTTTCCAGTTGACAATTTAATATTACCTATAGTAATATTTCCTGAATATCCTGTTAAACTACCAACAATTTTTATTATAAATTTTTGTAATATATTTTGATTAACAAGTTCAGAAGGCATTACAACTGATACATTCGCTGTTTTCTTATCACCATTAACTTTAAAATCAGAATTTGTTAATACTTTTTGAGATTGAAGCCATCCACTCCAATCTTCTTCTGTTTGAAGTACAATCATAGGAATAATTTTTCCAGAAAGAGTTACATTATCTATACTTAAATCAAAAGTAACTGTTGTTTTATCATCTAATTCATTTTTTACACCATTTAGGTTTACTTCCCAATTAAATTTTTCACTATCCCAACTATTTTCAGAATCATAAGAAACATTATCACTTTTAATTTCTTGTTCTTTATTTTGATAAGTAATAATTTCGGAATTACTTACTTCTATAGGTCCATCATATAATTTAACATTACTTACATTTACTTCACCTGAATAATCGCTTCCACTACCAAAAATTTGTATACTTATTGCTTGCAAATATGAATATGATATACAATCACTTGGTACATTAATTGAAACTGTAACTACTTTTTTATTATCTTTTATAATTGCATTATCAAAACTAATTCCTGTTGATGTATCAATCCATCCGCTCCAATCATCACTATTGTTTCCCATTTGTAATGCAATATAAGGAACTAATTTACCATTTACATTATTTTCATTTGGGACAGAAACATCAAAAATAAGTCTAACTCCATCATGCAAAGAAACTTCTTTATTTACTGAATATGTAGCTTGTAATCCATTTTCTGAATCCCAGTAATTATCACTTGCAAAAGATACTTCTCCGCTATTTTCAGTAGTATCTTCATGAATAAGTTCTACATGTCCTACATCAAAACCTTGTTCTTTTAATTCTTCTATCATACTATCATTAAAATATATACCATCTGATAAAACATCAAAAAATTCTCTTGTAAGCTTGTTTCTACCATTATTTGTAATATCAACATTATAATTTATAGTATCACCATAAATTGCTTTTGTTTTATTTGCTGTTTTAATCATATTATAATCTATAATATCTTTATCTAAAGTAGTATCAGCTAAAGACTCCAAAACTATTTCTTGATTAGAAACATATGGAATGAATTTACAAACAACACTATTGTGAATTTTTTCTGTACCATCTGATATGAATTCATCTGATACTTTAATTTTACTTGAATTTAAATCTATTATTATATCATTTAGTGGATTAAATTCACTAGTTAATACGTTTTCTTCATTTACATTTGGATTTTTTATTAAAACTTCTATAATAATTTGATTTTCTTTTATTTCTAAAGTATTGATATTATATTCATATCTATCATTAATAGTAAATTTAAATATTTCATTATCATCTAAATCTATAATTTTACCAGTAAAATTACCTTCTTCATTTCTTTCAACTACTAAATTTTCTAATAAAACCATATTTGGTATATCTATTATGTCTTTAAAAATTATTTCTTTTGTCCAAATATCTCCAAATCCTTTATTGTTTAATGTATTTCCTGAAAAAGAATAAACTAAGTCTTGTCCTAAAGAATTATCTTTATTTATACTAACATTTTCAAAATTTACACTTTTTTGTAAGTTTTCCCAACCAAAATCACTTTCCCAAAATACACATTTTGGTTTATCTATGTGATTATTTGTTGCTGATTCTCCATCTTCATTTATAATTTTAGGTTCTAAAATAAGTCCAACATCATCTGTAATACCATTTGGAACTCTAAATTCCATCTCCATATTACAAGATGTTCCTGGTGGCATTTCGAATTCAAGATATTTTTCAGTTTCTGTTTCCACATAAGTTACAACTACTGTTAAATCTTGATTATCTAATAAAGAAAAGACCATTTTATTGTCTTCTAAGTTTAAAATTTCTGCAATTTTATTTGGTATCTTTTTATAATCTTCTTTTTGATAATTATCTAAAAAGTCTTCTGCATATTCCCAAAGATATATTCTTACTTTTTCATATTTTTCATCATTTGGATTTGCATAAGAACTTCTTACTGTTACATTTTGCACTTCTCCAGTTTTTACTGTTTCTTGTTGTGACTCAATTTTAATTACAACACCATAGTTTACAACTTCATTGCTAATATATTCTGCAATTGTAACTGTACTACTTTGTGTTAAGAATATTATTAATAACATTAAAATTGCTATACATTTTTTTGTAATCCTTTTCATAACTTACTTTAAACCTATTCCTTTCAATATAATATACTTTGATTATATATACTTAAAAAGAATTTGCATATAAAGAATTGGTTACAAATTTTGATTAAAAATCAAGTTTTTTAGCGGAAATTATGCTATCATCATTTATATTTTTTTTATTACTAATTTTATTTATTTTTCCAGTTTTTATTAAAACTATAAACATACAAAAAACATCTAATTTTAGGGAATCAAGAAAAAAAGATTTTTTTATCTTAATTAAAATTAGATGTCATAAATCTATAAAACAAAACGGTATAGTTTTAAACTATACCGTTTTGCATTTATTTTATTTTTAGTATACATAGTTTTGAGGATTTTTTGCTACTCCATTTACTCTAACTTCTAAATGTAAATGTGGTCCTGTTGAATTTCCTGTAGAACCAACAGCAGCAATAGTATCTCCTTGTGAAACATTTTGACCTACATTAACATATATTGCATTACAGTGGCAATAATATGTTTGAACTGAATCTGTATGTGCTATAATTACCATTTTTCCATAAGAACCTTTATATCCTGCATAAAGTACTGTTCCAGATGCTGCAGCTTTAATTGGTGTTCCTTTTGAAGTAGCTATATCAAGTCCTGTATGAGTTCCACTTGATCTTCTACCAAATCTTGAAGTAATTGTTCCTGATACTGGTCTTATTAAAGATATTCCTAATGCAGTATTTGAGTAATCTACATTTTTTGCTGTAACAATTTTTGTATTTTTAACTTTTGGCATTTCTTTATATAATGCTGCAACTGTTGTTTCTTTATCTGAAAATTGCTTTAGTTCTGTTTCATATTTAAGCACATAAGAAACACCATCTTTATTTTGGCTATTCTTATCTTTTAATTCTTGAACAATTGCTTCTGCTTCATCATATGTTTGAACATAATATTTTTCTTCACCATTATCTAAAATTGCATAATATTTATAATATGGTATTCCTGAACTAATTACTTTATTGAATATTTCATCATCATTTGCTGTAAGTCCTTTTTTTAGTAAACACAAATTATATTCAGGCAAATTTTCTTTATCTATTTCAACAAACGCTACTGTTTTGGTATCTCCACTATTTATGTATTGATCTATTTTCTTTTGTAATTTACTTCTATCTTCTGTGTATCCAATAAAATTTCCATTTAAAGATACACTATACATTGGTTTATATACAACAAAAACTATGAATCCTATGATTGCAAAACCTATTAGAAACATAATTATAAATTTTATCCAAGCTCTTAAGTAAATTACAATATTTTTTAAAACACTAGTAATTGTAATCACCCCTTTTGTATCAACCATTTCAATAAAAATGAAACACTTTTGTAACATAAGTATTTATTTTTTCTCTCTTTATTTATCCTATAATATTTAAAAGTTATTGTCAATACAAAATTTTTATATAAAAGTCAAATTTTGCCATTTTTTAGGCTTTATAAGCCTTAATTTTTTTACTTAAATTTATTTTAAAAAAATAAAAAATATCTTATATCTAAATACTATTCAAAAGTAATAAAATAATACTAATTTTTAAAATCAATAAAAAAGCAGACTATTTAAGGTTATAAAAATACGTAAAACCCTTGTCTGCCTTTTATAATGAAAGATTTTTGAATTTTTATTTTTAAATTTGTACTTATAATGAAATTTCTTTTTTTACCTTTGAAATCTCATCTTGCGTAGCCTTTTGTGAAACTGTATAATATCCTTTAGATTCTGCAAGTTTAAATAATTCATATTCAAAACTCTCAGATGAATTTCTTAAATTTTGAAAAGTTTGTCTCAGCTCCATATTAGCTGTTTCTGCTATTACCTTTCCATAATCCTTTAAATTTGATTTTATTGATGATAATACATCATTTACTATAACTTTCTCTTCCAATTTTTCTTTTCCTTATATAAAAATATTTAGGTTTTTTATAAGGATTTACCTGTAAACCTTCTTTATTCATTAAATTTATTCCAAAAAAGAAACTAATTTTTGTTTTGAATTTAATGCATCTTGTGCTGCCTTATTTAATATTTGCTTTATTTGTGGATCCACAGCACAATCAGAATAATATGTGAATTTTTCATACAAATTTTCTTGGTGATATATACATTGCCTTAAATTTTGCAATTCTAATTGATTTAATGTACTCATACTTTAGATTATACTAAATCTCCTTTCCTATTTTTATTTTTTTAAATGTATTATTTCTAAAATTCGTAATTTTATACATTTTTTGTTTAAATTATAAAAAACTAAATAGTCCCCAAATATGAATTTTTAAATTAATTCTCCTTGACAAAAAAAGTTAAGTTGTTTATAATATTCATGTTAATATACTTGCGCCATTAGCTCAGTTGGTAGAGCAGTTGACTCTTAATCAAATGGTCGGAGGTTCGAATCCTCTATGGCGCACCAATTACATATTTGTTAAAACCAATAAAATATACATTATTATATAAGGAAATTTATATGAAATATTCAGATTTTTTTGAAAAATTAGGCTTACCTGAATATTTTAAGTTTGGGATAGAATTAGAATTTAATAATGTTGAAACAAAAGGAATTAACTCTTTATATGAGGGAAAAAGTGCGGAATATATAAAAAGCAAAAATTGGCATATGGCAACTGAAAAAGAAGAAGCACTTGTTTCTGAAGGCGGTGCTGAACTTGTTTCACCTATTTTACAAGATAATGAAAAAACTTGGAAAGATATTTCTGATATTTGTGAACATGTAAAGAAGTTTCCTGGAAAAAGCGGAAATCACGTTGTTGCTGATAGCAAGTGTGGCCTTCATATTCATTTTGATGCTGATTGTTTAAGAAAAGATCCTAATAAAATGAGAAATTTTTTAAGACTATATGCAGAATCTGAAGAATTAATATATAAAATGTGTAATGACAAATATCATCCTTTAAGAAAAGGTGCCATAAACAAAGATTTTAAAGGAATACATTTAGTTTCTTCATTATGGAGAAATGGTATGGCATCACCTATAGGTAAAAAAATTTTAAAACAAATTGAAAATGACTCATTAAAAGTATCTTATAAAAACTTTGGCAAATTAAGAACTTTTATAAGTAAATATAAATTAGATGAAAGAAGATATAAAGGTTTAAATTTGACAAACATAGGAAATCCTAATAAAAATACAATCGAATTTAGAATGTCAAATGGTACATTAAGTCCAAAAGTAATTAAACAAAATGTTTTTTTATATGCTTCTTTAATAAATACAGCTATTGAAATAACTAAAAATCCAATGATTCATCAAAAAAAATTAGAAACTTTCTATCGTACAGATGTAACCGAAAAAGAAAAAGCAGAAAATTTTTTAAATCTTATAATGGAAAACCCAGATGATAGAAAAATTTTTATGGATAGATGGGAATCTGTTAAAGATGCTTCTATATTTAAGAAAAATGACAAGAAAGATTTTGCTCCAAACAGATTTACTAAAAATCAATTAAAACATATTGCTGTAAGAACTCCATATAAAGCTCTTCATCAAACCTTTTTAAACATTAAACAAATGGTAGAAAGAGCAAATGAAAAAGGAGATTCATCATATGAAAGATAATATATATGGAAAAGCACTTCAGGAAGTTTATGTTATTATAAATAACATAGAACCAGAATTATATAATAAAATTCCCAAAAAATTAATATACTTTATTGAAAATAATAGATATAAAGATTTTAAAACTAATATTTCTTTAGATATACCTATAGATAAACAAGAATTGCTTACAGAAACAGAAAATATTTTATCTTTAATATATAGAACTTATTTTGCAACACCAGAAGAAAAAATAGAATTTCAAAATATTGATTCTAAGAATTTTAATTAAATATAATAAAAAAAACAAATATTGGGTGGATTAAAATATCCACCCAATACTTATTTTTTTATTATTCATCATTTTTTTTCTTTTTTTTACTTAATATAATTTGAATTATGTTTATTACTAATATTACTAATATTACTAGTACAGCAATAATTACTACCACATCTCCTGTAAGTGGTAAAATATTTGGTCTACTTTTTCTTACATTTTTATTTTGATTTGTAGATGTACTTGATTGAGATTGTGCAGGTTGTACTATTGACTGTCCTACTGTACCACTATCACTTGGATTTGTATTAGGTTCTTCTGGTTCAGGTTCAGGCTCAGGTTCTGGCTCTGGCTCTTTCCTATCATATTTTAATTCAACATCAGCTTCAAAAATTAAAGTACCTTCTAAATCTGTATATGGTAACTCTAAAATACATGGTGTTGGTGTATATGTTACATTGTTTTTTACTGCTTCATCTCCACATACAAGGTATATTCCATTTTCTAAAACAGTTTCTGCCCTTCCTTTTGAATTTGTTTTTAATTGATAGGTAGATTCTATGTTGTTATCCTTTACAAACTTTGCTATGTTACTTGCAGTTGATATAATCTTCTGATCACTAGCTGTACTTAAATCAATAATAAAATCATTATACAAACTATTCCAAGAAGTAGTAAAATCTTCATTTTCAAAATCTGCTAATTTATATAAATGTATATTAACATCATTCATATATATTGTATTATTTTCTGTAATGAAATTTATTGTTAAAGAAGATGAATTTTTATGTTCATTTGCATTTACTGGAATTGCAAAGCATATAATTAATAATATAATTATGCAATTTATAAATCTTTTCATTTATTTCATCTCCTTCAAACTTTATTACTTTTTAATAAATTCTATTTAACTTCTCTTATTTTTTTATATTATTTATCTTTTGCGTTTTTTGTTCTTTTTCTTTTTATGTTGTTTTTTATGTTTTGTTTTTGAATTTTTATTTTTTATTTTTTTGTGTTTTTTATTCTTTGATTTATTAGAATTGTTTTTTGGTACATTAGTATTTTGTTCAATTTCATCCACATTTATTACATCATTTAATTTTGTATTATCTTCATCCTTTTTATTTTCTGTGTGCTCTTCATCAACATTTTCTTTAGATTGTTCTTTAACTTTATTATCTTGCTTTTTAATTTTAGCTTTTTTATGAATAGCTGGTTTAACAAAACCTATAATAAATAAAATTATTGCAATTCCAACCATAACTAATTCATAAGTTGAAAAAATATTTCTTGAAGAGAATGATTTTACAGTATTTATATTTTTTTCTGAAATTTGCGGAGTTTCTATTCTATGTCCTCTAACTAAAAGCCTATGACTATTTATTCCAAGTGGTACACATGTTATAAGTGTACATAGGTCTTGTCCTTCTACAATTTCTGTAAGTTCAAGTTCATCTGGTAATACTGTTTCTATTTGGTCAACTTCATATGTAAGAACTTCTTTTAAAACTGTAATTTGAAATATATCACCTATTTGTAGTTTTGGCAAGTCTGTAAATAATTTTGCAGAAGATAATCCTCTATGTCCAGAAATAACTGAATGTGTACTTTCTCCTCCAATTGGAATTGAAGAACCTGGTAAATGCCCTGTTGCAACTTGTAACACTCTATCTTCTATTGTATGATATATAGGTAGTCTAACGTTAATTTTAGGAATTTGGACTATTCCCATAACGCCATCCCCTGTAATATTCAAAAGAGAATTATAATATTCTTTTTGTTCATCTGATAATATATATCTTAAATGATTATTAACTAAAGATTCATTATATTTTTTTACTTCTTCAATTAAATTAGAATAATCTTGCTGATTCATTTGATTTACATTAGCTTCATAAGAATTAATAACACGTGAAGAGTGATATGCATTATATACATCAGCTATTGCTGGATAGCAAAACAAACAAATTGCAATAAAAATGAATAATTTTGATATTAGTTGTGTTTTATTTCTCATAATAATTTTATTTAAAAATACAGATAAATAAATAATTTATTTATCTGTATTTAAAAGGATTATTCCTCCTTACCTTTTCTTGATAAAACTACACCTGTAACACCTAAAACTGCTCCAATTACACAAATAACAACTAATGTAATTGCACCTGTATTTGGAAGGTTTACACCTTTTTGGTTTTGTACAGTATTTTCCATATTACCTTCTAAAGTAAAGTTAACTTGTGTAGGAACTTTATCTTCATCATATGAAGTAGCAATATTAATTTCTATATCATCACAAGTATCATAACCTTCTGGAGTAGTTGTTTCTGATAATGTATATTTACCAGCTTTTAAACCATAAATGTTGAAAGTACCATTTACTCCTTGAGATTCAATTTCAAAATCTCCACCTGCTGAGCTAATTTCACTTTCAGTTGCTGGTCTATATCCTTCTAGAGTTTCATCAAAAACTAATTTAACTGGATCTGTTTTTTCATCACCATAATATAGTGTAAATCCTGCACCCACTATTGGGTCATTTGATGAAGCATCTACTTTTTTGTTGTTTACAGTATATGTAAAAACATAGTTTATTTCTTCAGGTGTTTTACCTAACTTATCTGCATTTCCTTGGTTTGGATTATTTGAGTATGATAAAGTTGCAGTATTTTTATTTACAGCATCAACTGCTGATGCAGAATATGCTGTACTTGTTGCTTTATTATTTAAATGTACTTTATATCTAACAACAACTTTAACTCCTTTTGAAAAGTCACCTTTCATTTCTGTTACAATGCTTTTTAAATCTGATATTTTTAATGTAAACTTATTTTCTGGTTCAGTTGGTTGTGTAAAATCATATTTAGTATCTTCTGCTTTGATATCTTTTGTAACTTTTTCAGAAGTAGCAGTATTTGCTTCTATAGTTATACTTTCAATATCATCAAAAGTAAGACCTTCTGTCATTGTATCTTCAAATGTTATTTCATATGTTTTATATTCATCAAACTCTGGACTTACTGGAAGTGTAGCTGTAAGATATTCATTAAATGACTCATTAATTTCTACATCTGTTACTTTTTTCGTTCCTTCTTCATCTAAAGATTTTTTTAATGATGGTTTTTCTGCTTTTGCTGTCATAGTTACATTGTCTAGTACTCTTAATATGTGTCTACTATAAACACCATATTGGTTATCATCAATACTATCTTTGATAATATAATATCCAGAAGTTGTAATTTCTATTTTGTATGACTTATCTCCTTGTTTACTTGATTCTGTTCCAGAAGTTTTTAAAGAATTACTTACACATTCTGCAAAAGCCTTTAGTTCTTCTGAATCATCATCAAAGCCTTCAACAACTCTTGCAATTTCAGCTGCTGTAGTTTTGCCAGCAAAAAGTGTTTTTAAAGTTTCTGATTTTGCTAATTCATCAGATATTTTACTTTCATCAATGTCATCTCCCCACTTAATATTGGAAAGTATAGCATCTTCTCCAGTTCCTGATAAATCACCTTTAAAAATTTGATATGCAGTAAAAGTATGTTCTAAATCATCAACAGTATTAATAGTAATACTGTATGGCCCTGCTGCATTAACACTTAGATTTGCACACATTAAAGCAACTACTAATAATGTACAAATGAAAGCAAATGCTATATTACGTAGGTTTTTCTTCATAATATTACCTCCAATTATATTCATAATCACTTTTATTGTACTACTTTTAAGCACTTTTGCATATAAAAAATATATTACAACTTTATTACAATTATATTAAAACGCTTAAAAGTGCTACGAATGCAATAGAGTCTGGAATTTAATCCAGACTCTATTTATAAAATTTATTTTAATCATATCTAAGATTTTTATTTTTTTCTTTTATTTACATCTTCTAATTGTATTCCAAATCCTAATATTGTAATTAATACTGCTACCACTTCAAGAATTATTAATGAGCTACCACCAGTAGAAGGTAATTCAAAATGTGTAACAGGAGTTGTTTCAAGTAATCCATAACGATAATCTGTATACACTTTAGCTTTATTTTCTGTATCACCTAAAATTATTTTATCATCTCCTAATGAAGCAATATGCTCTTGTGGATTTTCATCATCTTCGCATATTGTAAATAAATCTTTTGTATATTCTGAAGGTTCTTTTACAATTATTGGTAAATCAAATTTTAAATTTTCTTTATATGTTTCAGTTGGATTTTTTAATGTATATGTTCCTATTGGTAATCCATATGTATTCATATAAGGTTCTTCATAATCTATTGTTGCAATTATTGTTATGTTTCCATTTCCATCTGGAGTATGTGGATCGCTCCTTCTATATTCTGCTTTAAATGTTCCAACTTTTTCTTGTTTTGTTCCCTGATAAGTTCTTAATAATTCTATTTGATATATTAATTCATTATCTCCTATTAATGTTTGTACATCTGGAGTTAAAACTAATTTTAGTGCTATTTGTCCACTTACTTCATTAAGTTCAAAATTACCAGTTACTAATTCTTCATTCTCGATTGTTGCATCCACACTTTGCTTATATGTTTGACTATATTTGTAATAATCGTCATCTACTAATTTTTGAATTTCTGATATACGATTAATATCACCTTCATTATCTTGTAATGGTTTATATGTTGCTTTTATTACTAGTTTTCTTGGAAGCTTATCTTCTATTAGTCCATCATCTGGTGCATCTTTTTCAACAATAGAAGCTAAACTATATTCTATATATCCAAATAATTCATTTTCATGTTTTTCTGTTCCTGTTTGTACAGTTTCATCTTTATCTGAAATATAATAATAAGGAACAGTTATTTTACCATTTTCATAAATTTCTTTTTTATAATCTTCTAAGGTTTTACCATCTATTTTTCCATATCTTTCTAGGTATTCCATATAATGATATTTATATGATCCCAAAAAGCTATCATATGTTTTATCAAATAAATCACCTGAAAGTTTTTCTTTATTTATTGTTTCTCCCATATATATAATTTGTGAATCATTAAATTCTCCTTCATCTCTAGAAACATTTACAGCAACACGTGGGAATCCTTTAGAAGGATATTTGTTTTCATCTGTTAATTTATAATCATTTGGTCCTGATGAATAAGTTAAATCTTTTTCTGAATAAACTAAATTCATTTTTTCAGAATTTCCATTTGTTAATACTGTATTTCCGCCAATAAAGTCATCTTTTGCTCTAACTGTGACTCTTGCATTCCATACTGGAAGTTTTTCTGCATTTATTGTACAACCTGGAATAGTTTGTTTTTCCCAAGTTAAATAATACATATTATTTGTTTTATCATAATTTAATTTTGCTTTACGTGCAGTATCATCTACACTATAATCTTCTGATAATGTAACAGTTATTGGTTCTGTAGATATATCTTTTGTTTCTAATGCTAATCCTTCTTGATTTTTTATTATTACATTTCCATTTTGTCTTAAATTATATATTTTATTTTCTGCTGAAATTAAATCAAATCTTGGATCTATATAATCTTTAACTGTGTAATTTAAAAGGTTATATGTAATTTTTGAAATTACATTTTCTGAAAATAGTTGTGTTAAACTATCTAAACCTTCTGAGGTTTCTGAAGTTGAGAAGAAAAATTCAGATTTATCTTCTTCTGTATCATCTGTTCCAACAAGTCTCATTAAAAATTCTTTTGCTTGACCATATTCTGAATCTGGATTTTCATCATATTTAACACTACCACTTGCTAATAAAACTGCCATAATAGTATATCCATCAGCTTTTAAGGTATTAGCAACATCAACAGCTTGCAGTCTTTCTGTTTCTTCTGTTGAATCTTTACCATCTGTGAAAATAATTAAATATTTACTAGCAGAAGGTTCTGTTCTTCCATATAAATTATTATAAAAAGCTTTTAATCCTGTATATGTTGCCGTTCCACCTGTTAGGCCATAATTATATTGCATTATTCCGCCTTTTTCTCTATTTTGTACAGCAGGTGTACTCATTGTACCTTCTATAGTTCCTCCTATTCCACGATTTAAAGACATCATTCCTTGTGCTTCACTAGGATTGTTTGTCCAGTCTAAAAGAACTAATTTTTCTAATTCTTCATCTGTAACTTCTGATGTACTAAATCTTACTGCTGAAATTTGACTACTTGGAGAAACTTCATCTAATAGAGTTACAAAATTTCCCATAGCCCTTTGTAATGACTCTACTTTTACATAGTCCATATCATCTTTTTCATAAACATATGAAACTCCATGTTTATCTCCTGCTTTACTATAAGTTCCTCCAGCATAAAAGCAACGTAAATATCCATTCGCATCAACAAAGAATTGAACTGATGTAGTAGTGCTAGGATCATAAGTAAATCCTGTGTCTGCTGGAGTTTCTTTTATACCTGTATTTATTGGAGCTGTATCTGTAAAAATATAATCTTCAGTATTTTCCAAAATTCCAAAATAATGTTTTGTACTTTGAAGTTCTGGATTAAAATAGAATTCTGTAGCAGCATCATAATTTACATAATACCAACCTGGAATTCCTCCATTCATTCCTATATAATCTCCATCAATAAAACCGATTGGTTCATCTATGTTAGTTTGATTATAAATAATATAGTTTTTTTGTTTTTCACCATTAATAATATTATCTATAGATGCAACTTCAGTTGAATTAAGTGCTTTATCAAAAACTATAACATCATCAATAAATAAAGTAGCACCATCATAATCATTATCAAAACCATATAAAATTATATTATCACCCGTTAATTCTACTGGTGTTTCATTATTTGTTGTTGCATTTCCAGAATTAGCTACCTCTCCATCTAAATAGCTTGTTAAGTTTCCATTTCTAAATACTAAAGTTACAGTATGAGGATTTGTATTGTTTAAAATATCTGTTATATCTGTTACTTTATTATGAAGAACATCAGAATTGTATCCTCTAAGTCTTTTCTCATTGTTACTAGTTCCTGGACTAACTGCACCTTGTTGTCTACCATCACGCACTAATCTATAACATTTACTTGTTTCTGTATTTGCTTTTTCACCAATATATAATATATCTACATAATTTTGATCATTTTTTTGATCTGATGTTTTTTTGTCTTTTGTTATTTTAAAAGATACTGTAAAATTATCAGTTGAAGTTGGATGTGCATCTAATAAAATTCCAACACCATTTTCTCCTTCTGCTACTTGTGGGTCTATTATAGTTAATCCATCTTCAGGACTCATTTTTAAACGTTTATCTTGAGTCCAATCATCAGGCAAAAGTGCATCTGTGAAATTTATAAAAATATCTTCATTACCTAATAATGAATAAAGTCTTGTTTCATTTTCATTCATTATTAAATCATTATTTTCCAATACATTAGCATTTTGTTCGTTTATTACTCCATTTGTTTCTTGCATATTGTTTTCTTCTTGATTTGTGATTTCTGAATTTTCAGTGTTTACTTCATTTGTATTTAATGTATTGGTTTCTTCTGTTTGAACTGCACTATTTGTTACAGTATTATTTTCTAATTCATTTGAGTTTACTTCATTAATTTGAGTTATATTATTTTCTAAATTACCACTTATTGTTTGTTCATTTTGGGTTTTTGCACTAGTATTTTCATTTGTATTTTCTTTTTCTTCAACTTTTTCACTATTATTGTTTTGTTCTGTTTTTGAGTTATTATCTATTGTTTCTTCTACTGTTTGAGTAGAATTTGCTGATTCTACTGTTTCTACATTTGCTGGTTGTATATTTGTATTACTACTTGATATTTCTAATCCAGAACTTATTTCTTCTGAGTCTGGTTCATCAGATTGAATATTTGCTTGTAAATCTTTAGCTTGTATTTGATTAACTAAAGTTGCTTCAGCACCATCTTTTGATGCCACATTTTTAAGCCAATCTCTTTCTGAAACTTCAGTTGAAGTTCCTTTTTCAAAAGGATAATATCCTATTATACTATCATTTGCATCTTTAATTGTTCCATCCCAATAACTTAATGCTACATATTCTTGAACAGAAGATCTTTTATCATATACAAAATATGAGTAATCACTAGCACTTAATCTAGAATTATCCATATTATATGGATTTAAAATTAAATTTACTTCTTCTGGTGTAAGAAATATAGTATTTAGCCAATCATTTTCTGTTGGAGGTGTTTCCGCATAATTTTCTGCTTGTAATCTTTTATCTAAAAGTTGTTGCTTTTTTTCTTCTTCTATTGGTAAATCATTTATATTTATTGGTTTTAGTTCATCTGATGTAAATGCCATACTTCCTGATGCATCTAAAATTAATCCTACATTTGCCATTGGTGCTCCTGAATACCATGATTCTAAATCTATATTAAATGTTCTGCCATCTCCTAATGCTGTTACTGTTTTATCTGTATGTAATCCTTCTATTGTACTATATAATTTTGTTCTTTTTACATCTATTCCTACTTTTAAATCTTGTGGTAAACTTGTTGCATCTGCTATTGGATTTCCATCTGCACCTCTTACTATATCTCCTGCATAATATGTTACATCACCTTTAACTATATCATTTATATATGTATATAAGTATGTTGTGTCTTGCTCTGGATCTGTTTGTCCTTCTGCTGTTCCAAATACTGCATCATCTGGTCCACTACCATATACTAGCATACTTTTATTTGAATAAAATATATGAGTTTTTACTACATGAACATCAGGTTTATAAGAAATTACTATATTATCTCCAGATGAACCTGAATTTACTGTTTCATGTCCTGCTGAAACAGAAAATCCAGAAAACTTTTCTAGTGGATTTCCTTCACTATCGCTTATGATATTTACTGGCATCCTTACTGTTCCTGTTTTTTTATTTATTGCATCAACATATGGTGTTTTTAAAATATCTGCACTAGAAACTTCTATTTTTTCACCAGTTTGTCTATCTACAAAATAAAAATCATACACATCTCCATTTGGGACAATATAACCTTCTACAATAACAAAATATGAATGATCTCCATCTTCTGCTTCAACATATGCATCCGGATCTGGAACCGCATGCCAATGTCTTATAATAAAATGCATTGCTTTATCCCAAACAGTTCCTGTTACTACTGAACTTTTAGTAGTTACAGCATATATTGGCAAGTTAATACTTAAAAATATTATCAATACCATAAATGCTATTATTCGATTAAATAATTTCTTCATTCCTGTTTCCATACTACTCTCTTTTTCTTTCTTTTTTATAAAATCTTAACTAAATTTATAGCAAAAATATGTATATAAGTACATAAAAATAAAGTTACATTTTAAGCCTATTTTTATGGTTTTTCTACGCAATTGCCTTTTATTTATTTATATCTTTTTTATTACATAAAAAATTAACTATTAAATACGTAAAAAAAAGAATCACTTCAAACATTAATTTTAAAGCGATTCTTTTTAGTATTTAATTAGATTATCTGAGGTTCATTTTCATTAAACTCAGTTATTCCCTAGATTTTTTAAGAGTTCATTATTTCTGCAAATTCTTCTCCATCTATTTTTTCTTTTTCTAATAGAACTCCTGCTACACTGTGTAGTTTTTCCATATTAGCATTTAATATATCTACTGCTTTTTTATATGCTGTATCTATTAATATTTTTACTTCTTCATCTATTAATCCTGATGTTTCTTCACTAAAGTTCTTTTGTTGAGTAAAGTCTCTTCCTAAAAATACTTCTTCTTGTCCTGAACCAAATGTAATTGCTCCTAAACGCTTGCTCATACCATATTTAGTAACCATACTTCTTGCAATTTTAGATGCTCTTTCTATATCATTACTTGCTCCTGTAGAAATATCTCCTAAAACTAATTCTTCTGCAACTCTACCGCCTAATAATGATACTATTTGTTCTTCCATTTCTGATTTACTCATAAATTGTTTATCTTCTGATGGTCTATACATTGTATAACCACCTGCCATTCCTCTAGGAATTATTGATATTTGATGTACATCATCTTGTGTTGGTAAAAATTTACTTACAACTGCGTGTCCTGCTTCATGGAAAGCAACTAATTTCTTTTCTTTTTCACTTATTACTCTTGATTTCTTTTCAGGTCCCATAGTTACTTTAACCATAGCATCTTCTATTTCTTGCATTCCTATTTCTGTTTTATCTCTTCTTGCAGCTAAAAGTGCTGCTTCATTTAAAATATTTTCTAAGTCTGCTCCAACAAATCCAGCTGTATTTTTAGCTATTGTTGATAAATCAACATCATCTGATAATTTTTTCTTTCTTGCATGAACTTTCAATATTTCTTCTCTTGCTCTAACATCTGGTGATCCAACTACTATTTGTCTATCAAATCTTCCTGCTCTTAATAGAGCTTTATCTAATACATCTGGTCTGTTTGTAGCTGCAATTACTATTACACCTTCATTAGCAGCAAAACCATCCATTTCTACTAATAATTGATTTAATGTTTGCTCTCTTTCATCATGTCCTCCACCAAGACCTGCACCTCTTTGACGTCCTACTGCATCAATTTCATCTATAAATATGATACATGGTGCATTTTTCTTAGCTTGTTCAAATAAATCTCTTACTCTTGATGCACCTACACCAACAAACATTTCAACAAAATCTGAACCACTTATAATAAAGAATGGTACACCAGCTTCTCCTGCTACCGCTTTTGCAAGTAATGTTTTACCAGTTCCTGGATGTCCTACTAATAAAACACCTTTTGGAATTCTAGCACCCATATCTGTAAATTTTTTAGGTGATTTCAAAAATTCTACTATTTCTGCTAATTCTTCTTTTTCTTCATCTATACCTGCAACATCTTTAAATGTTACTTTTGTTTTTTCATCATTTGCATTTAGCATTCTAGCTTTACTTTTTCCAAATGTAATTGATTTATTATTATTTTGATTTGGATTCATAAGGAATAACCAGAAAATTAAAAATACTATTAATATTATAAATGGAGAAAAAGCACTAAGTATTGTCATTATTATTGACTCTTCCTCTTGTGTTAATTTTAATTGTCCACTTACAATATTTTCTGATATTTGATCCATAAATGAATCTAAACTAGGTATTGTAACTTCTTTTTGTGGTGTTTTATTTGATTCACTATCTTTTAAAGTTACATATGCTGTAGATTTATCAGAAGATATTTCTATTTCTGTAACCTCTCCTGTTGATATTTTACTTATTAATTCTGAATAGCTCATCTTTGTTTCTGGATCGTTAAATGCTGCATTTATTAATCCTACAAAAATGATAATTAATATTAACCATACTGCTAATGTTTTAATTCCACTTTTCAATTTATTTCCTCCATATCTATCGCTTTTAAACTGATGTTTTTTAAGCGAGTTTTTACTGTTTGGATAAAATATAGCATAGCATTTTTTCAATTTCAATACTTTATTTAAAAAGATATAATTCTGTAATATTTGAATTTCTAAGCCTTTACGGATATTTATTTTGTAGTTTCGATATATATTTTTTTATTTTTGATTACAATTTTTGTATTTTTATTTGGAGTTAAATATTTATTTCCTATATTATTGTTACAAAGTTTTATCATATCTTCAATATGTATCTTTTCTATGCCTTTAGTAGTACCAAACAGTTTGTTTATAGCATATAATATTACTCTTTTTTGGATTGCAATATTTTCTCTATTAAACTTTTTTAAATCTAATATAATTTTAGCCTCTTTTTCCACATTATATACATCATATTGTGGAATTTTTTCTTCTATACACATATTTTTATATGCATATTCTGTTTGTATATTTAAATAGTTTAAATCATCTTTTACAATCTCTGAAAGTCTATTAAGTGTTTCAACAATATTGGGATTTAGCTCTTTTTTTAAATAAGGAATAACTATGTTTCTTATTTTATTTCTTGTATAAATATTTTCATCGTTTGATTCATCATGTCTTGGATTTAATTTCTCTATTTCACAATATTTTTCTATTTCTTCTCTTGTACATTCTATAAGAGGTCTTATATATCTTCCATTTTGTGCTTCAATTCCCTTTAATCCACTTAATCCGCTACCTCTTATCATATTCATAATAACTGTTTCAACATTATCATTTTGATTATGAGCAATTGCTATTTTATTAGAATTTGTTTTTTCTAAAATTTCATTAAAAAATTCATATCTAACTTTTCTTCCTGTTTCCTCTATACCTCTTTTTTCTTTTTTAGATATTTCCTCTATATTAGTATTTAATATATAAATTTTAATTTCTTTTTTATCACAAAATTTTTTTACAAATTCTTCATCTATTTTTGCATTTTCTCTAATTCCATGATTTATATGAGCTACAACAATTTCAAAATCTAGTTCATTTTTAATTTCATTTAATATGTTAAGCATTGAAATTGAATCTGGTCCACCAGAGACTCCTAAAACAATTTTGTCTCCAGAAGTTATTAGATTATATTTTTTTATTGTTTCCAAAACTTTTTCTTTTAACATCTTTTCTCCTTTAATTTAAAATCTTATATAAATTATTTTTAATCTCTTTACAAGTTTTTACTGTAATTTTTTTAGTTAAATTATATCAATTTAATATTATCTCTTTTATAAACTTTGCTATATTTTTTAATTATCTTTTTACTACTAATTTTATTATTACTGCTTCGTATATATATGATTTTGAAAGACGCGTAAGCGACCAACCGAAGCGTAGCGTAGGGCGATTGGAGCAATCTTCCTTTTCTTTATTTTTGAAAAAGGAGATTGCGACACCAAGTCTTGAAAGAATCATATATATACAAAGCAGTAATTTAAAGTATTTTTTTAAAAGTTAATTTAAAATATTTTTTAAAAGTTGATTTAAAATATTTTTTTAAAAGTTAATTTAAAATATTTTTTAAAAGTTAATTTAAAATATTTTTTAAAAGTTGATTTAAAATATTTTTTTAAATGTTATTTTAAATTGTTAATTATATAATTAAAGGGTATTAGATTTCTTTAAAACTAATACCCCTTAAAAATTATTTATTGTTTTCAAAAAATCTTTTCTCTAAATTAGCAAATTTTGTATAACTTGCAAGCCAAGCTAAATCAACTGTACCAGTTGAACCACCTCTGTGTTTAGCTAAAATTACTTCTGCCACGTTTTTCTTTTCACTATCTTCATTATAGTAATCATCTCTATATAAAAACATTACTATATCAGCATCCTGTTCTATTGCTCCTGATTCCCTTAAATCTGAAAGCATTGGCCTTTTATCATCTCTTTTTTCTACACTACGAGAAAGCTGTGATAATGCTATAACAGGTATATTTAATTCTTTTGCAAGTATTTTTAAAGATCTACTAATTTCTGATATTTCTTGCTCACGAGTAGAATTTTTAGTTCCACTACCTTGAACTAATTGTAAATAATCTATTACAACTAATCCAATATCTTTTTCTAATTTTAATTTTCTACATTTAGCTCTAATTTCCATTATTGAAATTCCGGCTGTATCATCTATATATATTGGTGCATCTGATAATCTTCCAAGTGTTGATGCAAGTTTTACCCAATCATCATCTTCAATTTGTCCAGTTCTAATTTTATTACTATCTACCATTGCTTCACTACATAAAATTCTATTTCCAACTTGTTCTTTAGACATTTCTAAATTAAAAATTGCTACTGGTTTTTTAGCTTGAAGAGCTACATTTGTTGCTATGTTAATTGCAAATGCTGATTTACCCATTGCTGGTCTTGCAGCTACTACTATTAAATCAGAATTATGAAGTCCTGAAGTTTTATAATCTAAATCTGTAAAACCTGTTGTTAATCCGCTTATTTTACCTTTTTGATTATATAATTCTTCTAACTTTGCAAATGACTCTACTAAAACATCTTTTATTGCTGTATAGCCTTTTGTATTCTTTTTTTGAGCTAAATCAAAAACCTTTTTTTCTGCTAAATCCATTATTCTATCTATTTCTTCTGTTTCATCAAATCCTAATGATACTAATTCATTTGCAGTATTAATAAGGCTTCTCATCATAGCTTTTTCATCTACTATTTTTATATATTTATCTACATTTGCAGTAGTTGGTACTTTTTCTGGAAGACTTGCTAAATATTCTAAACCGCCTATCCTTTCAAAGCTTCCATTTTCTACTAATTCTGCTTTTACTGTTATTATATCTATTGGTTCGCTTTTTGCATACAAAGATAAAATAGCAGAAAAAATAGCCCTATTATCTTCTCTATAAAAAGAATCTTCTTTTAAAATTTCTATCGCATCAATTACAGAATCTTTATCTGTAAGCATACATCCTAAAATTGCTTGTTCTGCTTCAATATCATGTGGTGGTATTTTTCCTAATTCCATATTTTCTATTCCTCTTTATTTTTAGGTTTATTTTGGTACAACCATAACTTGTACTGATGCCATTACTCCTTCATTTAGTTTTATATCAACTTTTGTGCAACCAGCTACTTTTATTGTTTCTGAAAGTAAAACTTTTTTCTTATCTACATCTATGTTAAAATCTTTCTTTAGAGTTTCAGCTATTTCTTTTGCAGTAACTCCTCCAAATAGTTTTCCATTATCTCCTGCTTTTACTGGTATTTTTACTGTTATTTTTTTCATTCTTTCGGCTATTTCCTGTGCTTCTTTAAAATCTTCGCCTTTTTTAAATGCCATTGATTCATTTTTTGATTTCAAATTATTCATATTTCCCGCATCAGCTGGAACAGCTAAATTTTTAGGAAACAAATAATTTCTTGCATAACCATCTGCTGCATTAATAATTTGATCTTTTTTTCCTACTCCTTTAATATCTTGTTTTAGAATAACTCTCATAAATACCTCCTTTGTAATAAATTTTATTTACTCTGTTTCTGATAAATATTCATTAATTCTAACAATTAGCTCATCCTTTGCTTCTTCTAAAGTAAATCCTTCTAATTGTGCTCCTGCTAAAGTAATGTGGCCTCCACCACCTAGTTTTTCAAGAATTAGTTGTACATTTATATTTCCTATTGAACGTCCACTTATGCAAACTTTATCTCCCATTTTAGCCATAACAAATGATGCTGTTATATCACTAATTGTTAAAAGTTCATCAGCAGCTTTTGCACATATTAAATTTGAATCTTCATTTTCTTCTTCATATACAGCTATCGCAATAGTATCGTTAAGAATTTCTACATTTCTAACAATATTGGCAATAATATTATAACTTTCTAAATCAGCTTGGAACCATTTTTTTACTCTTATAATATCTACACCGTATTTTCTTAAATATGCTGCTGCTTCAAAGGTTCTTACACCTGTTTTAAAAGTAAAATTCTTAGTATCAACCATGATACCGCCATATAAGCTTTCAGCTTCTAAAAGATTTAATTTTACATCATCTTGTGCATATTGAATTATTTCTGTTACAAGTTCTGCTGTTGAAGATGCATACACTTCATGAAAAGATATAAGTGCATTTTCAATACAATCTGGTGCTTTTCTATGATGATCTATTATAATTTTTTTATCTATTTCCTCAAGTAAATCTGGAAATTCTACATATGAAGTTTTATGTGTGTCAACAACTATAAGTAATGTATTATCTGTTATAATTTCTAAAGCTTCTTCTTCGGTTAATATATTGTTTTTATATTCTTCATCATTTCTTAATATGTCTAAAAATTTTCCTAAAGACTTTCCTGTTGGTTCTGAAACAATAAAACACTCTTTATTTAAAGTTTTAGATAATCTATATAAACCTAATGCTGAACCTATTGCATCAATATCAATATTTTTATGTCCCATTATTACAACATTATCTGAAGATGAAATAACTCTTGCTATTGATTGTGCTACTGTTCTTGCTTTTACTTTAGCTCTTTTTTCAACTTCTAAAGTTTTTCCACCAAAGAAAGTATATTTTCCATTTTTTCTTATAACAGCTTGGTCTCCACCTCTTCCAAGAACTATTTCCATTGAGGCTAATGCTGTTTTATATTTTTCGTAGTTTGTTTCTCCATCACTTGATATTGCTATACTTAATGTTATTGGTATTCTACTATCAGCTTCAATATTTTTTACTCTATCTAATATATTGAATTTTTCCTTTTCAAATTCAGCTAAATATTTTTGCTCGCAAACATATATGAATGAATCTCTTTCTGTTTTTATGATTAGTCCGCCTGTTTTTGTTACCCAATCTATTATTTCTTTTTCTATTTTTGCTAATAACTCTATTTTTCTTTCTGGTAAGACTGTTTGTGTAATTTCATCATAATTATCAATCATTGCAATACCAATACAAGTTTTAGCATTGTTATAAGTATCAAATAATTCATTATATTTTGTTTCATCTATAAAATATAATGATAATATATATTCTTTTTGTTTTCTTCTTTTTGATTTTACTACACTTCCTAATATTTTATAAACTTTTTTATCTATGTTAAACTGCTTTGAAATTTCTATATTTTCATCTTTTTTTTCTATATCTAGTTTTATTTCTTTAACTATTGGATTTAAATTTGTTGCTATATCAATATTTTGAAATTCTTCAACAAATTTTTTACTTCTCCAAATAATATTTCCACCTGTTTCTATTAATACTAATGGGATAGGTGTATTTACTAAATTTCCTTTTGAAGCTGTACTTACATCTGATGTAACATCTTGAATATGATTTTCAATTTCAGTTTTTCTTTTACTTAAAACCCATAATGTATATGTTATTGTTAATGCAAAAATTACTATTGACGGAATAACCCATCTTAGATTATACACACTCAACATTATGCATAATACTGCTATTATTGCTATATATATAATATTTTTATTTATGAGTTTATCTAAAATTTTATCATTATCTTTGGACATAAAATCTCCTTATACACATAAAATAACACAGTTATTATACTACTTAAAGGTTTTTTTGTCAAACAGGCTTTTGTTTATACATGCTATACTCTTTATTCGAAACATAATTTTATAAATAAAAAATGAACTACTTTTGTCTAACAAGAGTAGTTCACATATTTTTATATTATTTCTTTATTGTTAAATTAACTGATTTTTCTGTATCTGTATATGAATCATATACTGTAATTTTTACTTTTCCTGGAGCTATTCCAGTAACTATACCACTTGGATCAACAGTAGCTATTTTTTCATCACTAGAAGTATATTTTAATGTATCTATGTAAGCATCTGAAGGAGTTACTTTTAATTTCATTTGTAAATCTTTTCCCACTCTTATAGTACTGTTTGTTGTTGTAAAATTCATTGTTTTTATAGGAGTTATAACTCTAGCAGTAGCTTCTGCTGTCATCCCATCATAATTTGCCGTTATTATAGCTTTTCCATCTGAAACAGCAACTAATTCATTATTTTTGTTTATTTTAACTATTTTTTCATCGCTAGAAGTAAATGTTGCTCCATCTGTAACTGTTTCACCATCTATTGTAACTGTCATTCCCACAGTTTCTTTTTTATTTTTAGAAGATAAATATTCATTTTCTAATTTTAATTCAAGTTTTGGTAGTATTTCTTCCTCTTGTTCATCAACAGGTTCTACATTTACTAATGCATACTTACCAATATGTCCTTTATTTAGTATTAATAATAATGCAAGTATACCAACTATTATGAATATTACTATTGATATTACTAAAGCTCTTTTATTTTTCATTTGAATCTCCTTTAACTTATGTAATTTAAATCTTATATATTATACACTATATATTTTTTTAAATCAATAATTTAAATATTAAGTATTTTTGAATTTTGTAGGTTAGTCAATCATATGTCACACTTTTTTGAAAAATATATAGTTTGAGTACCTTATATTGTTAATAACGATTC
>CANQVF010000015.1 GCA_947627185.1 uncultured Clostridia bacterium | reverse complement strand
GAATCGTTATTAACAATATAAGGTACTCAAACTATATATTTTTCAAAAAAGTGTGACATATGATTGACTAACCTACAGACAAATAAAAAAAAATACATAAACATTATTGTTTTTTTTATTTGAAAATGATATATTATGTATGTAATACTAGATAAAAATGTGTATTATGGAGGTTTAAATGAGCAGAAGTAGAGGAAAAAGATATGACGATGTACCAAAGCTAAATGTAAAAAAAGTTTTTGCCACTATAATTGCTATTGTTGTTGTTATAATGATAATAATTTCATTTAGAAATTTATTAACTCCAAAACAAAATCTAACAAAAGATGTTTCTACTATTACTACTTACTTTCCAGTTTATGAAAATAATAAATGGGGAGTAATCGATAATAAAGGAAACATAGTTGTTGGATTAAATTATGATGAAATGGTAGTAGTACCTGACGAAAATAAACCTATTTTTATTTGTAATTACGATATAGATTATAATAATGAAACTTATAAAACAAAAATTTTAGATGAGAACGAAAATCAAATTTTTACAGAATATGATAAAATACAAGCTTTAGAAAATAAAAACAATGATGGCATTTGGTATGATGATAATGTATTAAAATATGAAAAAGATGGAAAATATGGTTTAATCGATTTTGAAGGAAAAGAGATTGTAAAACCAGAATATGATAACATTTATTCTTTAGAAGGGATAGACCATAGTATAATATTAGAAAAAAATGGAAAAAAAGGACTTTTAAATTCTAGCACTGGGGAAGTTGTTATAGATTGCAATTATATAGATATTCAAAGTATATCAGAAAATTATGAAAATGGATACATTGTAAAAAATGATGAAAATAAGTATGGTATAATATTACCAGATAAAACAGTTGTCCTTGAAAATAAATATGATGATATAAAGAAAGTAACTGGAAACAATTATTATGTTGTAAATGAAAATGGTACTTTAGAAATTATAGATTCTTCTAATAAAGTTATTTTAAACAAAGGATTTGATACTGTTGAAAATATACAATTAGATAATTTCATTATTACAAAAAACGGAAAATATGGAGTTATAAATGAAAAAGGTGAAGAAATTTTACCAGCTAAATTTGAAGATATAAAATTTTCTTTTTCAGATTATTATATAGTTAAATTGAATAATAAATATGGAGTTGTAGGAAAAGATCAAAAGAATATAATTGATTATAATTATAATAGTATAAATTATGTAACTTCTGGTGATTTTCTTGTAGCTGAAAAAGAAAACTATAAAACTGATATAATAGATAGAAATTTTAATGTGGTTTTAGAAGATATAATTATTTCAGAACTTAATACAGAAATTGGTTATTTAAGAATAAGAAAAGATGATGATTATAAATATTATAATTTTAAATTTGAAGAAAAAACTAATAAAGAAATTTTAACTACAAATACATTATTCTTAATCAAAGAAAATGGAAAATATGGTTATGAAAACAAAGATGGAGAGAAAATAGTAGATTGTATTTATGATGATGCTAAAGAACAAAATAGTTTTGGATATTGTGCAGTTCAAAAAGATGGTTTATGGGGAGCATTAAAATCTGATGGAACTGTAATAGTAAAACCAACAAGAAATCTTGATAACTATTTATACATTGATTTTATTTCAGAATGGAATCGATATAATGATTTAACTTTCAAAGCATATACCAAATAACATAGGAAAAAGGTAGGTAATAATTGTGGAACTAAAGACAAAATATCAATATACGTATTTTATACATCCATACATTATAGATGAAACAAAGTATGATAAATATATATTGAAACTTTTAAAAGATAAAAGATGTTCATATAAAATATTTGAAAAAGAAAAAGATTTAGATATATATAATTTCTTTTTACCTAATATAAGATCTTTTTTGTTTCCTTCTTTTGAATTAAGAGGAGAGTTATTAAAAGATTTTAAAAATAGTAAGGTTGAAGATAAGAAAAGAAAAATTGTAAGAAATACTGTTGCATATTTTACTTATGATTTTGCAGAAGACATACAAGGTAAGGTTGGAACAGAAGATGGTATTTTCTTCAAAATAGAAGGTATAGAAATAATTTGTTTTAATACTGGAATATGTTTTTTTACAATGAAAACACATTTAGAAAACACCAATAAATTTACAGATTTACTAGATTTTAATTATAGGTTTAAAGGAATAAATTCGGAATTTGCATCATTAAGAGATTTTGAAAATATAAAAATACAAACAGACACTTTTAATGATATAAAAGATATTTCAGAATTTATTCATCAAATTACAGGTGTAAATAGTAAAAGTAAAAATCAAAGCCAAAATTTAAAAGAGAATATTATAAATTCACAATTTTATACATATTCTTATGTATGTGTTGAAACTAGTAATTGGAGTGAAAAATCAAACTTTAGTAATATTGAAAATGATTTTTTGCGTTTTGCAAATGTATTGCCTAGTAATTATAATTCTGATTTTAATAAAGCAAATTTAGAGCATAATTTGCATATTATAGAGAAATATAAGTATATAAAAACAACAATTTCAAATACAAGTTCAAATGTAATTTGTTCTGGAATAGATACTTATAATTATACAAAATTGCCATATGAATATGAAAATCAATATTTTTACTTATATATATTGTCATTATATAAAAAAATATTCTTAATGAAACTTAATACAGATTTTAAACAATATGATATCATTGTTAAAATGAGAGAGAAGTTCACAAAATTTACTAGAAAAATATGGAACAAAGAAGTAACATTAGATGATACTGGTTCATTATATTATAGAACTTTAAACAAAGCACTAGAGTTAGAAGAATTATACACAGAAATACAAAACAAATATGAAGTTATTTATAAAGAACTAAATATAGAGAAGAATAATAATTATTATTCTATAATAGTTATGTTATTAATTTTCTCTTTGATATTTAATACTATAAATATTATTTTCTTGATGTATTGGTTATCGAGGTAAAAAAGTAAAATGAAAATAACAAATGGAACAGATATAATTGAAATAAAAAGAATTCAAAAAGATATAGAAGTTAATGGAGAAAAGTTTTTAAATAGAATATTTACTCCAAAAGAAATAGAATATTGTGAATCAAAGAAAAATCAAAAGTATCAGAGTTATTCAGCAAGGTTTGCAGCTAAAGAAGCTATTTATAAAGCATTAAGTGATTATATTGATTTTACATATTCTTGGACAGATTTTGAAATTTTAAATGATACAAATGGAAAACCTCTTGTAAATTTAAATTTTAAAATTGAAAATTTGGAAAATTTGGAAATTAGTCTTTCACATTGCAAAGAATATGCTATTGCTAATGCAGTAGCTATATATAAGGAGAAATAAATGGAATTTTTTGATTCGCATTCTCACTTTAATGATGAAAAGTTTAATGAAGATAGAGAAGAAATTATAAATTTAATGTATAAGGAAAATATAACAAAAACCGTATGTATAGGATATAATTTAAAGCAAAGTAAAAAAGCTGTAGAAATATCCAAAAATACGGCTTTTATTTATGCTACTTGCGGTATTTCACCAAACGATATAGAAGATTTTAATGAAAAAAATTTAAGAGAAATAGAAAAATTATCTCATAATGATAAGGTAGTTGCTATAGGTGAAATAGGATTAGACTATTATTGGAATAAAGAAAACAAAGAAAAACAAAAAGAACTATTTATAAAACAAATTGAAATTGCAAATAAACTTAATAAACCAATAGTAATACATACAAGAGAAGCTGTTATGGATACATTAGAAATTTTAAAAAAGCACCCAGTAAACAAGAAAGGAATATTTCATTGTTGCCCTTTAAATGTAGAACTTATAAAAGAAGGATTAAAACTAGGGTTTTATATATCGTTTAGTGGAAATATAACTTTTAAAAATGCGAAATCAGAAGAGACTGTAAGTATTGTACCAAATGAAAGAATTTTAATTGAAACAGATTCTCCATATTTATCTCCAGAACCTTACAGAGGCAGAAGAAATACGCCAAGCAATGTGAAATTAGTGGCAAAAAGAGTAGCAGAAATAAAAAAAGTTTCTATAGAAGAAATTGCAGAAATTACTTATAGAAATGCTATGAAAATATATGATATAAATTAAATTTTTGAAAAAGATCCTAAAAAAAATAATGAAAAAAAAGCTGTAAAAGTTGCTGTTTCGTAAGAAAAACTTAAAAAAAGCTAAAAAAAGTAATAAAAACTTAATAATAGATGCTTAAAACCTCATAAAAGTCTTTCCGTAAAAAGATTTGGTAGTATTTGGAAATGATGAAAAAATATGCTATTGCAAAAAAAAAACAAAATGCTATCATATTACTAATGAAAAATATCTAATCAAATTTCAGGGAGGATTTATTATGAAAAGGAAGATGTTAATCTCAATCGCATTAATTATGATTATGCTATTGAATTGCGTTATGCCACTTTTCGTGGTAAACGCAGCAGAAGGTGCAGAGATTCAACTGAACAGTAACTTATTTAAGGCAGTAAAAGCAAGTCTTGAAGCACAAGGTATTGAAGTTGAAATGAATGAAGTTACTCACACCTTTACTTTAAGTGAAGAAGAAAAAGCCTCTATTAAAAAGTTACTTTTAAATGAGGGAGCAATCTCAGATTTAACAGGACTTGATGCTTTTTCATCACTAGAAGTGTTAGAGTTATCAGGAAATAACCTAACAAAAGATAGTAATTTAGGTGTTTTAAACAATTTACCAAACTTAAATTACTTAGATTTATCTACTAATAAATTAGAAGATATTAGTGAGATAAGAGGTTTAGTTGATAGACTAAGAGATCCAGCAGGTTCTGGAAAAATTATTCTTAGTGGTCAAAATGTAATGTCAGTTCAAAGTGTTTACATTAATACTGAAGAAGATTCTGACAATGAAGAAAAAGCTAAATTTACATTACCTACAATATTAGAATTGGCAGGTTACATTAAATCATGTTGGAAAAATGTTAGAATGGTTCCACAAGCATTAACTGATTTACAAAAAGAAAATGGAGTTATTATGAATACACCACCATTTTTAAGTGTGGATTCTATTCCAATGTATGTAAATGATGAAAATTATCAAATAGATGTTAATATATGGAGTGAAGAAGGTAAGTATGGCACACCTTATTATGGAATGCTAGAAGTTACTATATATATACATGATGATCCAACAGAAGCTGCTAGTGTAAGTAATCCAAATAAAGCAGCAGAAAACATATTAAATGGTAGTATGTTTAAATTATATTTTGTAACATTTGATAAATCATCAGAAGCTATAACAACAATGGATACAAATCTATATAATGCTATAAAAGAACAATTAACAGCAGGACAAACTAAAAATCCAGAATTATCAAGCTATAGATACGAAGTAGATACAAATGGAGAAATTATATATGGTGAATATTATTATACTGAAATTATATCAGGTAAAAATAAAGGTTGTAGAAAATTAACAGAAAAAGGTGGAGCAGGTCGTTCATATTTATATAATCCAGCTACTGATAAAATATATAAATATGTAAGTGATGATGCTGAATTAAAATCAGAAAATGAATTAAATTTAAAAGTAGAAGCTACAAACATTTATGAAACAGATGGAAGTATGAAAGCAGGTTATAGAGTATCTGGTAGTGGTGATGGAAAGAACTTATATATAGATGCATATGATGATGCTAGAACATTTGTTATAGATGATGCTGTTTTAACAAACAAAATACCATCATTAATTTTAAATAATAAACAAATAAGAGATTTATCTGGTCTTGAATATTTTGTAGGATTAAATTCTAAATTAAATGTTTCACATAACTATTTAGAAGATATAAATCCATTATATAATATGGAATATCAAAAAGAAAATTGGGAAAAACAAATTGTTGATGATTATACAAAATGGTTAAAAACAAGAGAATATGGTAATTTACAACAATCAGTTACAGAAATAGAAAATGCAGAAAAAACAATGAAAGATAATACAAAATTAATAAATGAAGCCTATGATAAAATAATTGAAACATTAAAAGAAATGGCAAAAATACAAAAAGAAGAAGGAAAAGATGCCGAATATGCCAAGAGTTTAGAAGAAAAAGCAAAATCTATAGAAAGTATAATTGACAGTATTAAAGGTAAAACTAGTGAAGATAATAAATTTACTCCAGGATATTTAAGTTATATAAACGGTTATACAGATTCAGAAAAAGGATATATAGATGGTTCTTTAGAAAAAATTAATAAAGAATTAGATAATGTTTATGATTTTTTAGCAAATTTGTATGAAGTTTATAATGATGAATATAAATTAACTTCTTTATTGGCTCCAAATGTTAATTATTTAACATATGATGAATATCAAACATATGAAAAAACAACAAAAGACTCTTTAACATCAGCTAAAGGTTTATTAACTGAACAAATAAACTTTATAAAAACATTAGAACAACAACATGCTTTAACTCAATTAGATAAAGATTTAATATCAAAAATATTTAATGTAACATTTACAATTGATGAAAACAAAGAAAATGGTGAGACACCAATATCAAAATATTTTGATGAAGAATTTAGTAAAAAGGCTTTAAGTAGAAAACAATGTGTGGATTATTTAAATGATTTTAGAGAAATAGCTCTTTATTCAGAAATGGCAAATTATTGTTTAATAAAAAGAATGAATAATGAAACAGCAGATGATTATTGCTATAATGTAGAATATTTAAAAAACAGAATAAAAAATCTTAAAACAGAAGAAATACCAACAGATTTGGAAGAAAGAGTACTAAAATTAATAGAAGAAAATATGTCTGATTCATATTTTGATGTATACAAAAATTATGAAGAACAAACTAGAAGTTATTCTCTTATTCAATATGGATATATAAAAGAACAAGTAGGTAAGGAAAATTATTATAATGATAAAGCAGGATCTTTAAATGTTAATACAGGTAAAGGAGAATATAAATTTCTTAATAGATTAGCAACATATAGAAATGAAACTGTAAACAAAGATAACCTAATAGAAAGTGCAAAACCTAAGGATAATATTCCAAAAACTTATACAGATGTAGAAGGAACAACCAAAAATTACATGAGTGATTTATTAACAAAAGCAGGATGTAGTGGAAATGGTGATATAACATCTGCAGTATCTGATCTAGATGTTCCAAAACAAAAAACATATGAAATTATAATGTCAGAAGGAAATGATTATAAAAGCACTGAAGAAGTAGAATTAAATAAACTAGATGAATTACCTTTATATAATCAATTAATGACATTAGCTAAAAAATTATTAAATGGTGATATAAGTAAATATGTTAAATTAGCTAGACTTAAAGATTTAAATATTTCTTATAATGCAGATATTAATATAGATAGAATAGCAGAATTACAATCATTATATACATTAGATGCAAGCTATTGTTATATAGCAGATGTTTCAAAAGTTGATTGGTCAAGTATGCCAAACTTAAAAAGATTATATTTAGGATATAACTTTATCTCAAATATGGATGCACTTACAAAATTACCAAATATAAAAGTTTTAGATTTAAGTAACAACTTACTTGAAGGAAAATTAGAAATAACAGAACAACAATTCCAATCATTATTTAAAAATATGGAAGAATTAAATTTATCTGGAAATAAAATTTCAGATGTTACAAGTTTATTAATATACTTAGATTATATATCAGGTGGAAATTATGCTAATTATTTAGCAAGAGAAGATACATTAAATATTGATTTAACAAATCAAGACATACAATTAGTAATTGAAGAGCCAATTAGCTTAGAAGATTACCCAACTACAATAAATGTAGAATTACCAAAAATATTTACACAATTACAAAAAATAGATACAGAAAGAACTTCTTTTGGAGAAACAAGCCAAAGAGGTAGAGTTGAATTTGAAGGAAGTTATGTAACATTAAATACAAGAACACCAGGAGATAAAATTGCAAAAGTAGTAGTAATTGCTCAAACTGGAGATGGAAGTCCAGTAACAACTTGTGTTGGTGAAGGTACAACTGCAACAATTCGCTACACAGTAGTATCTAATTCAGATGATGATCAAGATGATGATGTAGATCCAACTCCAGATACAAATACAAATACAGACACACCTAAACCAAATACAAATACACAAAAACCAGATACAAACACTAATACAGATAGCCCTACATTACCTGATCCAAGTGATGAAGTTGTAGATACAAGTGATTTAGGATATGAAGAAGGAGAAGAATTTGTAAAAGGTGTTTTAGCTCAAACTCCAGTTTCAGATTTTAAAACTATTTTATTAAATGGATCAGATTATGAAGTTGTAGTAACAGCTGAAAAAGATGGAGAAGAAGTAACATCAGGATATATGAAAACAGGAATGTATGTAAAAGTATTAGATGATGAAGGAAAACCAGTACAAGACCAAGATGGAAACCTTTTAGTATATCAAGTAGTAGTAAAAGGAGATATCAATGGTGATGGTTCAGCAGATGCAGCAGATTCTGTATTAATTAAAAAATATAGAACAGAAGTTATAAACTTAGAAGGTGCACAATTTGAATCTGCAGATATAAATAATGATAAAGTAGTTGATGTAATGGATTCAAAACTATTATTATATCATAGAGCAGAAGTACAAGGATTTAACTTAAATTATACAAAATAAAAAAATTAAAAGGTATTGTAATTTTAAGACGAATATAGTAAAAAAAGGTATTGATTTTTAAAATTATAAATGTTATTCTTATATTGTATAAGCAAATGAGGAGAATAAATATTATGAAAAAAAGTAAATTAATAGTATTACAGTTTTTGATTGTAGCAGTATTAATAAGCACAAGTGTATATGCTGTTAGTGCAAATATAGGAGCTTCAATTTCAAAATCAACAGTAAAAAAAGGAGAAACAGTTACAGCTACTTTATCTATAAAAGATATAGGTAGTAACGAAAAAATAGGAACTATTGAAGGATATATAAATTATAATAAAGATATTTTTGAAACAATAACTGTAGATAGTATCCAAAAAAATTCAGATGGTACTGTAACAATAGGAAATGAAAATTTAAAAGTTGAAGATGTTTCAAATGGAGAAGCTACTTCATCATCATCATTCGTAGCTTTTAATTCAAAACCAATAACAGAAGGAAAAGATGCAAAAATAGTTATAGATTTATCAAATGGAGTTTCATCAAATACAGATTTATTAAAAATTGATTTTAAATTAAAATCAAATGTAACAGATGGACAAGTACAAAATGCAATATCTTATTCAAACTTTACACTATATACACCTTCAGGAGAAAAGATGGCAGAAAACTTATCTCAAAATCTTAACTTAACAATTTCATCAACAGCAAGTAATCCTGGTGATAATAATGATGATGATAATAAAAATGAACAACAAAATCCTAACCAAAATAAACCAGTTGAACAAGATAAAAATGAAGCAAAAGATCCTAGTGGAAGCACTCAAGATAACAACAAAAATGAAAATAAAGATACAGGAAATAACAACAAAAATAATAATACTAATACAAATACTAATAAAAATAATAATACAAATACTAACACAAATAAGAATAATAACCAAAATACTAACAAAAACGCAAACAAAAGCACAAACAGTAATTCAGCTGTAAAAGCTTCAGATAAAAACGAAGGTCAAGCATCTGGAGTATTACCAGCAACAGGTGCACAAGTAGTTATGATACCTATTATAGTATTAATTATTTTAGCATATGTAAGTTATAACAGATATATTAAATATAAAGATATATAATATTTTCCTTAAAATAATAAAAACCCTTGGAGAGATAGCGAGAAAAGCTATCTCTTCTTTTGTATGTAAAAATTTTTTATAAATAAAAATAAATTTATAACTATTGCATAAAATAATATATATTGATATAATAATAGAAATTAATAGTATGGAGGAAAAAAATATGTCAGGACTAACAATATTAATAATAGTTATAGTTGTTATAATAGCACTATTTATTTTAATTTATAATGGATTAGTACAATCAAGAAATAAAGTAAAAAATGCATGGAGTCAAATAGATGTTCAATTACAAAGAAGATTTGATTTAATACCAAATTTAGTTGAAGCTGTTAAAGGATATATGGCTCATGAACAAGATACTCTTACTAAAGTTACAGAGTTAAGAACTTCTTGGGCAAATGCAACTACTGTTTCTGAAAAAGCAGATTTAGATAATCAATTATCAGGTGCATTAAAAACAATTATGGCTGTTTCAGAAAATTATCCAGATTTAAAAGCAAGTCAAAATTTTTCAACTTTACAAGAAGAACTAAGAAGTACAGAAAATAAAATTTCTTATGCTAGACAATTTTATAATGATTCTGTTACAATGTATAATACAAAATTAGAAACAATACCAACAAATATAATTGCTTCAATGTTTAATTTTAAACCAGAAGAGTTATTTAAAACAGATTCTGAAGAAGTTAGACAAAATGTTAAAGTAGATTTTAGCAAATAAAAAAAAGACCACTACTTCAATCTGAAATAGTGGTCTTTTAAGTTTTATAGGTTAACTTAAAAATAAACCTAAATATTACATTTAAGGAATATAGATTATGTATGAAGATATAAAGAAAAATAAAATAAAAACAGGAATTATAGTTTTTGTTTTTTTAAGTATGATAACAACAATTATTTATTTTTTATGTTATGCTTTTGGATATAGTGAATATGCTATAGTAATAGCATTAATTTTTTCAATTATATCTACTATAGCAACATATTATAATTGTGATAAAATTGTACTAGCCTCTGTTAGAGCAAGACCAGCTACAAAAGAAGAGGATTTACAACTTACAAATATTTTAGAAGGATTAATGATAACATCAGGACTTAACTCAAAACCTAGATTATATGTAGTAGATTCAATGCAACCAAATGCTTTTGCAACAGGAAGAAATCCAGAAAATGCTATAATTTGCGTTACGCAAGGTTTATTAGAAAAATTAGATTATTATGAATTAGAAGGCGTTATTGCACACGAATTATCACATATTAAAAATTACGATATTAGGCTATCTGCTGTTATTAGTGTAATGGTAGGTTTTGTTGTAATGTTATCAGATATGTTTTTAAGAATATCTTTTAGAGGTAGAAGAAATAATAATGATAATGATAGTGGTGCAAATGTAGTAATATTAATAATTGGACTTGTTTTTCTTATTATTTCTCCTATTGTTTCACAAATTATACAACTAGCTGTATCAAGGAGAAGAGAATTTTTAGCTGATGCAACAGCTGTTTCCCTTACTAGAAATCCAGATGGATTAATATCAGCACTTAAAAAAATAAGTTCAGATGAAGAAGAACTTGATGTAGCAAGTAAAGCAGAAGCACATATGTATATAATAAGTCCATTTAAAAATAAAAGAAATAAAAGTAATTTATTTTCAACACATCCATCAACAGAAGAAAGAATAGAAGCTTTAGAGCATTTAAAATAGCAACTAATTGACAAAGATATAATTTAATAGTATAATTGCCTTGCATTTTAAGGAGGAGATTTATGAAAACAGGAGAAAGATTATCTATTAAGATAATTAGAAAAATTGTTTTTGTAAGTATTATTTTAATTTGCTTATTAACAATTGGTGTAAAAGCTTCAAGGTCCGACATTAATTATGTAACAATAGTTTTTCCAGAAGATTATGAAATAACAGTTATGACTTCATGTGTTTCTGTGTCAGATATACTATCAGAAAACCATATAATAGTTTTACCAGATGAGGTAGTATATCCAAGAGAAGATTCAAATATAGATAACACAAAAACAATAACAATTTCTAAGGCAAACGAAGAAAAAATTGTTGTTGCAGAAGAAGTTGAAAACATATCAACAGAAGAATTATTAGGAAAATATGTAACAATAACTGAAAAAATAATTACAGAGCAAGTAGAAATACCTTATGAAACAATAACTAAAGATGTTTCTTCAGTAGGAACTGAAACTAAAGATACAGTTCTTCAAGAAGGAGAAAAAGGTTTAAAAGAAATTAAATATAAAGTTAAATATCAAGATGATGTTGAAATAGAAAGAAATGTTATTTCAGAAACAGTAATAAAAGAACCAGTAGATAGAATAATACAAATTTCTACAAAAATTGTTTCAAGATCAAGAAATAGAAGCGAAACTTATTCTGCAGCTACATTAGAGGCAAGTGTTGAAGGAATGACACCTAAAGTTGTAACACTTAATACATCAGCTTATTGTGCATGTGCAAAATGTACAGGAAAAACAAATGGAATAACAAGTTCTGGTGCAAAAGCAAAAGAATGGTATACTGTGGCAGCAGGAAGTGGTTATCCAATTGGAACTGTTATTTATATACCGGCTTTAGCAAATAAACCAAATGGAGGTTGGTTTGTTGTTGAAGATAGAGGTGGTGCAATATCAAATAATAGAATAGATATTTATATGGGATCACATCAGTCAGCAATACAGTTTGGAAGAAAAAATTTAGAATGTTATATATATCAATAAACATAAAAACTCGATTATTTTATAATCGAGTTTTTTGTGTTTTGATAAAATAAGTTAAGTATATAGATAATAAAATAAACATAGAATAAATTTAAGAAAATACTTGAAAAAAATAAAAAATTATGTTATTATTTATACAAATTCCGAATAGTAATCGAAATTTGTATAAAATAGGAGGTATAATATGCCTAATAATTATATTCATAGAACGATAGAATCTAAATTAGAAGAAATGTATGGAAATTTTCCAGCTATTTTAATTACAGGAGCTAGGCAATCTGGAAAAAGCACAGTATTACAGTATATAGCAAGTCAAAAAAAAGAACAAATAAAAGAGGTTAGTTTAGATGATTTAAATGAACGAATGATGGCTATAGAAGATCCAGAAACTTTTTTAAGAAGTCATGGAGTTCCTCTTATTATTGATGAATTTCAATATGCACCTAATTTATTATCATATATGAAATTAAAAATTGATGAAGCAAGAAAAAATGAAATGTTTGGTGATGGAAAAAAAGTAGGAACATTATATTTTTTAACTGGTTCTCAAGTATTCGAAACAATGGAAAATATAACAGAATCTTTAGCTGGAAGAGTTGGAATAATAGATTTATATCCATTATCAACGAGAGAAATATATAAATTAAAAGAAGATATTTTTATTCCTGATATAGATAAAATAAAAACAAAAGAACCTTTAAAATATGAATATATGGATAGCATATTTGATAGAATCTTTAGAGGTAGTTATCCAGAATTATATAAAAATGCTGAAATTAATATAGAAACGTATTTCTCTTCATATTTAAGAACATATATTGAAAGAGATGTTAGAAAAATAATTAATATTCAAAATGAGCCAAAGTTTCTAAAATTCATTTCTACTTTGGCAGCGAGAACGGGTCAAGAATTTAATGCTTTTGATATTGCAAAAGATGTTGGAATAGATTCTGAAACTGTATCTAAATGGACTGGCGTATTAAGTAATACCTATATAATTTTTCTTTTACAGCCACATATGAATAATAATGTTGGACGTATAATAAAAAGACCAAAAATATACTTTATGGATACGGGACTTGCATGTTATTTAACAGGATATGTAAGTAGTGATACATTACAAAGAAGTGCATATAGCGGACAAATTTTTGAAACATATGTTATTTCGGAGATTGTAAAAAGCTATACTAATAATCAAAGAGATCCAAAAAAACATTTATATTATTATAGAGATAATAATGGTAAAGAAATTGATTTATTAATTATAGATCAAAATAACATCTATCCTATTGAAATAAAAAAAGGAGCAAATCCGGATAAAAATTCTGTAAAGAATTTTAATATTGTAAAAAGGTTTGAAATGAGTTCACCTAATGGATGTGTAATTTGTTTAACTAAAGATATTCATGCAATTGATGATAGAAATTATATGATACCTATTGAGTATATTTAGAAAGAAAATACTGTAGCTTTGCAAAGCTACAGTATTTTCTTTATGTTTGAAATATTAAAATTGGGCTAGGAGAAAAAATAATTCCTATTAAAATAAAAAAATTTATTAATAATTATTGACATGATATTTTAAATGTAGTATTATACTTCAAATTTATTATAATTTTATTTCAAAATTCTTAAATTGGCATTCGCCAAAATTTTTCAAATTAAAAAATTAAATAAAATCTTTAAAAAGAAAGGATGTGTTCTTTTGCTATCAATTGTAAAAAGTATTGTTTTACAAGGATTAGAAGGAATCTTAGTAGATGTAGAAACAGATATTTCACCAGGTATGCCATGTTGGGAGATTGTTGGGCTTCCTGATGCAAATATTAAAGAAGCTAAAGAAAGAGTAAGAACTGCAATAAAAAATTGTGGTATAGAACTTACTAGTAGAAAATATATTATTAATTTATCGCCAGCCTCAATAAGAAAAAATGGTACGAGCTTTGATTTAGCAATAAGTGTTGGAATACTAGCTTCACTTGGAATTATAAAAAATAATAATTTTGAAAACAAGATATTTGTAGGTGAACTTTCACTAGATGGAACTTTAAATAAAGTAAATGGTATATTACCAATATGCATTGAAGCTACAAAAAATGGTATAAAAGAAATTGTTTTACCTAAAGAAAATGCAAAAGAAGCAAGTATAGTTAAAGAACTTAAGATTATAGGAGTAAATAACTTAAAAGAAGTAATTGATTATTTAAACAGCAAAAAAGAAATAGAATCAGAAAAAGTAAATATAGAAGAATTATTGAAAAATAAAAAAAGTGTTAATTTAAATTTTTCTGAAGTAAAAGGGCAAAGAGCCATAAAAAGAGCATTGGAGGTATCAGCAACAGGAAGTCACAATTGTTTATTAATAGGAAGTCCAGGAAGTGGTAAAACTATGATGGCAAAACGATTACCTGGAATATTACCACAGTTAACTTTTGAAGAAGCATTAGAAATAACAAAAATTTATAGTATTTCTGGAAAATTAGATAATAACAGTTTAGTTTTTGAAAGACCATTTAGAAGTCCACATCATACTATTACAGAAACAGCTTTAATTGGTGGTGGAAGAAACCCTAAACCAGGAGAAGTTAGTTTAGCTCATTTAGGAGTTTTGTTTTTAGATGAACTTTTAGAATTTAATAAAAACACATTAGAAGTTTTAAGAATTCCAATGGAAGATAGAAAAGTAAATATTAGTAGAGTAGGTATAAATATATCATATCCATGTAATTTCATGTTAGTTGCAAGTATGAATCCTTGCCCATGTGGCTACTATGGAAGTATTGATAAAGAATGTACTTGCACTGAAAATCAAAGAAAAATATATCAATCTAAACTAAGTGGTCCTATGATAGATAGGTTTGACCTTCACATAAAAGTTCCTAGTGTTAAATATATTGATTTATCAAAAGAAAATGAAGAAACATCAGAACAAATAAGAGAAAGAGTAAATAAAGCTAGAAAAATACAACAACAAAGATATTTAAAAGAAGGGATATATTCAAATTCAGAATTAACACCTAAATTAATAGAAAAATATTGTATTTTAACAGATAAAGCAAATAAAATTTTAATTTCATATTTTGAAAAAATGAAATTAAGTACAAGAAGCTATTTAAAAGTTTTAAAAGTATCTAGGAGCATAGCAGACCTATCAGAAAAGGAAAAAATAGATGAAAATGATATTTTAGAAGCAATACAATATAGAAGTTTAGATAAAATATGAAGAAAGGGAAAATATGAACTATAAAATAATATATAAAGAAGAATTTCCAGAAAAATTAAAAATTATAAAAAATTCACCAGAGAAATTATATGCTATTGGAAACATTAATCTTATTTATGAAAAATCTTTTGCTATCGTTGGAAGTAGAAAAATAAGTAATTATGGTATTGAAAATTGCAAAAAATTTGCTAAAGAATTAGTTTTAAGAGATATTCCAATTGTAAGTGGAATGGCAATAGGCACAGATACTATAGCACATCAAACTGCTTTAGAATATAATGGTAAAACTATTGCAGTTTTAGGAAGTGGATTTAAAAATATATATCCAGAAAGTAATTTAAAACTATTTAATAACATAATAGAAAACAATGGATTAATAATTACAGAGTATGAAGAAAATGTGGAGCCATTAAAAGAAAATTTTCCAAAAAGAAATAGAATTATAACAGCACTTTCGGAAGGTGTATTAGTAGTAGAAGCAGCATATAGAAGTGGAACAAGTATAACAGCAAAGAATGCTAATGAACAGGGAAAAAAGGTATTTGCGATTCCTGGAAAAATTGATAACAAATTAGGAGTTGGGGTAAATAGGCTAATAAAAGAAGGTGCAATTCTTACAACTTGTATTGATGATATTATAGAAAATTATGATGATTTTAAGGTTCGAAAAAGAAAAGAAATTTTGGAGAAAAAAATATTTATAAAAAAGGAATATAGAAGTTACTATTATCTTTTAAAGGAAAAGCCTATGAGTATGGATGAAATAATCTTAAAACTAGATATTGAATTATCAGATGGAATAAAAATAATTACAAATATGGAATTAGAAAATTTGATATATCAAGACATATCAGGAAAATATAGAATAAAGTTATAACCTTAGGGAAGGAGAAAAATGTATTATAACAAAATTATAGGTAAATGTGGAGAAGATGAAGCTGTTAAATATTTAGAAAGCAAAGGTTACATAATATTGTTTAGAAATTATATAACTTATCAAGGAGAAATCGATATTATTGCTAAAGATAAACAAGAATATGTGTTTATAGAAGTTAAAACAAGAAGTACGAGAAACTTTGGAACACCTGCAGAAAGTGTAAAAAGTATAAAAAAAAACCACATAATTAAATCTAGTGAATACTATATTTATAAAAACAAATTAGAAAATAAATTGATTAGATATGATGTAATAGAAGTATATTTAAAAGGTAGAAACAGCTTTATAAATCACATTAAGAACATTTTTTAATAAATTGATAAAAGCTTACGCACACAACAAAAAATAGAGCTTTTGGTAAAAAAAGAGTAATTTTGTAAAATTTGTAATCAAAAAAATATAAAAATGATAAAAAACAATGTGATTTTCCTAAAAAGAACTTCCGATAGAAGATAGAGAACAACTAAAATTCTTGGAAAATATTGGTATTGAAAAGAAAAATAAAATCCCTATAATTATAAAGTAAGTATATTATGAAAATATAAGATACTGTAATTTTATTTTTATTAGGAGAATCAAATGAAAAAGGGAAAAGGTAATTTATTAATTTTAAAAAGAATTTTGGTACTAACATTTATAATTACATTATTGTCAAATTACATAACGATTATAAGTGAAGTAACAAGTATTGCTTATGCAAGTGAAGTTGAGTGGAAAGCTGATTTTACAAGTAATTTAAATGCTTTAACAAAAAATTTAAATCAAGAAGAAAATTTAGTAAAAAATGAAGAAGTAATTAGCGAGCAAAATGATAATTCTACAGATGTTGAAGAAATCAAAGAAGAAGAACTTCAACAAGAAGAACCAAAGGAAAATGAAGAAAATGCCACTACTGATGAGAGCGTTCAAAATATACCAGAAAATGAGGCTCTTTCAGAAGAAGAAATAGAGAAAATTAAACAAATACAAGTAAATAGTGGATTAGAAATTAATAAATTATTAAAATTTGATAATGAAAGCGGAAAAGGAATATTAGCAGACATAACAATTAAAATAAATATTGATACTAAAGGAAACGAAATAGAAAATATAATTGCTGATTTTGATTTTCCAAATATTTCTGGTGTTTTACCATATTTACATAAAGTTAATAAATTATCTGATAACATAGATTTTACCAATCAAGAAGGTAGTAGTAAAGTATTATTAGATATTAAGGATATTGATGAAAAAGCAGATGAAGAAATAAACATGACTTTAGTTTATCCAGAAGATGCAATGGCAGGCAATGAAATGAAAGTTTCAGGTACTGTATTAATGCAAATATCTGGATATGAAGTTCATGGAAATTTTGATGAAACAAAGGAAATAGAAGAATCAGCAGAACAATTAGCAAACTATAAAATTTCATTAGATAATTCTAGTAGATATAAAGGCATATTATATGCTAATACAGTATTAAATAATAAAAAAGATTTTGAATATAGTTCAACTGATGTTATAGAAATAAAAGATTCAAATTTTATAGATGAAATTATAGTAGAAAATCCAATAGATAAAATTACAACTGATACAAAAGAAATAAATTTAGCTGGAGTAGAAAGTTATAAAACAACAAGTATAGCTGTTGATGAATTTAAAGAAATCCTAGGAGAAGAAGGTTATATAGAAGTATATACTCAGCAAGGTGAAGAGATAGGAGAAATAACTACTAATACAGAAGTAAAAAACAATAATTATGTTTTTTATTATGATAAAGATGTAGATAATGTAACATTTAAAATATGCAATATAAAACAAAATGGTACATTGAATATAAAAAATAATAAAATTATAAAAGGAGAAAATTTATTCTCAAAAGAAGATATTCAAAGTTTTAAGAATATAAAAACAGAAAATATAAATAAAATAGCTAAAATAATAGATGAAAATGAAGTTATAATATCAAAAATAAATTCAGAAAATGCTATAAGTTTAGAAGAAACTGAAACAAAAGTAGAAATGCAAATGGATACTACTAGTTTTTCAACACAAGAAGAAAATGAAGTAACATTTAATGTAAATTTACAGTCAAACAGTGAACAATATTCTATATTTGTAAATCCAACAATAGATGTTATTTTCCCTATTGCTACAAAAAATATAGAAATAGAAAGTGTGAATTTATTATATAGAAATGGATTAATATTAAAACATTGGGATATATTACAAAACGAACAAGGAGAAAAAATAATAAGAATATCTCTAGATGGAGTGCAAGAAGAGTATAATCCAGGAACAATTATAGGTAATACAAGTTTAAATATTGTTGCAAAAGTAACTTTAGATAGATTAACAACAAGTAGTGATGGTAACATAAAATTACAATACACAAATCAACTAGGAATAAGAAATACATATCAAGTTCAAGGAAAAGAATATGAAGAATATCCAATAAAATATGTAAGTTCAAGTGAGTTAATAAGTGTATTAAAATTTGAAAATTTTAATACCAATAATGATGTAATAGAAACAATAAATACAGAAAGAAATATTGGAAAAATCGAAGTAGAAAGTACAGAAAAAACATCAACAGTAAACATGAATATAATAAATAACTATAAAACAACAATGGAAGATGTTGTTATAATAGGTAGATTGCCAGTATTAGGAAATAGTGATAATAATGAAAATGAGTTTTTATCAACTTTTGATGCTAATTTAAAAGGAGCAATAACAACATCTGGGTTAATTGCTAAAGTATATTATTCAGAGAATATAAATGAAAAAGAAGATAGTAATAATTGGAAAGAAGAAATAAGTGATTATAATAGTGCGAAAAGTTTTAAAATTGTTATAGAAAACAAAAATATTAACCAAGGAGAAAATATAGCTTTTTCTTATAATTTAAACATTCCAGCAAATATTACATATAATCAAGGAGCATATGGAGAAAGTACAATATACTATACTTTAAATGGAGAAAGAAAAAATTCAAATACAATAATAGGATTTGAAACAGAAAAGAAGGATTTAACTTTACAAGATTTTAATAATATACAAGAAATAAAAGCAGTACAAGATGAAAATGCAGAAGATGAAGTAGAAGTAGAAAATCAAAATGAAGGAACAGAAATTTCACAAAACAATGACAATTCTGCAGAAAAAGCAGAAATTGATTCAAATACAAAAGGTTTATTAATAGGAACACAAGTAACAAAAGGTGGAAGTATTGTAACAGAAGAAGATGAAATAAATGAAAAACAAATTTTAAAATATACAACAATTATACAAAATAATACAGATCAACCTATAAATAAAATAAAAATAAAAGGAAATGCTCATAATGCAAATATGTATTGGTGGCACACATATGAAGTAATTAGTAGTACAACAGGTTTGCCAGCAACAACAGGTGAGTGGATAGAAGATACAAAACAAGAACATGAATTTGACAGTATAGAAATAGAAACATTACAACCAGGTGAATCTACTAAATTTGAATATCAAGTAGTAGTAAACGATTTAAAAGAATTAAAAGATTACAATGATAAAACTGTTTATGGAGAAATATATATTTCTGCAGAAGGAATAGAAGAAAACAAAATTCAGACTTTAAAAAATAATATAACAGATGGTGATATCTATGTTCGTATAGTAAGAAGTGGTCAAGAAGATATAACACAAATGTTTTTATATGATGGTGAAGATTATAAATTACGTGTAGATGTAAAAAATATTTCTGAAGAAACTTTAAAAAATGTTGAAGTAAATATTATATTACCATCTAATATAAATTATAGTAATTTAACACAAGTATTACATGAAGAATATAATATAAGTTTAACTGAAACAGCAACACAAAATATAGTAACAATTACTCTAGATGAATTAAAAGTAGGAGAAGAAAAAACATTATATGTAGTAACAATGGTAGATGAATTAGATATAAACGTGAGTGAAATTGAAACGACTGTATTAGCTACTGTTGATGCAAATGAAAGAGAATATATTTCTAATGATTATATAAGAACAATAACACAAGATGAAACACAATATGAAGTACAATTTTATGGTAATAAAGAAGATGGAGCAAAAGTATCAGATGGAGAAAAATTAGTTTATAACTATATTATAAAAAATATAGGTGTTGTCGAAGATATAGGTGAAATTTATGATGTATTTCCATTAGGATTAAATATTGAAAAAATAACTTTATATAGAGAAGATGGAACACAAGAAAATATAAATTGTATAGATGAAGATACAGGAGAAAAGAAGTCAATATTAAATTATCAACTAGAAATGAAACCAGGAGAAACAATTCGTTTTGAAATAGAAAGTAGTGTAAATTTAAAAGCTGTATTAAATGGACAAGAAACATTAATACATTCAATTGAGTTTTCTTCTGTTCAAGGTAAAAAAACGATAACCTATATAATAGATTATCCAGATGGATGGAATAATGAAGATGAAGATTCAGATGAAAAACAAGAACCAGAAGATAATTCTAATAATGAAGATAATAGTAATATAGAAAATGAATCAAAAGAAGAAAATAATAATTTAGATGCAGAAAATAAAGAAGAAGATAATAATATTAATCAAAGAAATGAACAAAACGAAAATATTAATAAAGCTGAAAATAAACAAGAAGAAAATGCTAAAGAAAGCTTAGATAGTCAAGAAAATAATGATTTAAATACAGAAGAAAAACAAATTATAAATTTAGATAATAGTAATGCAGTAGAAAGTGTATTAAATGATGATGAGATTGATTCAAATGAAGAAACATATAGTATTACTGGTAATGTTTGGTTAGATAATAATAAAGATGGAATAATGGATTCAAATGAAGAAAAATTTTCAGATATAAATGTAAAATTATTTAATAAAAATAATAATCAAGCATTACAAGTAGTAAAAACAGATAAAGATGGAAAATATTCTTTAGAAAATATAAAAAAAGGAAGTTATATTGTTTTATATGAATATGATAATGAATTATATAGTATAACTAAATATAAAGTAGATCAAGCAACAGAAATAACAAATTCTGATGTAATTTCATATAGTAAAATAGATGAGAAATATTATGGGGCAACAGATGTAATTGAATTAAGTAATTCTAATATTGAAAATCTAAATATGGGATTAATTAATAACAATAATTTTGATTTAAGTATAAAAACATATATAAGTAATATGAAAGTAAAAACCCAAAAAGGCACAGAAGAATATACATATGAAGAAGATGATTTTGCAAGAATAGATATAGCTTCAAAAGAAATAGAAGGTGCCGAATTATTAGCAACAGTTATAATAAAAGTAACAAATAATGGAAATATTCCTGGTTATGTAAATCAAATTAAAGATGTAATTCCAAATGGATGGGATTTTGATCAAAAACTAAATAAAGATTGGTCTATTGGTAATGATAATAATTTATATTATTCAATTTGTAAAAATAATATTATACAGTCAAAAGATTCAACTGAAGTGAAATTGATATTAAAAAAGACTATGACAGATGAATCAACAGGAACATTTAAAAATACAGCAATTATAGTAAGTTCAACTAATAAATTAGAAATAACAGATGAAAATAAAGATAATGATTCGACTTCAATGGATTTTATAATAGCTATAAAAACAGGTATAGTAAAATATATGCTATACATAGTTATAATAATTATTATTGCAATAAGTATTTTTATTATAATAAATAAGAAAAAAGTGCAAGAAAAACATAAAAAAATAATATTATTTTCTTTTATAATACTAGTAATTATATTTGCTATATTATTAATAAGTAATATAGTTATTGCAGATGATGATGATGATGATTATGCTGAAGATGAGTTAACATTTATTGATTTAAAAGGAGAAAATCCATTAGAATATTGGGCTAATGGAACTAATAAATCAGCATCTATAAATAGTGCAAATAAAAACTTGGCTAAATATATGAATAGTTTCTATGGAATGGGCACTAGATATGATTTAGTAAAAGCAAAAAAATTGAAATTTAAAAGAACTTCACAAGCATCTAGAACTACGATGTGTTTACATGGTACTGATATTGATAATTATGGTGATGACAGTGATTTAAAAGATAATGCTAAGGGCGGATTTAATGCTGTTAGTGCGGTTGATGTTGGTTGGAATAATGGATATACAACATCTTTTAATAGATGCTATGGAGATTTTGATCCAGCTATGTTTGAAAATGCTAAAGCAGTGGAAACAGCAGATTCTGTTGCAGATAATTTTAGAGTTCAAACAATAGCATATTTGGGTTATTGCTGTGAAAAGAGAAAATTTGAAAATATAACTGTTACTGGAGCAAATCAAAGTTTTCAAAGATATAAATGGGGAATGAGTTATTTGTTCACTGTTGATGATCAATTTTCAACAATGCTAGCAAAAGTTTCTGGAATTAAAATAACAAAAGCAAATCAAACAAAGTTTGCTCCTAAAACAGTAATTAATAATGCAAAAAATTCTTTTAAAACTTTTACATCAACTAATATAAATGTTTTTGGACTAACAAATAAAGATACTGCTTCAGAAGAAAAAGAAGTAACCACAGACAATATAGCAATTAGAAAAATAGACGATATTCCAGATTTAACTATTGAAGGTGATTATATAGTAGGAATGAAAGTTATATTTCCAGTAGAAGGTGCTGATAGTGTTATAAGTAATAAAACCAAGATTTACTATAATACTGGAGATGGAAATTGGCAACTTTTTCAAGGAGATGTTTATGTAAAAAGTGGTAATACATATCAAAAATATAGCCAATCAAGTGATTATGGATTAAATAAAAAAAATAGTAATGGTAATTATATTTTTAATAAATCAAGCATAGCAATAAAATATAAAGATCTTAATTTATCTAGTGATTATGATTATAATAATTTAAAAATTAAAATCGCAAATGCATATTATACATATGGTGGTAGATTTATTTTTACATATAATAAAAATTCAGATCAAAATCAAGGAATTTTAAGAGGAAATAGAAATGCTGCTGATAAATCAAATGTACAATGGAATGTAAAAGCAACAGGTATAAAAATATCAAAAAGTGTAAACAAAATAGATGATAAAGAAGTTTCTACAGGTACAAAATATGTTGAGGAAGGATGTACAGTTACATATAAAATTAAACTTAGTAGTATAATAGGTAAGTTAAGTAATGTATCTTTTAGAGATGAAGCACCAGCAGGGTTACAATATGTTTCATGTAGTAGTTCATTAACCAAAAATGGTAATAAATTTACTTATAATTCAACTATCAATTCAAAAGGTAGTAAAGATTTATTTATTAAATATAAGGTAATAGAAAAAACTGATAATAGTTCAAATAAAAATCTAAATAATACAGTAGTTGTAACAAATGTTAGTGATGGTTCAGGTAAAGAAGTATATAATGAAAGTACAGGTGTTAATAGGTTAACAAAGGAATCAGTTCTAAGGGCTAGTGCCTCTGTAACGATGAAACGATATTCTATATCTATTAGTAAAAAATCAAGTTTATCTGTAGCGGAATATGGAGATACAATTAAATTTACAATAACAGTAAAAAATAATGGATCATCCCCAGCATATGGAAAATATAAAAATATAATTGTATCAGACCCATTACCACCAGAATTTGTATATGTTTCTCATTCAAATACAGATGAATGGAAAAAAGAAGGAGATAATTATAGATTTAGTGGAACATTAGATTTTGATAAATCAAGTAAATTTGTAATAACTGCAACAGTTGTTGGAATTGGTGTAAAATCAACTAATGTAGCTACAGTAACACAAATGTTGAATCATGAAAATATTAATGTAACAACAAATGAATCAGCACAATGTACAGTAAAATTATTAGCATATAATGCCTCTGTTCATAAGTTTGTATATCAATATAATGATACTAATAATAATTTAGCATTAACAGATAGACATGCTTATACAGAAGCTAAAAAAGCAGAATCACCACTTCAAATAGAAGTAGGAGATACACTTACATATAAAGTAGTTATAGGCAATGAAGGTGCAAATGCTGATGATTATGGAAAAATAAAAGATATATACGTAACAGATACAATGGATGTAGGAATAGAGTTGCTACAAGTACAAGATTTGAATGGAACAGCAGTTTCTGTTGCATCAGGTAATTCTTGGACAACAGGTAGTTGGACAGTTACAAAACTTGGAAATGGACAATATCAAATATATACAAGCTCTACGTTATCTCCAGGACAATCAGTAACACTGTATTTGCATTGTCAAGTAACACACAGAAGTTTAACAAATGATATATTAAAAAATACGGCAGATATTATTCAAGTATCAAATAAAAATACGGTTTTACCATTGGATAAAGTTGAAGGAAATCATAAATCAATAGAATATTTGTATTACTTAACATATCATGTACAAATGACAAAATATATTACATCACATACAACAGCTTCAAATAATACACAAGAAAACTTAAGTAGTAGAATAAATTTAAATAATACACAAAAATATGATAATCCAGTTGAAGTTGAAAAATATGATAGTGTAACTTATATAATTGAGATAAAAAATACAGGTGTTACTAAAATGAATAATATTACAGTATATGATAATCTAGAAGAGGGTGTAGCATTTTCAACACAAGATAATATACAAGAAGCATATGTAAATGGAAATAGAGTAAATAATGTTGTAATAACACAAAAAAGTGCAAATAATCAACAAAGAACGTACTTGTATCAAGGTATATTATATCCAAATGATAAACTAGAGATAAAAATACAATGTAATATAACAAAAACAAATATGTATTTATTAAATTTAAAAAATGAATTTATAATTACAAGTGTAAAAAATAAAAATAATGTAGAATTAATAACACCTACTGATATATTAAATAGAGATAGAAATGATAATGTTGAATGGGTAAGATTAAAGAATTTAATAATATCAGGAAAAGTATGGGTAGATGAAAACTTAGATGGAACAATGGCAAATAATGAGCAAAAACTAGAAGGAATAGAAGTAAGATTACATGATGATACAAATAAAAAAGTAGCAGTAACATATACAAAAGCAGATGGATCATATATATTTGGTGAAACAAATGGAGATGGAAACCGAAGCGATAAAAAAATGGTAGAAGGTGGAAAAAATTCAGGAAGGGTAATAAAAGCAACAAATAGAAATGATACAACTGGAAACTACGATAATACAAGTCAATATATAAATTATTATCTAGAATTCTACTATAATGGTGTAAAATATGAATCAACAGTATATGCTGGAAATAATGGAAAGGCAAATATAAATACAGCAGACAACACATATTCACAAGCATATTTAACAGATTCAAATGCATTTGAATATTCTGATGATAGAACAAGATTAAATAATAGTTTAGAAACAATAGAATATAATACAGGAATACAAGGTGTAAATGAAGCAGGAACAAATAAAGCAGAACTAGTATATGATAAAAAAGTACATGAAAGTGATTTAACATTAACAAATACAACAGGAATAAGCTCATATAGTTTCATAAATAAAGACAAAATGCATAATGGACAAATTATAAATGGAAACAACATAAATATGTTATTTTTCTCACAAACAGGTGAAACAGAATATTTAAAATATATAAATCTAGGATTACAAACAAGAAAAATAGATTTAGGATTAGAAAAAGATGTATATGATTTAAAAACAACAGTAAATGGAACAGAAATGACATATGAGTATGAAAAAGGAAAAGAAGGAAAATTTAAAGGAGCATATGTAACAGGAGGAGAAAATAGTCCACAAAATTATGAATTTGATACATATATATCAGACTGGGAATATAAGCATACAGGTTACAAGAATCAGGAAGTAATAGACTATAAGGAACATACAGAATTAAATACAGAAGTAACATATAAAATAACAGTATCAAATATTAATGTAGAAGATAAACATGGAGTATATGCAAGAGTACGAGAGATAGTAGATTATTATGGAACACAATTTAAGCCTTATGATCCAGCAAATAATACAAAAACAATAAAAGTAATAGATCCAAATACTGGATATTTAGTTGAAAAAGAAATAAATAAGGTAGAAGCATGGTATTATCCAAATGGTGGAAATAAAGTTTCATTAGCAATAAGTAATACTCCTAAATATACAAAACATTCACAAATAGATAAAGAAGGAAAATATAATACATTATACATAACAGGATTTGATAACATAGCCTTAAAACAAGGTGAAAGTTTTGATATATATATCAAATTTGTAGTAGATACAGAAGATGGAACAGAAGCAACAAACTTAAAATTAGGAGAAAAACCTAATGTAGGTGAAATAAATGCATATTCAACATATTATGAAACAGATAATAGGCCAGCAGGATTTGTAGATAAAAACTCAAATCCAGGAAACTTAGGATTAAGAGTAGATGGAAATAATAAAAGAGGAGTGGAAAACACAAAAATATCTGATTATGCAAATTATGAAAATGATGGATATAGAACAGGAATAGATATAGAACTAAATAGTGATCCATCAACACCTAATCCACCTAATCCAGAGAACAAAGAAAAAAATACATTTGAAAGAAAATTAGATGGAACAATATGGGATGATAGTAGATCTGAAGAAAAGAATGCTAATAATGAAGGTACGCAGTATACTGGAAATGGTAAAGATACAAGGGATTGGCAAGATAAAGATAATAAGCAACCAAATGCAAAAATGAACGAAAAATTAAAAGAAAATAAAAATTTAACAGAAGAAAAAGATATACCAGCAGAAGGAATAAAAGCTGATCTAATCGAAGTAATAAAATTACCAAAAGATGGAAAAGAAAGAATATATGAAGAAAACTTAAAAACATGGAATGAGGCAATAGTATCAACAAGAAGTGATAAAAACGGAAATTATACTTTTTCATCATTTATACCAGGAAACTATATAGTAAGATTTACATATGGAGAGAGCAAAGAAGATGTAGTATTTAATGGACAAGAATATAAGTCTACTAAGTATTATGGTGAAGCTGAAAATCAGATTAAAACAAATGAACCAATTACAGGAAGTTCTGGAGATAAAGTACTAGATGAATTAGTAAAAGCAGATAATTCTGATGCAAGAGATGATGAAATAAGAAGACTAGAAGTAATATCATATAGTGAGGTAATGAATAATGAATTAACAAAACAAGCACAATTGTCATTACCAAAAGAATATGATGCAAATAAGCAAGTATCAGATTCTTTCATGGCAAAAACTCATATGCATGCAGATACAGTAACATTCCCTATTAGAGCTGAAAGAACTACATATGATGTAACATCATATACATATGATGGATATACAGGATTATTCACAAGGGATAGAAGATTTGAAGTTAATAATATAGATTTTGGTATAGAATTTAGACCAGAATCAAATGTAAGATTAAATAAATTTTTATCAAGTATAAAACTAACAACATCAGATGGAAAAGTATTAACAGATATAGAATTTAAACCTGTACCAGATGGTAAAGATAGTACAAGAATAAAAGGTACAGAATTAGATAAAGACAAATCTATTGGGGAAGAGAATTTACAATATTTACCATCAGTAATATCAGATCCAAATGAAACAAATAAAGTAGTAAAAGGTTTAGCATATTTAAATGTTGATGAAGATTTATTACAAGGTTGTACAGTAGATATAACGTATATATTTAATGTAACAAATGAAAGTGAAGTAGATACAATAAGTCAAAAATTATATAGTATAAGATACAAGGCAGATGCAATAGAAAAATATGGAGATTTCTTAGATGATAAAAATTTAAGTAAGTATGAGGAAGAAATATATAAAACTTATACAGCATCTGGAACAGCAAAAAATGAACTATATAAAGACTATTATGAAATTGTTAATCCAAAAATTGAAAATCAATGTAAAACTTGTGAAATACTAGATAGGAGCAAAAATTCTGATATATACAGAACAAAAGATAAATTGAGCTTTAATGCCCAAAGTGACTCTGGCTATTATGGAAAATATTTAGGAAAAATGTATTATACAGGTGACTTTAATACAAGTACAGATAAAGTAGCTGAATTAAAAGTGGATAAAATATTAGACTATGTTGATACAGATATGACTTTTGAAACAAGTAAAAATGAATCTGAAGATAGATACTGGGTAGCAATGACCAATGAGCAATTATCAAAACAAAAACTATTAACTGAAAATTTATTTAAAGAAGTAAATGAAATTATACCAAATAAAAATCAAGTAGAAACAAAACAATTCTTTAAATTATTAGATGTAAAGGGAATACAATTTGAAACAGATACTAAAAACAATTTAGCAGTATCAGTTGATGATAGAATTTCAGCAGGAGATACAGAAAATAAAAATAATTTATTATCAAGATTTTTAACACCATATAGTTCAAGTTTAACTAAAACAGGAAGTTCTGGAAGAATTTATTTAGTAGCATCACAAGTATTAGCTGGAGAAAAAGATACAGAAAGTATGACATATGATAATAGTGCAGAAATAATACAATATACAACATTAACTGGTAGAATAACAAAATTAACAACAACTATAGGAAATTTAGATGTTACAGACCCAGATTATGAAGATGATTCATCATTTACAGAAAGAGTAACATTAACACCACCAACAGGTTTAGAGAAAACAAAATACTATTTGAGTATAATAAAAGACAAAATAATAGTAACAATAATAATTGTTATAGCAGTTATAGTAATATTAGTAATAAAGAAGAAACTTCAAAAAGTAAACTTTAAGAAATTTTATAAATAAAAAATAATAGGCACATTTAAATATCATATGAATAACAAGGAAAATAAAATATTAATAAAAAAATGTGCCTATTTTCCTTAAATATGTTAGAATTATTTATTATATAAATAGGAGAAATATATGAATAATAAAGAATGGAAAAAATGGATATTTTGGTTTTCTTTTGCAGTAGCTGTAGTAGTTGTATATAAAACAATTGACAGTGTATCAGAAATTATATCAGGAATAGGAAATTTTTTCACTTTGATAATGCCTTTCTTTATGGCTTTATTAGTAGCATATATATTATATATGCCGTGCAAAGCTTTAGAAGGATTAATAGGTAAAATAAAACCTAAAATAATAAAAAAACATGCTAGAGGATTAAGTGTTTTATTAGTTTATGTTATAGTTATATTATTAATTTTTGTAATAATTAATTTTATTATTCCAACAGTATCAACAAGTATAAAAGATTTAGCAGAAAATATACCAAATTATTATAATACAGCAATGGAATATATTGATAATTTAGATGATAATTCACTACTTGTTAAATTAAATTTAGATGGATACATTAGTAATTTAAAGGATATCAATTTTATAGAACAAATAATTAATTTAATAAGCATTGATAATATAAGTTCTTATATAAAAGGTATTATGGGAGCTGCAAGTGTAATATTTAGTGTATTTGTAACTATAGTAGTATCAGTATATTTATTATTAGAAAGAGCAGATATAAAAAGCTTCTTGCAAAATCTTTCAAAAGCTGTGTTTGACACAAAAACTAATAAAGTAATTTCTAAATATTATCAAAGAACAAATAGTATATTCTTAAAATTTATAGCAAGTCAAATATTAGATGCTATTGTTGTTGGAATAATAACATCTATAGCAATGTCATTAATGAAAGTAAAATATTCAGCATTACTTGGATTTTTAATAGGATTATTTAATGTTATTCCTTATTTTGGAGCAATAATTGCAGTTGTAATTTCAATATTAATTACAATATTTACAGGAGGTTTTGCAAAAGCTATTTGGTTAGGAATTGTAGTTATAATATTACAACAAGTTGATGCTAATATAATAAATCCTAGAATATTAGGAAACTCTTTAAATTTAAGCCCTATATTAGTTATTTTTGCAGTAACAATTGGAGGAGCATATTTTGGAGTTTTAGGAATGTTCTTAGGAGTTCCAGTTATGGCATTTATAAAATTAATAATAGGAGACTTTATAGAATATAAAAATAGTAAAGAAGTCTTAGATAAATAGAAATTATAAAAATAAAAGCATTTCTAATATCAGAAAGATGTATTTCTAAATTAGAAGTGCTTTTTTAGTGCTAAAAATATAATAGAATTACTTTTTTTAAGTAATTCTATTATATTTTTTTAATATTTTAATAAATAACAAATGAATAAATTGTATCATTTATTATATTTGCATAATCATTTAAACTTTCTAATGGAAATTCAATGTCAAAAATATAATAGCCTTTTTCTGTTTCTAACCAAACAATTTGTAAATAATAAGGAACATTATTTGAAGAATCTAAATAATGAAAGCTATAAGTATAACCTTTATAATTATTTGTATTAAGTTCTGCTATTTGAGATAGATTAGAATAGTTTGTATAATTTTCTATATAAGCATGTAAATCAGCTGATACAACTTCTGTTAATGAACGATTTTCAATTATATTTCTATGAGAAACAAATATATTAAGGTTATTTTCTGATCTAAGTTCAATTAAATAATCATTAGTTGTGTAATATTGAGATAAACCATATTGTTTTGAAAGTTCTAAACTAATACTTCTATTTTCACTGTAAAAAGTTGAGTTTGGATTTTGTGCTTCTATATTTTTATCTCTTATTTGAGTAACCTTATCTGTATTCGTATCTGAATCTTTGTTGATAATATTTCCAATAATTTCAAATAAAATAACAATACAAAATAGAATTATTATTATAGCGATAATAATTTTTTTTATATTTAGTTCTTTATGATATTCAAAAAGTTCATTCATAATTATCTCGTATAATCAATTATATAAAAAATTAATTGATTAATCCCTTTCTCCTTTATTTGAGTATATAATAGTAGATTTTATAAAAAAAATCAAGTCCTTTAAATTTTGATATTAATAAATAGTATTAATATTGATATTTTTATTTTTATATTATTTTATATTCTATTATAAATTATATATAACTTTAAGTAGTGACGCGTAAGCGACCAACCGAAGCAAAGCGAAGGGCGAATGGAGCAATCTTCCTTTTCTTTATTTTTGAAAAAGAAGATTGCGACACCAAGTCACGGTTTAAAGTTATATATAATTTATAATAGAATTAAATTAATAAGTAATAAGTTTAATAATTTTATAAAGGATATATTTAATAATTTTATAAAAGATATATTTAAAAATTATTAAATAATTTAATAATTAAAGTGCATAGAATATAAAATTTTTAAATAAAACTTAAACTAAATAAAAATAAAATTAAATTTAGAATTTAAAATTAGAATTTAAAATTTTAAGTTTAATTTAAGTTAAAATTTTAAGATTTTATTTTTAAGTATAAAAATTTCTAGAATGCAGAATTTCCCTAAGAAAATTAAGAAAAATGCTTGACTTATGTTACACAAATGTTATATAATATTTGAGTATTTTTGGGAGTTTGTCTCGTTTTTGGCTCTCAAAAACAGTATATTTATGATCTAGTAAGAGGAATTGAATAAAAGAGGAACTATTGAAAAAAAGCCTTTTTAGGCAGGGAGACTTTTTTGAAATAACAACCTTTTATTGCAAGAGGGACTTACATAAGGTAAATCTATACTGACCTGCTAAATATTTAAAGAAGGTGGGGTTTTATTTTGAAAAAAATAAAAGTAAAAGACGTTGTACATGAAAAATGTGTACGTAAAACTTTTTCTAAAATAGGTGATTTCATAGATATACCTAATTTATTAAAAGTTCAAAAAGATTCTTATGAATGGTTTGTTAAAGAAGGATTAGGAGAAGTATTAAAAGATATTTCACCTATAATAGACTATTCAGGAAATCTAGTATTAGAATTTTTTGATTACTACATGGAAGACAAAACAAAGTATTCATTACAAGAAGCAAAAGAAAGAGATGCTACTTATTCAACAAGACTACATGTAAAGGTTAGATTAATTAACCGTGAAACAGGAGAAATTAAAGAACAAGAAATTTATCTTGGTGATTTTCCTCTTATGACAGATAGTGGAACATTTGTTATAAATGGTGCAGAAAGAGTTGTTGTAAGTCAGTTAGTTCGTTCACCAGGATGTTACTATGATTCAAGCTATGACAAATCAGGTAAAAAACTTTATACAGGATCTGTAATGCCAATTAGAGGTGCTTGGATTGAGTATGAAACAGATAGCAATGATGTATTTTGGGTAAGACTAGATAGAACTAGAAAATTACCAGTTACATCATTATTAAGAGCAATTGGGTTAGATACAGATGAAAAAATAATTGATTTTTTCGGAGAAGAAGATAAATTATTAGCAACAATAGCAAAAGACCCAGTTAAAACAGCTGATGAAGCATTAATTGAGATTTATAAAAAATTAAGACCAGGTGAACTTCCAACAGTTGATGCAGCTAGAAATTTATTTGATGGATTATTCTTTGATAATAGAAGATATGATTTATCAAAAGTAGGTAGATACAAATACAATAAGAAATTAAGTTTAGCTTCTAGAATTGCTAATCATATTGCTTATGAAACAATAGTTAATCCAGAAACTGGTGAAGTTATTGTTGAAAAAGATGAAAAAATTTCTAGAGAAATGGCAAAACAAATACAAGATTCAGGTATAAATGTTGTATTTGTAAATATTGAAGGTAAAAAAGCAAAGGTTATAGGAAATGGAACTGTTGATATTAAAGCTTATATAGATCCTAAAATTGCTGAAGAGCTTAAAATTAAAGTTGATGTTAATTATGCAGTATTAAAAAATATATTAGAAACTGCAAAAAATGATAAAGAATTAAGAAAGCTAGTTGAAGAAAGATTAGATGAATTAGTTCCAAAACATATTGTTACAGAAGATATTTTAGCATCAATTAATTACTTATTAAATCTAGAATATAATGTATTTATTACTGATCCTGCAAAACCAAGATTAGGAAATATAGATGATATAGATCATTTAGGAAATAGACGTATAAGATGTGTTGGTGAACTTCTACAAAATCAATTTAGAATTGGTTTAACAAGATTAGAAAGAGTTGTTCGTGAAAGAATGACACTTCAAGATTTAGATGTTATAACACCACAAAGTTTAATTAATACAAAACCAATTACATCATCAATTAGAGAATTCTTTGGAAGTTCTCAATTATCACAATTTATGGATCAAACAAATCCATTATCAGAATTAACACATAAAAGAAGAATTTCTGCTTTAGGACCTGGTGGTTTATCTAGAGAAAGAGCTGGTTTCGAGGTTCGTGATATTCATTATACTCACTATGGAAGATTATGTCCAATAGAATCTCCAGAAGGACCAAATATAGGTTTAATATCAGCACTTTCAACATTTGCTATTATAAATGAATATGGATTTATAGAAACACCATATAGAAAAATAGATAAAGAAACTGCTCATGTTACAGATGAAGTTACTTATATGACAGCAGATGAAGAAGATTTATATATTATATGTCAAGCTTCAGAACCACTTGATGAAAATAATTGCTTAATTAATAAAAGAGTAAGAGTTAGAGATAGAGCTGAAATTAAAGAAGTTCCAAAAAATCAAGTTGACTATATAGATGTTTCACCAAAACAATTAGTTTCAGTTGGTGCTGCTATGATTCCTTTCTTGGAACATGATGATGCTAACCGTGCATTAATGGGATCAAACATGCAACGTCAGGCAGTTCCACTTATGATTACTGATTCACCAATGGTTGGAACAGGAATCGAATATAAAGCTGCTAAAGATTCAGGAGTTATGGTTTTAGCAGATGAGAATGGAATAGTTGAAACAGTTGAAGGTGACAAAATAGTTATAAAAAATGAAGCAGGACAAAAAAGAACATATCATTTAAGTAAATTTAAAAGAACAAATGGTAGTACATGTATTAACCAAAGACCAATAGTAAAAGAAGGAGAAGTTGTTAAACGTGGAGATGTTATAGCTGATGGACCAGCTACTGATAAAGGAGAAATGGCATTAGGTAAAAACTTACTTATCGCTTTTGCTACATGGGAAGGTTATAACTATGAGGATGCTATTTTATTAAATGAAAGATTAGTTAAAGAAGATGTTTTAACATCTATGCACATAGAAGATTATGATTGTGAATGTAGAGATACAAAATTAGGACCAGAAGAAATTACTCGTGATATTCCAAATGTTGGAGAAGATTCACTTCGTGACTTAGATGAAAATGGTATTATAAGAGTTGGTGCTGAAGTTAGACCAGGAGATATATTAGTTGGTAAAGTTACTCCAAAAGGAGAAACAGAACTTACAGCAGAAGAAAGATTATTAAGAGCTATTTTTGGTGAAAAAGCAAGAGAAGTTAGAGATACTTCTTTAAGAGTACCACATGGAGAAGCTGGAACAATAGTAGATGTAAAAGTATTTACTAGAGAAAACTCAGATGAATTAGCTCCAGGGGTAAATCAAGTAATTAGAATTTATATAGCTCAAAAGAGAAAAATATCTGTTGGAGATAAAATGGCTGGACGTCACGGAAATAAAGGTGTTATTTCAAGAATATTACCAGAAGAAGATATGCCTTTCTTACCAGATGGAACTCCAGTAGATGTTGTTTTAAATCCACTTGGTGTACCTTCTCGTATGAATTTAGGTCAAGTTTTGGAAGTACATTTAGGAGCAGCAGCTAGAATGTTAGGCTGGAAAATGGCTACACCAGTATTTGATGGTGCAACAGAAGAAGATATAGAAACAATGCTTGAAACTGCAGGATTAGAAACAAATGGTAAAACAATTCTTTATGATGGTAGAACAGGTGAACCATTTGATAAACCAATTACAGTTGGTGTAATGTATATGTTAAAACTTCACCACTTAGTAGATGATAAAATTCATGCTCGTTCAACTGGACCATATTCTTTAGTTACACAACAACCACTTGGAGGTAAAGCACAATTTGGTGGACAGAGATTTGGAGAAATGGAAGTTTGGGCATTAGAAGCTTATGGTGCTGCATATACTCTACAAGAAATATTAACTGTTAAATCAGATGATGTTGTAGGAAGAGTAAAAACATATGAAGCAATAGTTAAAGGCGAAAACATTCCTGAACCAGGAATTCCAGAATCATTTAAGGTATTAATTAAAGAATTACAATCTTTAGGTTTAAATGTAAAATTATATAGTGATAAAGATGAAGAAATTGAAATCAAAGAACATGTTGAAGAAGGACTAGATGGAGTAGAAGAGAGAATTGATGAAAGTGAACTTGAAGAGGACAATTTAAATGAAGTTACAGATGCAGAACTTGAAGAACAAGAGGAAGAAGATGAAGATGAATTCTTTACAAATATTTTAGATGAAGAAGATTTACCAGATGATAAAATATTTAAAGATTTAGATTCACAAAATGATGATGAATAAATAATTTCAAATAAAAAATATAATTAAATATTTGAATTTCAAAATATTTTAAAATTCATTAAAGAATTGTTCAGCGGTGTAAATTTAAAATATATTTGAAAATAAGGTAAATAGAATTATTTGCTACCTATTTTAAAAGAAAGGGGCTACTTTAAAAGTGGATGAATTAGAAGTTTTTAATAAATTAAAAATTGGTTTAGCTTCTGATGAGAAAATAAGAGAATGGTCTCATGGAGAAGTAAAAAAACCAGAAACTATTAATTATAGAACTTTAAAACCAGAAAAAGATGGTTTATTTTGTGAAAAAATATTTGGTCCAACAAAAGACTGGGAATGTCATTGTGGAAAATATAAAAGAGTTAGATATAAAGGTATAGTATGTGATAGATGTGGTGTTGAAGTAACTACATCTAAAGTAAGAAGAGAAAGAATGGGGCATATTGAACTTGCAGCTCCTATTGCACATATATGGTATTTTAAAGGAATTCCAAGTAGAATAGGATTGCTATTAGATATATCTCCAAGAAGTCTAGAAAAAGTTATATATTTTGCATCATATATAGTTACAGATAAAGGAACATCTGGATTATTAAAATGCCAAGTATTGAATGAAAAAGAATATATAGAAGCTGTTGAAAAATATGGTAAAGGTTCATTCAAAGCTGAAATGGGTGCAGAAGCCATAAGAAAATTATTAGCAGAAATAGATATAAATAAATTATCTGCAAAATTAAAGAAAGAATTAGCAAAAGCTAGTGAACAAAGAAAAGCAAAACTAATTAAAAGATTAGATACAGTAGAATCATTTAGAGTTTCTGAAAATAAACCAGAATGGATGGTTATGAATGTTATTCCAGTTATACCACCAGAATTAAGACCAATGGTTCAACTAGATGGAGGTAGATTTGCTACATCAGACTTAAATGATTTATATAGAAGAGTTATAAATAGAAATAACAGATTAAAAAGATTATTAGAACTTGGGGCACCAGAAATCATTGTAAGAAATGAAAAGAGAATGCTTCAAGAATCTGTAGATGCATTAATAGATAATAGTAGAAGAGGAAGACCTGTTACAGGTGCTGGAAACAGACCTCTAAAATCATTATCAGATATGCTTAAAGGAAAACAAGGTAGATTCCGTCAAAACTTATTAGGTAAAAGAGTTGACTACTCTGGACGTTCAGTTATTGTTGTTGGTCCAGAACTTAAAATTTATCAATGCGGTCTTCCAAAAGAAATGGCAGTTGAACTTTTCAAACCATTTGTTATGAAAGAATTAGTTGGAAGAGGAATAGCACATAACATTAAAAATGCAAAAAGAATGGTTGAAAGATTAAGACCAGAAGTATGGGATATATTAGAAGAGGTTATCCAAGACCATCCTGTAATGTTAAACCGTGCTCCAACTCTACACAGATTAGGTATTCAAGCATTCCAACCAATATTAGTAGAAGGTAGAGCTATTAAACTTCACCCATTAGTTTGTACAGCATTTAATGCAGACTTTGATGGAGACCAAATGGCTGTTCACGTTCCTTTAACACCAGAAGCTATTTCAGAAGCAAGATACTTAATGCTTTCAACAAATAACTTATTAAAACCACAAGATGGTAAACCAGTTACAGTACCTACACAAGATATGATTCTTGGTGCATATTACTTAACTGTACAAATTGATGGTGAAAAAGGTGAAGGTTCATATTTCAAAGATGAAGATGAAGCATTAATGGCTTATCAAAATGGTGATGTAGGTTTACATTGTAAAATAAAAGTTAGAAGATTTAAAACAGATGAAGATGGAACAGTAAGACATAAAACAATAGAAACAACAGTTGGTAGATTAATATATAATCAAGGAATACCACAAGACTTAGGATTTGTAGATAGAACTGATCCAGAAAAAGAATTTGATTTAGAAATTGATTTTCCAGTTATTAAAAAGAATTTAGGAAAAATAGTTGCAAATTGTATAAATGTACATGGACTTTCTAAAACAGCAGAAGTATTAGATTATATAAAAGCAACAGGTTACAAATATTCAACAAAAGGAGCTATTACAGTTTCTGTTGATGATGTAAAAGTTCCTGAAGCTAAAAAAGATATATTAGCTAAGGCAGATGAAGATGTTTCTAATATATTTAGACAATATCAACGTGGTATGATTACTAACGATGAAAGATATAATGAAATTATAAAAATTTGGGAAAAAGCAACAGATGATGTTTCAAAAGCAATGCAGAACAATTTTGATGAATTAAACCCAATTTATATGATGGCTCAATCTGGAGCTCGTGGTAATATGAACCAATTAAGACAAATTGCTGGTATGCGTGGACTTATGGCTAATACATCTGGTAAAGCTGTTGAAATTCCAGTTAAATCTTGTTTCCGTGAAGGATTAGATTCACTAGAATATTTCATTTCTGCACATGGTGCTAGAAAAGGTTTAACAGATACAGCTTTAAGAACAGCAGACTCTGGATACTTAACAAGAAGATTAGTTGATGTTTCACAAGATATTATTATTAGAGAAGATGATTGTCATACAACAAGAGGAATTGAAGTAGAAGATATTAAAGATGGAAATCAAGTTATTGAACCATTAGAAGAAAGACTTATTGGTAGATATCCAGTAGAAGATATAAAAAATCCAGAAACAAAAGAAATTATAGTAGATACAAATACTATGATTAATGAAAAAATAGCTAAAGAAATAGTTAAAGCAGGTTATACAAAAGTAAGAGTTCGTTCTATACTAGAATGTAGAGCAAGACATGGTGCTTGTAGTAAATGTTATGGTATGGGCTTAGCAACTCGTGAAAGAGTAAATCAAGGAGAATCTGTTGGTATCATAGCAGCACAATCAATTGGTGAGCCTGGTACACAGCTTACAATGAGAACATTCCACACTGGTGGTGTTGCTGGAGGAGATATTACACAAGGTCTTCCTAGAGTTGAAGAGTTATTTGAAGCTAGAAATCCAAAAGGTTTAGCTATAATAACTGAAATTGATGGTAAAGTTAAAATTAATGAAGAAAAGAAAAGAAAAGAAGTTATTGTTACAAATAAAGAAAATAGCAAAACATATACAATTAGCTTTGGTTCAAAATTAAAAGTAAAAGATGGAGATGAAATAAAAGCTGGAGATCCTATTACAGAAGGTTCTATAAATCCAGGTGACTTACTTGCTGTAAAAGGTGTTGAAGGTGTTTATGGTTACATCATTTCAGAAGTACAAAAAGTTTATAGAAATCAAGGTGTTGATATTAACGACAAACATATTGAAGTTATTGCAAGACAAATGCTTAAAAAAGTTAGAATTGAAGATCCAGGTGATTCAGAATTCTATACAGCTTCATTAGTTGATTTATTAGAAGTAGAATATAGAAATGAAGAATTAATAGCACAAGGAAAGAAACCAGCAACTTATAAGAGAGTTTTACTTGGAATAACAAAAGCATCACTTGCAACAGAAAGTTTCTTATCAGCAGCATCTTTCCAAGAAACAACAAAAGTATTAACAGAAGCTGCTATTAAAGGAAAAGTAGATAATTTAATGGGATTAAAAGAAAATGTTATTATTGGTAAATTAATTCCAACAGGAACAGGTTTGAAACGTTATCAAGATATAAAAATTAACACAGAAAAAACGCAAACTGTTGAAGATATGACAGAAGTAAATGTTCAAAATAATCAATAATAGTTTTGTAACATAATTTTAATAAAAAGAGGCTTTATATAAAGCCTCTTTTTTTAAAATGTTGAAAAATAAATAAAAATTATATTTATACTTCATAAAAATAAATATTGAAAAATATGTCGTTTTAGTAACATATTTGTTTTTTATTGACAAAAAATTAATTAAATGATAATACTATTTTATAAGAAAATTTATGTAAAATACATTTTTGCGTTTTACAAAATAAAAATAAATAGTAAAAGGGGGAAATTTTATTATGGCTAATACAAAATATTGGTATAATAAAGCATCAACAAAATCTGCCATTACTAGCTTAAAAAATCAATATAATGATATTGTAACAGCTAGTTTATCAGTAGCAAAGGTAATGAAAAAATATGTTTGTGTAAACAAAAAATGGTATGATGACAATGCTATAGTTGTAGCAGATTGGTGGAATCAAAATAAAAAGAAAGGTGCTGGTGGTAACTTAAAATGGGATACTTCAGCTAAAAAATTAATTCAAGGAAAATCAGATACTTATTCAGATGGTGAAGATAAAATAAAACTTGTAGTACAACAAGCAGGAAGAGTTTTCTGGATAGCAGTATGTTGTACACTAGATGGATTAGAAGCATCACATGATGATGTAAAAACATCATATAAAGATTATTTAACAGCTTCTAAAAATTCTACATATATATCAAAAAATAAATCTAAATCTAATGACAGTGCAACAGTATGGTCAAAAATGATGAAAGGTTTTGGATGTAAAGAATGGACATTCACAAAATTAACTTTTAAAGATACTTCTGATGGTCAAACAAGTGATCAAACACAAATTAGAAACTTTATAAATGATTTGGATAGAGAATTAACAACTCTTAATAGAAAAGTTGATGCTTATTGTACAGCAGTAAGTAAAATAGCTACAAATACTAATGAAGGAAAATATTGGGGATTCTCTGACAAAGATATGACAAAAGTTGTAAAACAAGTAAAAGAATTAAGTGAAGATACATCTGCAAGATTAAAATCTTTTGCAAATAATATTAAAGTAGCATTAAATCATACAGAACAAGCAAAAGAATCAGATATTAAGAAATTAACAACTAAATTTAACTAAAATAAAAAAAATAAAAAACTGTAATCTTTATGATTACAGTTTTTTTTGTTTTTATAAATAACTTCATATTTAAGTTTTTAATAAATCAATATTTCTCATTTTCATTTCTAACAAAATATTAAAAAAGTGAGTTTCCCTATATATTTATATGAAATCTACAAAAAAAATAATAAAAAAGTAAAAAAAGGTGCAATAATATACTCCCTAATGGATAAAAGAATGAGCAGATTAGCTATTATTGAAATAATAAATAAATTAATATAGTATAAATATAATAAAAAATCGGGTTATTATGTTTAGGAGAAGCAGAAAATGAAAGTAGTTTTAATTGGAGATAAAAAACTAGATAAAATAATTTTGCCACAAGTACCATCTGGAAACTATGTTTTAGAGGTAAAAGAGGGGGAAAAAGCTACTAAAATATTAAAAATAGAAGCTAGAGATGGAAAATGGCAAATACTAAGTGATGATGATTTAAGAATAATAAATCCTGAATGTATAAAAATAGCTAATGATAAAATAAGAATATTAAAATCTGAAAAACAATTTGTTAGTAAAATAAACTTAGAAGAATATAAGATGAATATAGTAAGATTTAGCAACTCAAAAAAAATATATTTACTATATTGTCTACCAGTATATGAAGATAACTGGGAACATTTAACTATTAAACATTCTCAAGGAATTAATATTGGTAAAAATAAGGAAAATCAAATCGTATATGATAATGAACTAATATCAGATAAACATACGCGAATATTTCTAAATAATGGGAATTGGATGTTAGAAAATTATGATAAAAATTATGGAACCTTTGTTAATAATAAAAGAGTAAGTGATAATATAAAATTTTTGTATAATGGTGATGTTATTTTTATTATGGGATTAAAAATTATTTTTATGGGTAGTAGCATATTTATAAATAATCCTCAAAATAAAATGAACTATGACAAAAATAGTTTAATACCTGATGTAATACCTAAAGTTGAGTTATTACCAGATGAAGAAGATAATGAAGATGAGTTATATACACCAGTAGATTATTTCTATAGGTTTCCAAGAATTGTAAATAAAATGAGCGAAGAAGATATAATAATAGATGAACCACCAGCAAAAGAAAACTCAAATCAAATGCCACTTTATTTAAGTTTAGCTTCAAGTATTTCTATGGGATTAATGTCAGTAATAACAGTAGTTTCAATGCTTTCTGGTATAATAAATGGAACATCTACTCTTTTTGATAGCATTATATCATTACTAACAGCATTAACAATGCTAGCATCTATGATAATTGTTCCAATATTAATGAATAGATGGGAAAGAAAAAGGGAAGCAGAATATGAGGCAAAAAGGCAAGCAAAATATAAAAAATATATAGAAGATAAAACTCAAGAAATAAATCAAATTAAGGAAGAAAAGAAAAAAATTCTTAATGAAAATTATCCATCAGCAGAAGTTTGTACAGATATTATATTAAACAGAACTAAAAGATTATGGGAAAGAACAATAGAAGATGATGATTTTTTAACTGTTAATTTAGGAATTGGAAATATACCACTTGGCATAAAAATAGAATATCCTAAAAAGAATGCTTTAGAAATGGAAAAAGATAATTTAAAAGATATTTTAGATGACTTTACAAAAGAAATTTCGGTTTTAAAAAATGCACCAGTTACTGTATCTTTAGTTAAAGAAAATATTATAGCACTTGTAGATAAAGATGAAGAAGAAATTAGAAGATTTATGCAGAATTTATTTATACAATTAATGGCATTTCAGAGCTATAATGATTTAAAATTTGTATTTTTATTAGATGAAGATGAAGAGAAAAAATGGGAATATGTAAAGATGTTTCCATATGTATGGAATAATTCAAAAGATTTTAGATTTTTTGAAGATAATTATGATGGTATGGAAGAAATTTCTAGATATTTAGAAGATGAATTTTCAAAAAGAACTAAACTTAACAGAGAGGATGATTCAAAAAAAGCAACTCCATATTATTTAATAATATCAGATAATTATAGAAAAATTGAAAATTTAAAAATTATTTCCAATATTATGCAATGCAAAGAAGATGTTGGATTTAGTATATTATATATAGCAAAAGATTTAAAAGATTTACCAAATGAATGTAAAACTTTTATTTCTATAGAAAATAAAGAAGGCAGAGTGTTTAATAAAGAACTAGAAGAAAATAATCAAAAAGAATTTGTATTTAAAAAAGAAAATACATTTTTCTTTGATAAGATTAGTAAAACAATATCTAATATACCAATAAAATATGAATTAACAGAGAAAAATTCATTGCCAACATACTATACTTTTTTAGAGATGTATAAAGTAGGTTTAATTGAGCAATTAAATATATTAGATAGATGGAATAATAATGATTCAACTCTTACTTTGGCAGCACCAATTGGTGTAAAGCCATCTGGCAAACTAATTAATTTGGATATACATGAAAAATATCATGGACCACATGGACTTATTGCAGGTTCTACAGGTTCTGGAAAAAGTGAATTTATTATCACATATATTTTATCACTTGCTATAAATTATCATCCAGATGATGTTAATTTCATTTTAATAGATTATAAAGGTGGTGGATTAGCTGGTGCTTTTAAAAAACAAGATGTTGTATTACCACATTTAGTTGGAACAATTACAAACATTGATAAAGAAGGACTTCGTAGATCATTAGTTTCAATACAAAGTGAATTAAAAAGAAGACAAATATGGTTTAATGAAGCAAGAGAAATGACAGATGAAGGAACAATAGATATATATAAATATCAAAAATTATATCATACAGGTGTTGTAAAAAGACCTATACCACATTTATTAATAGTATGTGATGAGTTTGCGGAACTTAAACAACAACAACCAGACTTTATGGATGAACTTGTTAGTGTTTCTAGAATAGGACGTTCTTTAGGAGTTCACTTGATTTTAGCAACCCAAAAGCCTAGTGGTATTGTAGATGATCAAATGAGAAGTAATAGTAAATTTGCAATTTGTTTAAAAGTACAAGATACTTCAGATAGCCAAGATGTAATAGAAAAACCAGATGCAGCTTTCCTAAAACAATCTGGTAGATTTTATTTTAAAGTTGGAAAAGATGACTTTTTCGAACTTGGTCAATCAGGTTGGTCTGGTGCACCATATTTTCCATCAGATTTAAGTAAAGTTAAAAAAGATGAATCTATAAAAATTATTTCAAACACAGGTACAGTTATAAAAGATGTTACAGATTATACTAAAAAATCAGTAAATAGTAATGGTGAGCAATTAACAAATATAGTTAAACATATGTATGATATTGCTAAAGAGGAAAATATAAAAGAAGAATCTTTATGGTTAGAAGATATTCCAGAAAAAATTTATATTAATGATGTAAAATCAAAATATGAATTTAAAACTCAAGAAAATAGTGTAATTCTTACAATAGGTGAATATGATGATCCTTCAAACCAAAAACAAGGAATAGTAAATTTAGATTTAATTAAAGATGGTAATATTGCGATTTATGGAACTGCAGATAGTGGAAAAGAAACTTTAATGAGTACTATTGTATATGACCTTATGACAACATATTCTAGTGAAGATGTATGGATGTATGTATTAGATTTTGGAAGTGAAACTCTAAAGATATTTACAGATGCACCACAAGTTGGTGAAGTTATGTTTGCAACCAATACAGAAAAAATTAAAAGATTCTTTAAAAGAATGAAAGAAATTTCAAAAGAAAGAAAAGAAATACTTTCAGAGTATAACGGAGATTATGAATTTTATTTAAAAACTAGTGGAAAGAAAATGCCACTTATAACTGTTCTAATAAACGGATATGATGTATTTTGTGAAACATATGAAGAAGAGTATGATGATTTATTATTAAATTTAACAAGAGAAGGCGTAAAAGAAGGAATTATATTTATTATAACTGCTACTTCAAATAATGATATTAGATATAGAATGAGTTCAAATTTCAAACATAAAATAGCATTATCATTAGGAGATCCAACAGAGTATTCAAGTATTTTTGAAAACATAAAAAATATGAAACCAGCTAAAAGATTTGGTAGAGGTTTAGTTAATTTAAAAGAAAATGTTTATGAATTTCAAACAGCTAAATCTTGTGAACCAAAGGATTATAATATATTCATAAAAAATGAAATACAAAGAATAAAAGAAAATAATAAGCATTGTGCTGATAAAATACCAATTTTACCAGATAAAGTAAAATTAGAAATGGTAAAAAGTAATATTACAAGCTTAGAAAAAGTGCCAATTGGTTTAAGAGAAAAAGATATTAAAGTTGAAACATATGATTTTAAAAATAATTTTATTAACTTTATAACAGCAGACGACCTTGATGAAGCAATACAATTTGGAAATAATATATTAGATGAAATAAAGCTTTTGAAAAATGTTGAAATTATAATATTAGATCCAGAAAGAAAAATTTTAGCAGGAAGAAATAGTTTAATTGAAAACTACAAGAAATTACTTCTAAAAATGGAAGAAGATGGTAAAGAAAATACAGTATGTTTTATTCTTGGTGTAGATAGATTTTTAAATTTCCTTGAAGAATATAAAGAAGAAACAGAAGATGATAAAAAATCTGAAAAAGATGATGATGATGAAAATGAAGATGAAGAAGATGATTATGATGATGACGATGATGAGGAGGATGAAGTAGATCCAGAAGAAAAATTTGAAGAAATAATAAATAAATGTGGAGAAACAGAAAAGATTTCATTTATCATAATTGAAGATAGTAATAAAGTGAGAGAATGTTCTAGTGAAGATTGGTATGAAAAAAATGTAATTTGGGTTGGAAATGGAATTGAAGATCAATACGTTTTAGATGTAAAAGCTTCTAGAAAAGACATATCAAACAGTTGTGGATGTAGTTTCGGATATGTAAATAAAAAGGATAAAACTATAATGGTAAAACTTCTTGAAATGAAAGAAAAGAGGGAAGATGACGATGAATGAAATATTAGTTAAATTGTATATTCCAACAATTGATGAACAATATGATATTTGGATACCAATAAACAAAAGAGTTCATACAATAATTAGATTATTAATAAAAGCTATAAATGAACTTAGTAAAGGTTATTTTAATCCTCAAAGAGAATTACATTTATATGATAAAATAACTGCTAAACCTTATGATATGAATTTAAAAGTAATTGAAACAGATATAAGAAATGGAAGCGAATTGATATTAATGTAGAAACAAAATCATTTGAAAATCTAAAATTTAAGTAGTTTTCAGAGTAAAAAAATTAGCATAAGTAATGTTAAAAATTCAAAAATACTTAATATTTAATATAGGTTTAAAATAGATATGTCACAAGTAAATTGAAAATAAAATATTGAAAGAGAGTACCAGAAATGATATTGT
>CANQVF010000014.1 GCA_947627185.1 uncultured Clostridia bacterium | reverse complement strand
AACACAGAAGTCAAGCTCCTTAGTGCCGAAGATACTTACGAGTTACCTTGTTGGGAAAATAGGAAATCGCCAGTTTTTTTATGCCTTTTTACTCATTTGGGAGTGAGCTAGTAAAATAGTTATGTTCGAATCAGAAAAAGGTGCCAAAAGGAGTACAATTATATTTGTACTTCTTTTTTTCTTATTGAATAAAATTCGTATTTATGTTATAAATATTTTTAATACTTATAACATAAATGTTTTTAATATTTTATAAGGAGAATAATTATGTATAAAATAATAATATTTGATTTAGATGATACATTAACAAATGACTTTGAAAATACTAAAATTGCTTTTAAAAGAGTTTTAGAATATAGAAATGAAGACTTTACAGAAGAAAAGTTTTTGAAGTTTCGCAAAATTGATATTAAAACATGGAAAGATATGGCAGATGGAAAAATAATTAATCCTTATGAGAATAATGTAAAAATGAAAACAGAATGGATAAGAGCAAGTAGATTTATAAAATATTTTGGAGAAAACAATATTTCTTATGAAGAAGCTGTAAAAATAAACAATATTTATATTGATGGTATGAAAGAAAAAGTAGTATCAAGAGATGGTGCTTATGAGATAATAAAATATTTATATGATAAGAATTACAAAATTATAATTGCAACAAACGGACCATTAATACCTCTTAGAATAAAGCTTGAAAAATTAGGAATAAATAATTATATAAATTCTCTTTTTTCAGCTGAAGAAGTGGGATTTATGAAACCACATAAAAATTATTATGAAGGATTATTAAAAAAATTTGAAATTTCATCTAAAAAAGATATTTTGTTTATTGGTGATGACTTAGAAAAAGATATAAAAGGTGGTATTGATAATGGTATAGATACTTGTTGGTGTAATTATGACAACAAAATAAATTCAAATTATAAATGCAAATATGAAATACATAATTTAGTTGAATTAAAGAAAATATTATAAGTAATTTATATGTAATGTATTTTAACAATAAAATAGGGAGTATTTTTTAATGAAAGTTTGGTTAAAAAAAATAAATGAATTTTGTATAAAATGCAGAGAAGACTCAATAAGTGAGTATGCAGCAGAATGTGCTTATTTTACTTTTCTTTCTTTTATACCATTCATAATATTTCTTTTAAGTATAGTTCAATATATTAATATAAATAAAGAAACCGTATTTTTTGCAATAAAAGAAGTAATTCCTTCTCATATGCAAGACAGTATTTTAATGTTAATTGAAGAAATATATTCAAAATCATTAGGAACAATTTCAATTGCTATCATTATAACTTTATGGTCAGCTGGTAGAGGTTTTTTTGCACTAACAAAAGGATTAAGAAAAATATATAAAGTTGAAAAAGAAAAACCAAATTTAATAATAAGATTTGAAGGAACGCTATATACTTTAGTTTTTATAATTGCAATAATTTTATTTTTAATTATTATGGTATTTGGAAATAAAATTCATAATGTAATATTAAATAAATTTGGAAAAATTAGTAATATATCATTATATATTTTAAATATTCGTTCAATATTTTTTATATTTGCAATGTTTTTTATTTTTTTAATGATTTATAGATTTATACCAAAACATAAATTAAATTTAAAAACGCAGATACCTGGAGCAATTTTTGCTTCAATTTCATGGTTTATCATATCAAAAGTATTTTCTTTGTATGTAGATATATCTAATACTTTTTCAAATACTTATGGAAGTTTATCTTCAATAATATTAATAATGATGTGGATTTATGTTTGTATGTACTTCATATTAATTGGAGGAGAAATAAACAAATTAATTATAGAAAAAATGGGTAAAAATATGCAAAAAGAATAAATAAAATTGTATAAAAGTATTGAAATAAAATAGTATTTTATGGTATACTTACCATTGGTGAAAAAATCTTAAGTAGGGGAGAAATAAAATGAAAGCAAATTTAAGAAAAACAAAAATAGTTGGTACTATAGGACCATCTAGTGAAACAAAACTAGAAGAGTTATTTAATGCAGGATTAAACGTATGTAGAATTAATTATTCACATGGAAGTTATGATGAACAAGAATGGAAAACAAATAAAATAATTGAATTAAGAGAAAAATTAGATTTACCAATTCCAATGATTCTTGATATGCAAGGACCAGAAATTAGAACAGGAATGCTTGTTACTGGAAAAAATGAAAAAATTCCTTTAGTAACAGGTCAAAAATTCACATTAGTAAATGAAGACATAATTGGAGATAAAGATAAAGTTTCTGTAACTTATAAAGAATTATATAAGGATGTAAAAGAAGGAACAAAAATATTAATAGATGATGGTGCTATTGAATTAAGAGTAGATGAGATAGTTGATAAAGATATAGTTTGTACAGTAGTTCATGGAAATCCTCTAGGAAGTAGAAAAACAATGAATTTACCAGGTACAATTATTCGTTTACCAGCTTTAAAAGAAAAAGATATAAATGATTTAATTACAGCTTGCGAGCATGAATATGATTTCGTTGCAATATCTTTTGCAAGAAATGTAGATGATATTATGCAAGTTAGAAAAGTATTAGATGAACATGGTGGTAAAGATATTAAAATAATAACAAAAGTAGAAAATGTAGAAGGTTTATCTAATATGGAAGAAATAGTTAAAATGGCTGATGCTCAAATGATTGCTCGTGGTGATATGGCTACTGAAACAGATTTTACAGAACCACCTGTAATGCAAAAGAAATTCATAAAGTTATGTAATAGATCTTTTAAACCAGCTATAACTGCTACACAAATGTTAGAATCAATGACACATAATCCATTACCAACTAGAGCTGAAGCATCAGATGTCGCAAATGCTATTTATGATAGAACAAGTGCAATAATGTTATCTGGAGAATGTGCAATGGGTGAATATCCACTTGAATGTGTTCAAGCAATGGATAAAATAGCAAAAAGAGTTGAACCAGAAATTAATTACTGGAAAAGATTTGATGATAAAGATAAAATAATATTAGATAGCTTAGAAGAAAATATTACATATTCAACATGTATAATAGCAAAAAATACTAAAGCTGATGCAATAGTTTCTTATACTCATACAGGAGATTCAGCAAGAAGATTAGCTGGTATGGGAGCTGGTTGCCCAATTTTAGCAATTACAGATAGTAAAAGAACTTTCCGTCAATTAGGATTAGCATGGAATGTTCATCCTGTATATGTTGACCCAACAGATTCAATAGATAATACTGTTGAAGCAGGATTAGACAAATTAAAAGAAAAAGGAATTTTAGAATCTGGAGATAGAGTTGTTATTGTTGGTGGAAAAAATTATGTAAAAAATGCAAAAACAAGTAAAATGATTGGCGGATATGTAGAAATTTAATGTTTTAATAAAATATAGAAAAAATATCTCAAAAGTTAAATTTTTATTTAATATTTTGAGATATTTTTTTATGAATAAATTTATATAACATTGAAATAATAAGTAAAAGAACTTTTTTAAAAAATTAGCACTCTATACTTGACATTGCTAAAAAAAGTGATATAATTATATCGTAAAAAGAAAAAAGTACTTTTAATATAGACTTATTTAAGCTAGCAAATATAAGTCTAAATTATGTGCTACCATACAAAATGGTGTCAACACATAAAATAATTATATTTTTTAAAGGAGTTGATTTATTATGATGATGATACCAAGAAAAAGAAATGAATTTGATTTATTTGATGATATGTTTATGGACCCATTTTTTGAAAGAAAAGAAAGTAGATTAATGAAAACTGATATTAGAGAAAAAGGAAATAATTACATTATAGATGTAGATTTACCAGGATATGAAAAAGAAGATATAGATATTGAAATGGAAAACGGATATTTGAAAATTACAGCTAAAACTAATAAATCAGTAGATGAATCAGATGAAGAAGAAAAATATATTCATAAAGAAAGATATTATGGTGAATGTTCTAGAAGTTTTTATGTAGGTGAAAACTTAAAAGAAGAAGATATTAAAGCATCTTTTAAAAATGGTATTTTAAGTTTAACTTTTCCAAAGGAAGCACCAAAGCAACTTGAAGAAAAGAAAAAAATTCAAATTGATTAATTAAAAAATAAAAAAAGATTTAAATTTTTATGATTTAAATCTTTTTTATTTTTTTATGTTGAAGTTTATAAAGCAATTTACAAATATTCAACTTTAATTAATAAATCATGGAAGAAGTGCGGCACAAAGTAGATTTATAGAAAGGGCGAATGAGTTAATCATTCGCCTTTCCTAATAAAAAAGTTAGTTTTATCTAACTTTCTTATTGGAATTTATTGACTTTATGTATAAAAAATTATATAATGTTAACCAAGGTTAACAAAGGAGTGATAATATGATTTCAAAGTCTTTAGAAGAATATTTAAAGACTATGTATATACTTGAAAAACAAAATGGAGATATAAGAGTTACAGATATTGCAAAAAAAATGAACTGTTCTAAACCAAGTGTTAATAAAGCTTTAAATAATTTAAAAGATAATAATTTAATAAATTATGAAACTTATGGAAAAATAGAATTAACAAAACAAGGAGAAAATTTAGCTAAAAAAATTTTAGAAGCTTATGATATTGTTTATGTTTTTTTAAAAGATGTTTTAGAATTAGATAAAAAAGAGGCAGAAAAGGAAGCAGAAAAAATTAAATTAGCTGTTTCTGATAATACTTTAAATGAATTAGCAAAATATGTTCATAAAGTTTTAGATTTTAATAGTTTAGATTGCGGATATGATATTAATAATGAAAAATGTATATCTTGTTCACGAAGAACATTAAGAAAAAATAATATGTAACTTTGAATATTAGCTTAAATAAAAAATATAAAGTAAAAAATAAAAAGTAAGTTTATAGGTAACTTAAAACCTAAATTTAATTTAAAGGAAAAGAAAATGTTATTAGAAGTTAAAGATTTATTTGTAAATGCAGGGGAAAAAGAGATTTTAAAAGGAATAAATTTAAAAATCAATGCAGGAGAAATTCATGTAATAATGGGACCTAATGGTTCAGGAAAAACTACAACAGCAAATGCTATTTTAAATAACCCATTATATCAAAAAAAGTCAGGAGAAATTATATTTGAAGGAGAAAATATAAATAATTTAAAAACAGATGAAATAGCTAGAAGAGGAATATTCATGTCTTTCCAATTACCAGAAGAAATACCAGGTGTTTCAGTAACAAACTTTTTAAAGTATGCTAAAGGCAAAGTAACGGGAAAACCTGTTAAAATATTTGAATTTAAAAATGAATTAAAAAAATATATGGATGAATTAAAAATGAATCCTAAAAATATGGATAGAAGTTTAAATGTTGGTTTTTCGGGTGGAGAAAAAAAGAAAAATGAAATTTTACAATTACTTGTATTAAATCCAAAACTTGCTATTTTAGATGAAACAGATTCAGGATTAGATGTTGATGCTATAAAAACAGTTTCAAAAGGAATAGAAATGTTTAAAACAAATGAAAATTCTGTTTTAATAATTACTCATAATACAAAAATTCTTCATAGTTTAAAACCAGATTATGTTCATGTTTTAGTAGATGGAAAAATAGTTAAAACAGGTGATGCAAGTTTAGCAAAAGAAATTGAAGAAAATGGATATGAGAAATATAAAAACTAAAATTATAATATACTTTAACTTTATAAAATATTTAATAAAATACATTTTATTTTTTGCAAATGAAAGGAATTAAATCTTTATGAAAAAAACAAATATTGATGAAATTAATAGAAATATTTATGATATAAAAAATAAAGATATTTATGATTATAAATCTAAAAAAGGTTTAACAAAAGAAATAATTGAAGAAATTTCAAAACAAAAAAGTGATCCCGATTGGATGAGAGAATTTAGATTAAAAGCTTTAGAAACTTATAATAAATTAGAATTACCTACATGGGGACCAGATATATCAGAACTAAATATGAATGATATTTCAATATATGTTAGACCAAAATCAAAATTAAATAATTCGTGGGAAGATGTTCCAGATGATATTAAAAAAACTTTTGATAATTTGGGAATTCCAGAGGCTGAAAAAAAATCACTTGCAGGTGTTGGAGCTCAATATGATTCAGAAGTTGTTTATCATAGTATGAAAGAAGATTTAATAAAACAAGGTGTAATCTATACTGATATGGAAACAGCTGTAAAAGAATATCCAGATATTGTAAAAAAATATTTTATGAAATGTGTACCAGTGTATGATCATAAATTTGTTGCACTTCATGGCGCTGTTTGGTCTGGAGGATCTTTTGTTTATGTTCCAAAAGGAGTAAAAGTGGATATACCACTTCAATCATATTTTAGATTAAATTCACCAGAATCAGGACAATTTGAACATACACTTATTATAGTAGATGAAGGAGCATCACTTCATTTTATAGAAGGTTGTTCTGCACCTAAATATAATAAAGTAAATTTACATGCAGGATGTGTTGAACTTTATGTTAAGGAAAATGCTTATTTAAGATATTCTACAATAGAAAATTGGTCTAAAAATATGCTTAATTTAAATACTAAAAAAGCAATTGTAGAAAAAAATGGACAAATAGATTGGGTAACAGGTTCTTTTGGTTCTAAAATATCTATGTTGTATCCAATGAGTATTTTAAATGGAGAGGGTTCAAAAACAGAATTTACAGGAATTTCTTTTGCTGGTAAAGGACAAAATTTAGATAATGGATTTAAAGTTGTTCATAATGCACCAAATACATCAAGTGTTGTTAATGCAAAATCAATTTCTAAAAATGGTGGAAAATGTACTTATAGATCTTTAGTTAGAATAAATGAAGATGCTAAAAATTCAAAATCTTCTGTTTCTTGTGAATCATTAATGTTAGATGATATTTCAATATCAGATACAATTCCAACAAATGATATAAGAAATGATGAAGTTGAATTTTCACATGAAGCTAAAATTGGAAAAATTAGTGACAAAACTATTTTTTATTTAATGAGTAGAGGACTATCTGAAGAAGATGCAAAAGCTATGATAGTAAGAGGTTTTGCATATCCAATTTCAAAAGAACTTCCTGTTGAATATGCAGTTGAAATGAATAATTTGATAAACTTAGAATTAGAAGGTGCAATAGGATAAAATTAAATTTTAAGAAAGGTTAATATTATGGAAATACTAAAACTAAATGAAACACCTGTTAGAACATCAAGAAATTTTAATATAAATAATATTAAATTAGAAAATGTAAAAATACCTGAAGTAGTTAAGAATTTTACCAATGTAAAAATAAAAAATGAAACAGATAAAATAAAAATAGATTCTAATTTAGATGAACTTTTTTTAAATTATGGTGTTGGAAATATATTTGTTGAACAAGTAAAAAAAATAGCAAATAAAAAATTAAAAATAACAATAGATACAAAAATAAAAAAAGAGGTTTTTATAGATTTTACATTAGATGAAGAAAATAATAATTTAATAGATAATATTGAAATTATTGCAAATGAAAATTCAAAAGCAACTATTTACTTGAAATATGAAAGCAAAATATCTGCTTTTCATAATGGAGTATTAAAGGTAATTGCAAAAGAAAATTCTAATATAGATGTTGTTATTGTTAATTTATTAAGTTCTAGCACTAATAATTTTTTAAGTGTAGAAAATGAAATATTAGATAATGCAAAAGTGAATTTTGTTATTGTTGATTTTGGTGGAAATGCAAGTATAACTAATTTGTATTCTAATATAATTGGAAATGAAGCAGAAAATAATATAAATACCATTTATTTAGGAAAAGATAATCAATTAAAAGATATAAATTATATTTGTGATTTAAAAGGTAAAAAATCTAATGTAAATATAGAAGTTCAAGGAGCTTTAAAAGATAGTGCTAAAAAGCATTTTAAAGGAACAATAGATTTTAAAAGAGGTTGTAAAAAGTCCAAAGGAAATGAAAATGAGTTTTGTATGCTTTTATCAGATAAAGCAAAATCTTTAGCACTTCCAATGTTATTATGTTCAGAAGAAGATGTAGAAGGAAACCACAGTAGTTCAGCAGGAAAAATAGGAGAAAAACAACTATTTTATATAATGAGTAGAGGTTTTGAACTAAAAGAAGCTATGAAACTTATAGTAAGAGCTAATTTTAATAATATAATAGAAACAATAAAAAATGATGAAATTAAAAATAGAATACTATATGAAATAGATACAATACTAGATTAAAAATCATATATAAAAAAAGATAAAGTATTTTTTATAAATAAGAATGAGAGGAATAATATGAATATAAAAAATGATTTTCCAATTTTAGAAAATGGAATAACTTATTTAGATAGTGGAGCTACAACTCAAAAACCTATTCAAGTTATTAATGCAGTAGAAAAATATTATAAAACTATAAATGCTAATCCACATAGAGGAGCATATTCTTTAAGTATAGAAGCAACAGAAGCTTATGAAAATACAAGAACTAAAATTGCTAAATTTATAAATGCAAAATCGAGAGAAGAAATTATTTTTTCTAAGAATGCAACAGAAAGCTTAAATTTAATTGCATATTCTTATGGTATGGAGAATTTAAAAAAAGATGATGAAATAGTTATTTCTATTATGGAACATCATTCAAATTTAGTTCCTTGGCAAAAAGTTGCAAAAGCAACATCAAGTAGACTAAATTATATGTATATAAATGATGAATTCGAAATTCCTGATGAGGAAATAGAAAAGAAAATTACAGATAAAACCAAAATTGTAGGAATTACGCATGTTTCTAATGTTTTAGGCACTATAAATAATATTGAAAAAATAATAAAATATGCACATAAAAAAGGTTCAATAGTTATTGTGGATGGTTCACAAAGCATTCCACATATGAAAATAGATGTTCAAAAATTAAATGCAGATTTTTTTGTTTTTTCTGGGCATAAAATGTTTGCTCCACTTGGAATAGGAGTTTTGTATGGAAAAAAAGAATTATTAAATCAAATGACTCCATTTTTAATGGGTGGAGATATGATAGAATATGTTTATGAGCAAGAAACTACCTTTGCTCCACTTCCAAATAAATTTGAAGCAGGAACTCAAAATGTTGGTGGTGTAATAGGATTAGGCTCTGCAATAGATTATATAGAAAACATAGGATATGATAAGATAAAAGAAATAGAAGAAGAAATAGTAAATTATGCTGTACAAGAATTAAGAAAACTAGATTATTTGGAATTATATTTAACACCAAATAATAAAAATCATTCTGGAGTAATTTCTTTTAATATAAAAGGTGTTCATCCACATGATGTTGCAAGTATTTTAGATTCAGAAGGAGTTTGTGTTCGTTCAGGAAATCATTGTGCACAACCACTTATGAGATATTTAGGAATAGATTCTACTTGTAGAGCAAGTTTCTACATTTATAATACTAAAGAAGATGTAGATAAATTAGTAAATAGTTTAAATAAAGCATATGATATGTTTAAAAAGTATATTAAACAATAATTAAATTATAAACTTATAATATGAAAATAAATTTCTTGTAAATATTTAAAAATATAAATTTTTAAGGAAAGGTAATATAATGGAAGACTTAACAGATGTTTATAATGAACTTATTATGGAGCACAGTATGAATTCTTATAATAAGAAAAAATTAGATAATCCAGATTTTGAAGAAATTGGGCATAATCCTAATTGCGGTGATGAAATTACTTTAGAAATAAAATTAAATGGAAATATAATAGAAGATATGGCTTTTTCAGGACACGGATGTGCTATTTCACAGGCATCAACATCAGTTATGATAGATACTTTAAAAGGAAAAACAGTTGAAGAAGCAAAAGAAATAATAAAAACATTTATAGGAATGATAAAAAGAGAGATAGCAGATGAGGAAGAACTTGAAAAATTAGAAGATGCTATTGCTTTTAAAAATGTATCAAATATGCCTGCTAGAGTAAAATGTGCTTTGCTTGCTTGGCATACAATGGAAGATATTATTTCTAAAAATGAAACATCAGGAAAAGGAAATATAAATTGTTGTAATTAATATAATTTTAAGAAATAAAAATTAATTTATATTATATAATAAAGAAAACATGTTTTTTATAGGAGAAAAAAATTGGAAAATAAAAGAGTTTTGCTTGGAATGAGTGGAGGTGTGGATAGTTCTGTTTCTGCACTTTTACTAAAAAACCAAGGATATGAAGTTATAGGAACTACTATGGAACTTTTTGCAGGAAGTAGTTGTTGTAACACAAATACATATTTAGATGCAAAAAATATTTGTAATCAAATTGGAATACCTCATTTTATATATAATTTTAAAAATGAATTTAAAAAATATGTAATAGATGATTTTATAAATTGTTATTCTAATTGTAAAACACCAAATCCTTGTATTGAATGTAATAAATACATGAAATTTGGATTAATGTATGAAAAAGCAAAAGAATTAGGATGCAATTATATAGCAACAGGTCACTATGCCAAAATAGAATATAGTGAAAAATTTAATAGATGGATTTTAAAAAAATCTAATGCTGGAAAAAAAGATCAAAGTTATGTTTTATGGAATATACCAAAAGAATTATTATCACATATATTATTTCCACTAGCTAATTTTGAAGATAAAGAGCAAATAAGAGAAATTGCAAGAGAAAATAATTTAAAAGTTGCTAATAAACCAGATAGTGAAGATATTTGTTTTGTACCAGATGGAAATTACAAAAAATTCTTAGAAAATAATTCTAATATAAAACCTAAAGAAGGAAATATAGTCAATTCTTTTGGAAAAGTTTTAGGAAAACACACGGGATTATATAATTATACAATAGGACAAAGAAAAGGACTTCGGAATATCAAATCCTGTACCACTTTTTGTATTAGGATTTAATAAAGAAAAAAATGAAGTTATAGTAGGAGAAGAAAGTGAGCTATATAAAAAGGAAATTTTAGTTTCTGATATAAATTTACTTTTAGTGGATAATATAAAGGAATGGATAGATGTAGATGTTAAAACAAGATATTCATCTAAAATGGCAAAAGCAAAAATAATAGAAGATAAAAATAATATAAAAGTTGTTTTTGAAGAGGAACAAAGAGCTATAACACCTGGTCAATCAGCAGTTTTTTATAAAAATGATATAGTTTTAGGTGGGGGAAAAATAATAAATTAATTTTTGTTAGGAGTTTATATGAAAGTAAAAGAAAAACCAGAAAAAGAAATGGAAATTGTAGTAGAAAAAAATATTAACAACCCTAAAAAAGAAATAACTAAAAAAATAAAAGAAAAAATAAAAAATGTTGATATTTTAGATAAATCTAAAAATATAGAAGATTCTAATTTTGAAATTTCAATGTGGAGAGTATGTGCTTATTTTATTATATATAGTGTGTTAGGATATATTATAGAAACAATCTTTGCTTTATTTAATTATGGAGTACTAGAAAGTAGAAAAAGTTTTCTTTATGGACCGTTTTGTAGTATTTATGGAGTAGGAGCAGTAATTATAATACTTGCATTAAGATATAAATTTTTTAAAAATAATCATACTTTATTTTTAGGTGGATTTATTGTAGGTTCAATAGTTGAGTACATAATAAGTTTTTTTGGTGAAGTTATTTTAAACGTAAAGTGGTGGGACTATTCAGATAGATTCTTAAATATAAATGGTAGAATATGTTTACTGTATTCACTTTTTTGGGGGTTACTTGGAATATATTTGCTTAGAGTAATTAATCCAAGAGTGGATAAATTAATTAATTGGATAAAATCTAAAATAAATATACATATAGCACAAACAATAACAATATTATTAATTGCATTTTTATTCTTTGATTGCTTATTTTCTACATTTGCAATAGATATGTTTTTATTAAGAGTATGTGTTGAAAATGATTTACAAGTAAATGAAAAAAGTATACTTGAAGAAACGTATAAAGATGTTTATGGAAATAAAGAACTTTCAGATTTTATTTATAAATATGTAGGAAATGAAAAAATGCTTATGACATATCCAAATTTAACTGTAACATTATCAGATGGTTCAATTGTAAAAATAAAAGATTTTTATCCAAATATAAGAAATTGTTATTATAGATTTGATACATCAAATAATTTATAGAAGTTTTATTAAAATATATAAAATTTAGAATTTTATATACTTTAATTGAAAGAAGGAAAAAATATGAAAAAGGAAAAATATGATATTCAAGGTATGACATGTAGTAGTTGTCAATCACATGTAGAAAAAGCTGTAAGAAAACTTAATGGAATAAAAAATGTTAATGTTAATTTACTTTCAAATAATATGATTGTTGAATATGATGAAAATATTGTAGATTCTTCTAAAATAATAAATTCTATTATAGATGCAGGATATGGTGCTAGCTTAAATTCTAATGAAAATAAAAAAACAAAAAATAATAGCGAAATTTCTGATAAAAATAAGCAAAATTTAAAATCTATGAAATATAGATTAATAATTTCAGTTTGTTTTTTAATACCACTTATGTATATAGCAATGCATCATATGTTATATGAATGGTTTAAAATTCCAATACCAAGCATTATAAAAGATTTATTTGATGGAACATCAAATGCTCTTATATTTGCATTTACACAATTTTTATTATTGCTTCCAATTATGTATGTGAATAGAAATTATTTTCTAGTAGGTTTTAAAAGATTATTTAAAAGAAGCCCAAATATGGATTCATTAATTGCTTTAGGAAGTTCAGCAGCAACAATATATGGAATTTTTGCAATTTACATGATTGGCTTTGGATTAGGACATAATAGAATAGATATAGTTAGCAGATATTGTATGGACATTTATTTTGAGTCTGCTGGAACAATACTTACTTTAATTACTGTTGGAAAATATTTAGAAACAAAATCTAAAGGAAAAACTAGTGATGCAATAAGTAAACTAATAAATTTAGCTCCTAAAACAGCAATAGTTTTAAGAGAAAATAAAGAAATGGAAGTTTCATTAGAAGAAATCATACAAGGAGATGTTGTAATAATAAAACCTGGTGATAGTATACCAGTTGATGGAACTGTTATAGAAGGAAATTCTTCAGTAGATCAATCTAGTATTACAGGTGAAAGTATACCAGTAGAAAAAAATATTGGAGATACATTAGTTTCAGGAACAATTAATAAAAATGGTTTTCTAAAAATGAAAGCAACAAAAGTAGGAGAAAATACTACTCTTTCACAAATTATAAAATTAGTAGAAGAGGCAAGTAATTCTAAAGCCCCTATATCAAAAATAGCAGATAAAGTAAGTGCTATTTTTGTTCCAACAGTAATTGGAATAGCAATACTAACTGCTATTATATGGACTTTATTAGGACAAAGCTTTGAATTTGTTTTAACAACAGCAATAGCAGTTTTAGTAATTTCTTGTCCATGTGCTTTAGGACTAGCAACCCCAGTTGCAATTATGGTTGGTACAGGAAAAGGTGCAGAAAATGGTATTTTAATAAAATCAGCAGAAAGCTTGGAATTATTACATTTAATTAATACAGTTGTTTTAGATAAAACAGGAACTATAACTACAGGAAAGCCTAAAGTAACAGATATAATTACTAGTCAAAATTTTGTAGGAAATACAGAAAATTTAAAAAATAATAAAGTTAAAATTATTGAAAATATTACTTATAATGAAAAAGTAGAAAATGAATTATTGAAGATTGCTGGAAGTTTAGAAAAAAATTCTGAACATCCGTTAGCAGAAGCAATATTAGAAAAAGTTAAAGAAAGAAATATTGATATTTTAGAAGTTTCAGATTTTTTAGCTGTATCTGGTAGAGGAGTAAAAGGAAAAATAAATGGACAAAACTTTTTTGGTGGAAACTTAAAATTTATGAATGAAAATAACATTGAAACAAGCATGGTTAAAGAAAAAAGTGAAGAATTAGCCAAAAATGGAAAAACTCTTCTTTATTTTGCAAAAGAGAATAACTTGATTGGAATAATTGCAGTTTCAGATACAATTAAAGAAACAAGTAAGAAAGCAATAGATGTTCTTAAAAATAAAAACTTAGAAGTAGTAATGCTTACTGGAGACAATACGTTAGCTGCACAAGCAATAGGAAAAGAAATAGGAATAGAAAATGTAATTTCAGAAGTTATGCCACAAGATAAAGAAAAAGAAGTAGAAAAATTACAAAAACAAGGAAAAAAAGTTGCTTTTGTTGGAGATGGAATAAATGATAGTCCAGCATTAGTAAAATCAGAGATAGGATTAGCAATAGGTTCTGGAACAGACATAGCAATAGAATCTGCAGATATAGTTTTAATGAAAGATAATTTATTAGATGTTTGTACAGCCATAGATTTAAGCAAATCTGTTATTAATAATATAAAGATGAATTTATTTTGGGCATTTTTCTATAATATAATAGGTATACCAATTGCAGCAGGAGTATTTTATTTAAGTTTAGGATTGAAATTAAATCCTATGATAGGTGCAGCAACTATGAGTTTTAGTTCTGTCTGTGTAGTTACAAATGCTTTAAGACTAAAAAGATTTAAAAATAAATATCAAGAATTTGAAAATATTAAAATAATAAATCAAAAAGAAAATTCAAATGAAAAAATAAATAATAATAAAAATAAAGAAAATTTTAAGGAGGAAAAGAGTATGGAAACAACAATTTATGTAGAAGGAATGCAATGTAATCATTGCAAAATGACAGTTGAAAAAGCATTAAGTTCAATAGAAGGAGTATCAAAAGCAGAAGTTAATTTAGAAGAAAAAAAAGCAGTTATAGTATCTGATAGAGAAATTGATAATGAAAAAATAAAAGAAGCAATAGATGAAGCAGGATTTAGTGTAATAGATATATTAAAATAATTGGAGCGGGAGATAAGAAAAGTGTCTCCCGCTCTTTTTAGTGATACCCATTAATTTTAACTTATTTCTGACCGAAGTTTTAATAAATTTTCAACATTCATGTAGCCAGTATGGGTATTTCCAAAATTGATAGGTGCGTAGTCAGCGTCTTTTGCATGAGTAGCTTTATCGAACTCTGTTGACAGTTCAATCAGCTTTATGCACGTTTGCCGACCACATAGCTTTATACAGCCATTTTCATCAAAAACTTGGTTCATTAGTTCCTGTAGCCTTTCTTTCATAAAAACACCTCCCAAATTTGATAGTATTAATTTTATCATCATATAAAAAAATAGTCAAATAAACAAATATTGATTTTTAAGGTAAATACATATATAATTAACTAAATTTAAGGAAAGGAAAGAAAATAAAGATGAATTTAAATAGAGAAGAAGCATTTAATTTATTAAAAGAATATAATAAAGATAAATTTCATATAAGACATGCTCTAACAGTAGAAGGCGTTATGAAATATTTTGCTGAAAATTTAGGATATGCAGATGAAAAAGAATTCTGGGGACTTGTAGGATTGTTACATGATTTAGATTTTGAAAAATATCCTAATGAACATTGTATAAAGAGCCAAGAAATAATGAGAGAAAAAGAAATAGATGAGAATTTAATTCATGCAACAGCAAGTCATGGATATGGAATTACTGTTGATATAAAGCCTGAACATGAAATGGAAAAAATATTATATGCAACAGATGAATTAACAGGATTGATTGGTGCTGTTGCGATTATGAGACCTTCTAAAAGTGTTCAAGATTTAGAGTTAAAATCTGTTAAGAAAAAATTCAAAAATGATAAATTTGCAGCAGGTTGTTCAAGAGAAATTATAAAAAATGGAGCAGAAATGCTTAATTGGGATTTAGACAAATTAATAGAACAAACAATTTTAGCAATGAGAGTTGATGAAGAAAATATAAACAAATTTATGGAAAATTATGTTTAGCTTTTTATAACATAATCATAAATAACTTATTTTAAGTTTTGTTACTTTTTATTTTATTGATTTTTAAAGTATATTATAATATAATGAAAAAAAAATAGAAGGAGAGATTAAATGAAAGATACAACAATATCAAACAATATAATTTATATTGGAGCAGATGATAAAACGATAGATTTATTTGAAGGACAATACGTTGTTCCAAATGGAATATCTTATAACTCATATTTAATTAAAGATGAAAAAAATGTAGTTATGGATACAATAGATAGAAGAAAGACAGATGAATGGCTTGAAAATTTAGAAAAAGCATTAGATGGACAAAAAGTAGATTATTTAGTTATTTCACATTTAGAACCAGATCATGCTTATAATATAGGTGTTTTAGCAGAAAAATATCCTGATATGAAATTAATAGGAAATATGAAAACTTTTGCATTCTTACCACAATTTTTTAGTATTGAAAATTTAGATGAGAGAAAAATAGTAGTATCAGAAGGTGATGAAATAAATATTGGAAAACACACACTTCAATTTTTTATGGCTCCAATGGTACATTGGCCAGAAGTAATGGTAACTTATGAAAAAACGGAAAAAATAGTATTTTCTGCAGATGGATTTGGAAAGTTTGGTACTTTAGATACAGAAGAAGACTGGACTTGCGAAGCTAGAAGATATTATTTTAATATAGTAGGAAAATATGGAGTACAAGTTCAAGATTTACTTAAAAAATTATCTACATTGGATGTTAAAATGATTTGCCCATTACATGGACCAATTTTAAAAGAAAATTTAGAATATTATATTGGAAAGTATGATGTTTGGAGTAGTTATAAACCAGAAGATGATGGAGTATTTATAGCATATTCATCTATTCATGGAAATACAGCTGATGCTGCAAGAGAACTTGCAGAAATTTTAAAATGTAAAGGTGCTAAAAAAGTATCTATGGCTGATTTAACAAGAGATGATATGGCAGAAGCAGTAGAAGATGCTTTTCGCTATGATAAAATAATACTTGCTTCATCAAGTTATAATTTTGGTGTATTTCCACCTATGGAACAATTTTTACATCATTTACTAGGAAAGAATTATCAAAATAGAAAAATAGGCTTAGTAGAAAATGGAACATGGGCTCCAACAGCTGCTAAATGTATGAAAGATATATTAGATAAAATGAAAGATATTACAATTTGTAGTCCTGTTGTGACTATAAAATCAACACTTAATGAAGAATCAAGAAAAAAATTGGAAGAATTAGCAGATAGTATTTTATCTAAATAAATTTAAAGGAGTAAAAATGATACAAATAGTTTTATTAATAATTTTAATACTATTAAATGCTTTTTTTGCAGCATCAGAAATTGCATTTATTTCGCTAAATGACACAAAAATAGATATTGAAGCAAAGGAAGGAAATAAAAAAGCAAAAAAGATAAAGAAAATGTTAGAAAATCCAAGTAATTTTTTATCTACTATACAAATTGGAATTACTTTAGCAGGATTTTTATCTAGTGCATTTGCTTCTGAAACATTTGCAAGTAAATTGGCACCAGTATTAAACAATGTATTTCCTTCAATAGGAATAGGAGCATGGAATAATATTTCAATAGTAATAATTACACTTATATTATCTTATTTTACACTAATTTTTGGAGAACTTGTTCCTAAAAGAGTTGCTATGAAATATTCAGAAAAAATTTCTTTTGCCACAGTGGGAATTATAAGAGCAATATCAATTATAACATCTCCTTTTGTAAAGTTTCTAACATTATCTACTAACATAGTTTCTAAAGTTTTTGGAGTATCTAGTAGCGAAGAAGAAACTGTTACAGAAGAAGAAATTAGAATGATGGTTGATGTTGGAAAACAAAAAGGAACTATAGATCAAGCTGAAGGTGAAATGATAAATAATGTATTTGAATTTAATGATAAAGCCGTTAGCGAAATTATGGTGCCCAGAACAAAAATTTTTGCATTAGATATGAACTTATCTATATCAAAAGTTATTGAAGAAATATCAGAAGATTTTAGATATAGTAGGGTTCCAGTATATGATGAAACTATTGATGAAATAAAAGGTATTGTTTATGTAAAAGACATATTGATTTCTACTAAAAATAAAAATGTAAAAATAAAAAATTTAATAAAAGAAGCTTATTATGTTCCAGAAACTAAACCAGTTAATGAGCTTTTTAGTGAACTTAGAAAAAATAGAAAACAAATTGCAATTGTAGTAGATGAATATGGCGGAACAGCTGGTATTGTTACTATGGAAGATATTTTAGAAGAAATAGTTGGTGAAATTTATGATGAATATGATGTAGTTGAAAAAAATTATGAAAAAATAGATGAAAATACTTATATAATAAATGGTAGTCTTTCTATTTCTGATGTTGAAAAAATTTTAGATGTAGAAATACCAGAAGGTGATTATGATACTATTTCTGGATATTTAATAGAAGAGTTGGGAAGAATTCCAAGCGAAAAAGAAAAACCAATTGTGGAATCTAAAGAAGTAACTTATAAAATAGAAAAAATAAAAGATAAAAGAATAGTTAAAATAAAAGCTTGTAAAAATGAAAATCTAGATACTGAAAAAACAGAAGAAGAATAATTTATAACACTTTCCAGATTTAATAAATATAAGCTTGCTATTGAAGAATAATAAAAAAGTGATATCGTATAATTATCATATGGAGGTGTTAAATGAAAGTATTATTAGTTAATGGAAGTCCAAATGAAGAAAAATGCACATACACAGCACTTTGTAAAGTTGCAGAAGCTTTAGAAGAAGAAAATATAGAAACAGAAATTTTGCATTTAGGAAATAAGCCAGTTGCAGATTGCATTGCATGTGGAAAGTGTAGAGAAAAAGGAAAATGTGTGTTTGATGATGTGGCAAATGTTTTAATAGAAAAAGCAAAAACAAGTGATGGATTTGTTTTCGGAACACCAGTTTACTATGCACATCCAACGGGAAGAATTTTATCAGTATTAGATAGAGCTTTTTATGCAGGAAAAAAAGAATTTGAATTTAAACCAGGAGCAAGTATAGTAAGTGCAAGGAGAGGTGGAACAGTAGCTTCTTTTGATGTTCTAAATAAATATTTTACAATAAGTCAAATGCCAATAGTTTCTTCTAATTATTGGAATAATGTTCATGGTAATACAGCAGAAGAAGTAAAAAAAGATTTAGAAGGAATGCAAGTAATGTATAATTTAGGAAAAAATATGGCTTGGATTTTAAAATGTATTGAGGCAGGAAAAAAAGAAAATATAAAACATCCTGAAAATAAAGATGTAAAAACTAATTTTATTAGATAAATAAATGTGATAATGCTACTTAAATTGTAAAAATTAATATAATTATAAAAAAGTATCTCAAATAAAATAAGAGATACTTTTTTTATACAATATATTCTATTTTATTATTTGGAAAATATTTTTTCATATTCTCTATAAAAAAATATTTTCCTTCTTCTCGTAAATTATTTTTATACCAATATTTCCCACGACCACGTCCAGTCATTTTTTCCTTATCATATAAATTTATTGCATTTGGAAAAGCTTCTTCATTTATTTTTGTATGAACATAGCTATATGTCATAAATATTATTTCAAAAAAAGCATCTTTTTTTACTTTTTTAGATAATTTTTTATCTAGAATTTTAATTAATTCTAAATATTTTTCTTTCCAATTTTCAATAAATATAACTGGTGCAATTAAAATTCCAATATTATATCCAGCTTCTTTTAATTTATTTATAGCAGTAATTCTTTCTAAAAGATGAGAAGTTCCAAATTCAACTTTATTTATTATTTCTTCAGGATTAACACTCATTCTAATGGTTATTTTTCCATTATGATTTAGAGGTAGAATATCATCTACCATATCAAATTTAGTTGGTAAAGTTAGAAAGCCATTTGGAACATTTTGAAAATTTTCAATAGTCCATTTTAAATTTCCAGTAATTGTATTTTCTAAAATTAAATCACTATTACTACCAATCTCAAAAGTTAACGGTTTATTAGATTTTTTTGCAGTGTTTATTATTTTTTCTAACATTTTTTCTCTATTTACAAATAATCGTAAATAAGCACATTTATTGTAATTGCACACTAAATAACAATACATACAAAAAGCTGTGCATCCAGAAGAAGTATAAGGAACTAAAAAATCAGAAGTTTTATTGTTTGGAACAAAATTATGTGTTTTTCTTACACCGATAATTAAATTTCTTTTCATATCAACAAATTCTTTATTAGATTTTTTTCTCATTTCTTCAATATTATTATGATTTTCAATTTCTATTTTAGGAATATCATTATATTTTTGCATAAGTTCTTTACCTAAAGGATAATCAAAAATATTTTTTTCATAATAAATTGCTTTAGGTTTAAACATAAAATCACTCCTTTTTAAATATTTTAACCAGAATAATATGTTTATATGATATAAAAAAATAATATTTATATAGCTAAAAAATAAAAACCCCAGTTTAACTGAATTTGTAAATAAAAGTAAATACAAAAATTTACTTTCATTTTTTAATTTTTTCAGTTTAGCTGAGGAATTTTAATTTAATTTACAAAATTTATTATTTACAATTATTTCCATTATTTAAATAATAATTATTTTTTTGATAAAGCTTTTCTTGAACACCATTTAGCGCTTCTCCAAATCTTTGAAAATGCACAACTTCACGTTCTCTTAAATATCTTAGAACATCAACAACATCAGCATCATCTTTGCATAAATCAATTAATTTTTCGTAAGTTGCACGAGCTTTTTGTTCAGCAGCTAAATCTTCTGTTAAATCTGCAACAGGATCACCTTTAACTTGCATAGAAGCAGCAGTATAAGGATATCCTGCTGCAGCTTGAGGATAAACTCCTAAACCATGATCTGTATAATATGCTCCAAGACCAGATTTTTGTATTTCTTCAGCACTTGCTCCATCTGTTAATTGGTGAACCAAAGTACCAACCATTTCTAAATGTGCTAATTCTTCAGTTCCAATATCATTTAATATTGCTTTAGATTTTTTATCTGGCATTCCAAATCTTTGAGATAAATATCTAAGAGATGCTCCAAGTTCTCCATCTGGACCACCATATTGTGAAATAATATTTTTAGCCATTTGCAAATTACGATGTTTAATATTTATTGGATATTGCAAAGTTTTTAAATAATAATACATATTAATAAGTCCCCCTTTCCCAAGGCCATGGTTCATCTATCCAATCCCAAGTATCTGAAGTAAAATTAATAGTTAAAGGACCATAATTTTTCTGATATTCTTTTTTTAGTTTTGTTACTTCTTCTACATATTCATTGTGTTTACAAATTGCTTGAGAATCAGTAGGATGAGTATCTAAATATAGAGATAAATCATTAATTGCAAAATTTAAACTCATTATTTTGTGCAACAATTCTTTTTGTCCCATGTTTTGACATGAACAAGAGTTATCCATTTTCATTACCTCCATTCTTTAAATAATTTATAAAATCCATTGATTGACCAGGATAGTAAGGACTTACAAGTTTTGGAAATATAGTACCATTTTTTAGGCCAACTTCTGGAGTAAAAGTTTTCTTCATAGTTTGGTTTGGTGTATATGCGTGACCATATAAATAATTTTTTGGAAATACTGAAATATCTGAAGAACAATTATTAGAATATATATTTTCTTTTGCACTACAACTACAATAATTACAGTTACTCATAAAATAACCTCCTTTTAAATTTGTATAATACATAATATGTTAAATTAATATTTAAGTGATGAAATTTACATAATTAAATATTGTTAATAAAAAATGCGAAAATAATGCACTTTATCAAAATAATGTTTACATAAATGTTGAAAAAATAGATTATTTATGATATAATAGTTTTTGAGTGTATATTTTGAAAGGAAAAATATGGATAATATAATTTTAGAACAAAAGTATATTAGTTTTTTAAACTTATTAGATAAAGAAATAGAATGTAAAGAATTTAAAAATTTATTAGAAAAGGCTCAAAATATCGATAATAAGTATTATAAAAAAATAATATTAGTTAATGAATTACACGAAATTATTAAAAATTACAAAGTTAGAAAAGTTTGCATAAATTCTATTGAAAATGCACAGATAATTTTATCTGGTAATCCTCAAATTGTTTTTTATTTATGCATAGAAGCTATAAGAAATGATTTAAATATAATTCTTGTAATTGAAGATTTTTGTGTAGCACAAAATAAATTATTAGTTGAAACAATTAATAATTTATTTAAAAAAGTAGGATTTACAAAAAAAGTTGAACTTAAAAATCAAATATCTTATTCACAAGTAATAGAAATTTCAAATACTGTTGATAGAACAATATGTATAGGAAATAGCAATGATTATAATAGATTGAATGATAAAATAAAAAATTTAAACTTTTATCCTTATAATATTTTTGAAGTTTATTGCGATTCTGATGAAATGAATGATTTAAAAAAAATAATTTGTGATTATGCTTTTTTAAATCAATATGAAATAGATATATATGATGATATGAATATAGATGATGCAATTAAAGCCATAAATAGAGATGGATATGGATATTGTTCTCTAATTTTATCTAAAGATAAAGAAAAAATAGAAAAATTTAAAAATAAAATTTTATCTAAAAATATTTTTATTAATGAAAATCCATTTGAAAAGATTGAGTTTGATTTAAAAATAAATTAAATAATAAGGTAGGTTAATATGAAAAAATTAGTAGTTGATGTTTCAAGATTTATAGCTTTACCAGTTTTTACTGGAATACAAAATAATGCTATTTGGACAGGAGTAGTGAGATCTAGTAGAATTACACCATATTTAATAAGAAATCCAGAAAAAAGAGAAGAATTTAAAAACATTGTAAAAGAATATGAAGAAAATGTTTTAAAGTATAGAAATTTATATCAAAATGCTTTTGGTGCTATGATAAATTCAAGTTCAAGAGTTTCTAATTTAGGAAAATTCTTTAATGAAGAAAATGGAAGAATAGAAGAAAGAGTAGAAGAATTAGCTCAAGAAATAAGAAAATTTTTGGTAAACTGTAAAGAAAATACTTTAGATATGGATATGTTTTTTCTTGAACTTGCTAGAGATTATGAGGAAATAATGGAAAAAAATCCTCATGAATTTGATAATGTAAATGAAAGTGTAAAAAATGAAATAAAAAACTTTAAAAAGAGTGTTGATGAAAAAGATATTTGTATTAGAGAAATATTTGATCATGATAAAAACAGATATATTTGTAAACCTTTTTTCACTAGAAGCCAAGAAAAAAGATTTTCTTTTGGAAAAGACAATCAAAATAAATTAATAAAAGCTATGCAAGCAATTACAGGAAAAGAAGAAATAAGTGAAGAAGAAAAACAGAAATTACTAGAAGAATTATGTAGTGGTATAGCTATTACAGATTTAAGTGAAATGTATGCAGAACCTTCTTTATCTGGAATGCAATATATTAGTGTTTTTAAAAATTATTTATTGAAAAAAGGATATACTTTTGAAGAAATAGAAAAAATGTCATTAGAAGAAATAAAAACAAAAACTTTGGAAACATATAATAGTCAAGGGGTTGAAATACATTCAAGTTTAGTTGCACAATGCGTTAATGATAGTATTGAATATATTAATATAGATAAATTTTTACTAGCAGCTATGGCAAGACCATTAGAAGCATTTGAAAGAATTTCATTAAAGGAAGACGATGATGATAAAATTTCAGATGATTTAGAACTTCCAAAAGAAATGAGTGAAAGTGATAGTAGAGAAATTACTCAAAATAATAGTAAAAATGAAGAAAAAGTAAAAATTGATGAAAAAGATGATGATGCATATATTCTTCAAGAAGTAAATTTTGAAACTATTGTTGAAAAAAATAAAAGAGTTGAAGAAATTGTAAGAAGAATTTTATCAGCAGATATTATAGATAAAAAAACAAAAATAAAATTATTATTAAATTATGATTCTAAAGAAGAAAGTTTAAAAACTATAGAAGATTTACTAGGTAATTACTGCGATGGTATTTATATTACAGAAGTTAGTAAACTTAATTTATTATATAATGCATTTTTAAATATAAATGAAATGGATAGTTGGAGTGATGAGTTAGTAAAAAGATTAGAATACACAAAAAATGATTTATTTGTTGTAGGTCTAGTAAATTTTAATAATTTTAAAAGACTTTATTCATTAGGTAAAATGAGTAAAGAAGATGTGGATAATATTTTAAGAGAAACAAAGAATCCAGAGTTTGAAGATGCAGTAAGATCTACTTTTAGTAAAGGAAGTGTAGATAGAACAGAATTAATTTTAAATAATGCATCAAATCTTTTAAAAAATTTATATACTTCAAAAATTATAAATGTAGAAGATTTAAAAAGATATTTTGATGATGATGTTATTGGAATTGATGATATATTAAGTTTAACAGAAGATTTACAAGAAGATGAGAAAAATGAATATATGACAAGTTTGAAAAATACTTTTGAATATAAAACACTTTTAGAAAAATATAAATCATATATTGAAGAAGAACAAAAGTATTTGATATTTAAAGAAAAAAATCAAGGTGAAACAGAAAAATTAGAAGAATATGAAAAAATAATAGAAAGATTGAGAAATCAAAAAGAAAGATATTTATCATTATTTAAGAAAATTTATGGAGATTTACCACAAGAAGAAAAAAATAAAATACTCGAAACTTATTATTTTGATATGGAAACAGATGATGAAAACATTTTGCAAGAAAGTATTATTGAAATGTATAATGATAGTATAATCGGATTAGAAAATATAATTAATTTTGATAGTGATTATATTATTCCAATGTTAGATAAATTATCATTAGAAGATGCAGAAAAAATTAGAAGTAGTATGTCATTAGAAGACTTGGAGAAAATGTTAGATCCTATATTTTTAGATTCTGATTATAAATATTATAATATTTCTGATGAAAGAAAATTTATAATAATAATGAATTTGTTAGGAGAAGATACTCCAAAAGATAAAGAATTAAGAGAGATGTATTTAAGTCTTTTAGAATTTAATGATGATGAGATTAGTAGAAGGTCTAAAAATGGTCAAAGAAATATAATGGATAAGAAAAAAGGAAATTTATCTAAACAATATACATATCCAGATGTTATAAAATGGAAATTTTTTAAATCTTTAGATAAAGATATGAGAGTAACAAGACATAGTAATGGATATGTAGAATTTGCATCTACTAAATTTGATTCAAGAATTATAGAAAAATATTATGAAAAAGATAAAGAAGTATATGGTTATGCAACATACATATTACCAGAAGCAACTTATAGAAAAAATCAACAAAGACTAATAACAAAAACTGTTAATAGTAGCATTTTAGAGACTTCAGAATTAAGAGATATTACACCTAGAAAAGATAGAATTGCTCATAGAACTCAAAGTAAAGATAAAACTTGGATGGATGAAATATTAAGATATTTTGATATTGATCTTTCTAAGAACCTTGATAGTAGATATACCCAAGAAGATTTTGAGATTCTAAAAAGAGAATTACCAATTTTAAAAAAACAATATGAATTATTGGATAGATAAAATAAAAATTTTACAAAGTAGTTGATTTTTATTTTAGCTTATGTTAAACTATAATAGTTAATAGACGGAAGAAAAATGGAGGTTTTATAGATGGAAATAGCAAAATATATTGTAACAGGAATATATGCAATAATATGTATTGCTTTAATAGTTTTAGTATTAAAACAGAATACTGATGAAAGTGGTGCTTCTGGAACCATTGTAGGTGCTTCTGCAAATAATTTTTATGAAAAAAATAAAGGAAAAACTACAGAGGGAAAGATGAAAAGAGCAACTATAGTTTTAATGATTATATTTGCTGTTTTAACAATATCATTAGGAATTTTATATCTAGTTTAGAATTTTATATAAAATTATGGGCAGTATTATTATTAATACTGCTTTTTTATTATTGTATATAAAAAGTATGTAATTTAAAATTTTATTATGTTTAAACTTTAAATTATTATTTAGAAAGGACAAAAATGAGTAAAAAAAAGAAGCAAAAGATAGAAGGAGTTTTTAGAGGAAACCAAAAAGGTTTTGGTTTTGTAGAAATAGAAAATGAAGAAGATTTGTTTATTCCAAGTAATAGTGTAAATGGAGCTTTAGATGGAGATATAGTTCAAGTAGTAATATATAAGCAAAAAGAAGGCACAAAGAGAGCAGAAGCAAAAGTTGTAAGAATAGTAAAAAGAGAAAAAGAAACAGTAGTTGGAATATTTCAAAAATCTAAAAATTTTGGATTTATTGTTCCAGATGACAAAAAGTTTGCAACAGATATTTTTATTTCTAAAAAAAAGTGTAAAGAGGCAAAAAATAATGATAAAGTAATTGCTAAAATTTTAAAATATCCAGAACATGGTAAAAATGCTGAAGGAGAAATAATAGAAATTTTAGGAAATGTAAATGAAGCAGGTGTAGATTTATTAAGTGTTGTTAAAGAATTTGATTTACCAAATGAATTTCCAAACTTTGTAAAGGAAGAAGCAAGAAATATTCCACAAAATATAAATGAAAAAGATATAAAAAACAGAAAAGATTTAAGAAATGATATAGTTTTTACAATAGATGGAGAAGATGCAAAAGATTTAGATGATGCTGTAAGTGTAAGTAAAACTAACGAAGGAAATTATATTTTAAATGTTCACATTGCAGATGTAAGCTTTTATGTTAAAGAAAGCAGTAAATTGGATAAGGAAGCTATTAAAAGAGGAACAAGTGTATATATGTTCGATAGAGTTATACCAATGTTACCTTTTGAACTCTCAAATGGAATATGCAGTTTAAATGCTATGCAAGATAGATTTGCATTATCATGCACTATGGAAATAGATAAAAAAGGAAATGTTATATCTTCTGATGTATATAAATCTGTAATAAGAGTAACAGAAAGAATGACATATACAAATGTTAATAAAATAATAACAAAGTCAGATGAGAATGTTTTAGAAAAATATAATAAATATATTAATAATTTTAAATTAATGGAAGAATTAGCTATTATTTTGAAAAATAGAAGACTAAACCAGGGATATATTAATTTAGATATTCCAGAAAGTAAAATTACGTTAAATGAAGATGGTAAAGCAATAGATATAAGAAAATATGAGACCACTTTTGCAAATGAAATAATAGAGCAATTTATGCTAACTGCAAATGAAACAATAGCAGAAAAATTTTATTGGTTAGAAGCGCCATTTATTTATAGAGTTCATGAAGAACCTGATTATGATAAAATAAAAGAAACAAATAAATTTTTATTTAATATTGGAGAAAAAATAAAAGTTAGCAAAGATAATATAAAATCAAAAGCTTTTGCAGATGTATTAGAAAAATTAAAAGGAACTGAGTATGAAAAAGTAATTTCAACATTAATATTAAGAACATTAAAACTTGCCAAGTATGATAGCGAAAATAAAGGCCATTTTGGTATAGCAAGCAAATATTATTGCCATTTTACTTCACCAATAAGAAGATATCCAGATTTGTTTATTCATAGAGTAATATCAGAATATCTAGAAAAGGATTATAATTTATCTGCTGAGCGAAAAGAAGAATTAGAAATTAAAGCTAAAAAATATGCAGAAACTTCTTCTGAATGTGAAAAGATTGCTACTAAAGCAGAAAGAGATGCAGAAGATATTAAAAAAGCTGAATTCATGGAAGATAAAATTGGAGAAGAATATATTGGAATTGTATCTTCAATAACAGCTTTTGGTATGTTTGTAGAACTTGAAAGTACAGTAGAAGGATTAGTTAGATTTGAAAATATGGGAAAAAATGAATATTTTATTTATGATGAAGATAAAAAAATATTAATTGGAGAAAAGACAAATAGAGTTTTTAAAATAGGAGATGAAGTTAAAATTAGAGTAATAGAAGCTAATAAACTATTAAGAAAAGTATCTTTTGAATTAATTGAAAACAGTAAAATAAAGTCTGATTATGAATTTTACTTTAAAGACTAAAATTAATTATAATGAAAAAATAAATATATAATAGCTTTATTTTTTATATAAAGTATATTAAAATAATATAAATTAAAGTTAAATTTAAGGATTTTGTTGTTATGAAAAAGAAAATTGATGAAAATTTAATACAAAAATTGCTTAATAAAATAAAAAGTAAAAAAGATGATACAGAAATTAAAAGATTAGAAAGATTAAAAGAAAAAGTTAAAAACGTAAAAACAGTTGAAGAATTAGAATCTATAGAAAATGAATTGGATGAAATAGGCGTTTTAGATAAAGAAAAACTTGAAAAATTAAAGAAAAAAAGAAAAAGAGAATTAGAAAAACAAAATCAAACTTTTGCTGAAAGAATTAGATGCGATTTAGAAACTATAAATAGAATAATTGAAGTTGGAAAAGCTTATAGAGAAAAGGAAAGAAAAAGAGAAGAAAAAGAAATTTTACAAGCTAGAGAAGAACGTGAAAAAAATGGTGGCATAAAAGAAAAAAATAAAGATAAAGAAGAAAGATTAAGAAGCAGTGGTGGAAGAGGCAGAAGTCGCGATAGTAGATAATTTTAAATTATTTTAGATAATAAATTTTATAAGAAGAGGTAATATATTTGAAAAAAAATGAAGAATTTGTTGTAGACATAATAGACAATGGTTTTCAAGGAGAAGGAATAGCAAAAATAGATGGAATAACTGTTTTTATTCCAAATGCAATAAAAAATGAAAAAATTAAAATTAAAATATTAAAAGTAACATCATCATATGCTTTTGGAAAAATTTTAGAGATAATTAAAAGTTCAAAAACTAGAGTTAATGAAGATTGCCAAACTTATAATAAATGTGGTGGATGCAGTATGCGTCATATAAATTATAGAAAAACATTAGAAATAAAAGAAAATGCAGTTAAATCAACATTAAAAAAAGCATTAGGAAGAGAAATTGAAATTCAAGAAATTTTAGATATGGACAATCCATATAATTATAGAAATAAATTACAATATCCAATAGGAAAATTAGAAGATGGAAACCCAATCATGGGAGTTTTTGCACAAAGAACTCATAGAATTATTTCAACTCAAAATTGTAAAATACAAGATATTTTAAGTCAAAAAATTGCTAATTATATATATGAATTTATTTTAAACAATAATATTTCTGTGTATGATGAAAAAAATTTATCTGGAGCTTTAAGACATTTAGTAATTAGAATTGGGAAAAAAACAAACGAAGTTATGATTACTCTGGTTACAAATGAAAAAGTTCTTCAAAAAGAAAAAGAATTAGTAAAATTTATAATTTCTAATTTTCCAGAGGTAAAAACAATTATAAAAAATATAAATAGTAAAAATACAAATGTTATCTTAGGTAAAGAAAATGAAGTTTTATATGGTGATGGATACATATATGATTTTTTAGGAGATTTTAAATTTAAGATTTCACCTATGTCTTTTTATCAAGTAAATCCTATTCAAACAGAAAAATTATATAATAAAGCAATAGAATTTGCAGAACTTACAGGAAAAGAAACTGTTTTTGATTTATATTGTGGAATAGGAACAATTGGGATTTTTGCATCTAAAAATATCAAAAAATTATATGGAGTAGAAACAATACCAGAAGCAATAGAAGATGCAAAAAATAATGCTGAGTTAAATAATGTTGAAAATGCGGAATTTTTTGTAGGTGATGTTGAAAAATTTTTACCAGATTTTATTAGTAAAAACAAAATCTGTCCAGATGTAATTTTTATAGATCCACCAAGAAAAGGTTGTGATAAAAATGCATTAGATACTTTACTTAAAATAAAAGCTTCAAAAATTATTTATGTTAGTTGCAATCCAGCAACACTAGGTAGAGATTTAAAAATATTAGAAGAAAAATATGAGATTAAGAAAATTGCTATTTGCGATATGTTTCCATTTACTTATCATGTAGAGTGTGTGGCAGTGCTACAATTAAAACAAGACATGTAACACTTGATTTTAATATGGTTTCAAGAGTTATAACTTTTGAACAAAAAGAAAAATATGGAAAAGAAAAACATCAAAACTTAGGTGTGAAAGTTAAAGTAATTGTTTAAGTGGTAAGTGGAAACACATAAATTTAATTTTTGAAAATTAAAGCAAAGTGTTTGAAATAATAGGAAATTTGAGAGAGTGTATATGGTAAACACAACAAGTATAAGTTGTGTTGCTTTGTAGACATATAGTAAAGTTAGATATTTCAAGTGTTAGAAAAAATTTATTAAAGTGAGTTATAGAGAATCTTTATAAAAATAGGTGTCAGTAGATATGTGCTGATGCTTATTTTTATAGAACGAAAAATTGAAAAAATTCGTGCTATGGATTTTTATATCACGAAAATTTAAGAAAATCCGTGCTATAACATTTGCAAATTAATTTTAATCTCTCATAAAAATAATATCAAGAGTAAATGCACTTACTTCGTTCGCTCTTGACATTATTTTTATTGGTGATTTTGTGTTAGTTAAGCAAATTTAAGGATAAATATGTTTTGTAAATATTGGTAAAACACTATGAAAAATTGTGAGTTTGTGATATAAATATAATAATAAATAATAATCTGTCAAGATTAAGGAGTAAAATTATGGAATATATAGATATATTTGATGAAAATAACGAGCCAACTGGAAAAGTCAAAGAAAAAAAATCAAGCACATAAAGATGGTAATTTTCATAGAACAGCACATGTATGGATTATAAATGATAAAAATGAATTATTATTACAAAAAAGGAGTGCAAACAAAAAATCGCATCCTAATTGTTGGGATATTTCTGGAGCAGGACATATAAGAGCAGGAGAAAGTATAATAGATGGTGCAATACGAGAATTAAAAGAAGAATTAGGAGTTGAAGCAAAAGAAAAAGATTTACAATATATTACAACAATAAAAAGTACAAAAAATCCTAAAAATATGGAACATGCATATGTATATTTATTAAGATGTAATAAAAATATAGAAGATTATATATTTGAAGATGAAGAAGTTTCAGAGGTGAAATATGTTTACTATAAAGAATTAGAAAAAATGGTTGAAGAAAGAGTAGAAGGATTACTAATACACCAAGAAGAATATAACAAATTATTTGAATTTATCAGAAAAAAATTATTAGGGAGATAAAAATGTTAGCAAACAGATTAAAAATTGGAGATACAATAGGGCTTATTGCCCCAGATAAATCATTAAAAAATAAAGATAAAGAATATGTTAAAAATGCAACTAAATATTTTGAAAGTTTAGGACTAAAAGTAAAGTTTGGAAAATATTTATTTTCAGAAGATGATTATTGTGCAGGAACACCAAAACAAAGAGCAGAAGATTTAAACAATATGTTTAGTGATAAAGATGTTAAAGCAATATTTACTGCAAAAGGTGGAGATATGGTAAATGGAATATTGCCATATATAGATTTTGAAAAAATAAAAAAGAATCCTAAAATTTTTTTGGGAATGAGTGATATTACAGTTTTGTTATGTGCTATAAATAAGATGACCGGATTAATAACATTTCATTGTCAAGATTATAGTTGGTTTGGAAAAGAAGAAGTATCTAATTTTGATAAGAAGGAAATTATAGATAAGTTATTTAATGCAAATCAAATTATTAATTCTTATGACAAAAGAGATTTTTTTGGATTTAATGATGAAGAAATTAAAGGAAAAATATATGGTACTAATGTAAGATGTTTATTAAAAATTTTAGGAACACCATATATGCCAGATTTAAAAGATTCGATATTATTTTTAGAGGGATTTCATTCAGATATTATACAGTGGAATACAATGTTAGAACAATATAATCAAATGAAAGTATTAAATAAGGCTGTTGTATTTGGATATAATTATCAATTACAATATGTGGAAGAAGATAGCTATAATATTGTAGATGAACTAAGAAAAATAAACCAAGATGTTCCGATAATAAAAACAAATGATTTTGGACATCTACATAGTAATAGCATTATTCCTATTGGTGCAGAAGTAACAATAAATGCAAATGATAAAAGTATTATTGTTAGTGATTATTTAAAATGAAAGTAATATAATAGTGCTTTAAAGTGCAAGATTAGTAGAATAAATAATGAAATTGGAGGAAAAGTAAATGGAAAATTATTTTATTATACATGGTAGTTTTGGGAGTCCATTTGGAAATTGGTTTAGTTGGTTACATGATTTTATAGAAGATGAAGGAAAGCAAGTATATGTGCCAGATTTTCCTATTGGAGTAGGTTATCAAAATTATGAGAATTGGAGTAAATTACTAAAAACCTATCTAGACTTAGGTTTAATCAATGAAAATACTACTATTATTGCTCATAGTATTGCACCAGTATTTATATCAAAATTCCTAACTAAAAATAAAGTAAAAGTTAAAAAATTAATATTTGTATGTGGATTTAATAATTATTTAGGAATAAATGAAGAATATGATAATGTTAATAGATCAATGTATTTTGATAACCTAAAAGATGTAAAACAATATGCAAATGATATAATTTGTTTCTATTCAGATAATGATCCATATGTAAAATATGAAGTAGAAAAAGATTTTGCAAATACTGTTGCAACAGAGCAAATCCTAGTTCCAAATGGCGGACATATCAATAGCGAAAGTGGATATGATACTTTTGAAGATATTGTAAGTTATTTATAAATGGTATGTTACAAAAAAAAATGAAAAATTCGTAATATAGAAAAATATATTACGAAAAAATTATAATTTTCGTAATATGGAAATTAACTATGTCGGAAACTCTCGTAAATATTGTATCATTTACGAGAGTTTCCGACATAGTAAAAAAACTGTAGCTTATATATTCCTATATAAGCTACATACTAAATCATAACTGCTTACCGAAGTAAGCCTTCTCAGTCATCTAATTAAATAGATTTCCTATTAATTAAATGATACTATATTTTTATGTAAAAATCAATAATTTTATGCAAATTTTTTGAAAAAATTAATAATTATTTTTAGGTGGTTTATATTTGAATAAATCAGAGTCTAAAAAAGCTTTCGATATATTATCTAGATCAATTCCTTTAATATTTCCTTTTTTCTTTGTGAAATCTATTCTCTCAATACTTATAGGATTAATATTAAATATATTAACCCATCTTTTCATTACCTTAAAATTATATATTTTACCAAGTTCTACATAAGTTTTGCTAGCAAGTTGTTTTTCAGTTGGTTTCTTACTTGTAATAGGTAAAACAAGTAATGTCTTTCCACCATTTTTTAAAACCACAGCTGGATGCCTACCACTAAACTCTTCACCTATATTAAATCCAAATTCTACCCAAACGACATCTCCACGAACAATATATTCTTTTGACTTTTCTAAAAATTCTGGAGAATTCATTATGATTTTTGTTTTCTTATCTATCCATTCAAGATAATCTTTAGGAGAGTTTCTCTTATTTAAAAAATCTTCATTTTTATGTATTTCATAATAATTATCGAGAGTACTTTTAGCATTATTTAAAATACTTAATAATTCTTGCATATATCAAACATCCTTTCGTGATAATATTATATCAAATATATACAAAAAATCAATAGTTTTTGACAAAAAACGAAACTTTTGTTTATATAAAAACTATATCAATAGTAAATTGTTTTAAATATCTAAATTCATAGATAAGAGTTGTTGTAAAATATTGGATTTTGTGGTATAGTGTAAAAAAATAAAAAATATATTAAATGCTAGGAGGGATATGTTATGCAACATTTAAATTTACCTTCAAGAATACTTATGTTTTCAATATGTTCATCAATAGAGTATGATATAAAAAAGCATATCTTAAATTGTACTTCGGAAATAAAATTTGATGAAAAAATGTTAGAGAAAGCAAGAGCGAGAATTAATAATAATGCTCAAATAGATCAAGAAAAGATACTTAATTCATTGGATTTATCTGATTATGTGGAAATATTAACAAAAGAGCCATATAAATATAAGTTGAATAATCTAAATATAGAAAAAATAATAAAATATTTCGAAAAAATTATACCTATAAGAAATAGAGTAATGCATACAAAACCTTTAGAATTAGGTGACAAGGCAATATTACAAGAAGTATTAGAAACTATTGGAGATGAAATTAGTTTTATAAGTTGGGATGAAGTTAAAAATACAAATGAATTGTTAAAAACTTCTCCTGAAAAATTAATAGACAAATGGAAACCAATAAAATATCATGATAATTATTATCACAATTTACCAGAACCAGAGTTTGATGATACAGGTTACATTGGAAGAAAAAAGGAAATATCTGATATAACTGAGTTAATTATTCAGGAAAAATATCCTGTCATTTCTATTATAGGAAATGGTGGAATAGGAAAAACAGCAATAACAGTAAAAATTTTATATGACTTGATAGAAAATCCTAAGAATCCATATGAAGCTATAATATGGGTTTCATTAAAAGCTAAGACACTTGCTAATGGGGATTTTATTGAAATACAGAATGCAATTCAGAACACGAGTGAAATGCTAAATGAAACTCAAAAGGCGATAATAATAGATAATAATATTACGCCAAAAGAAAATATTATAAATTTTATGAGAAATTTTAAAACTTTATTAGTTATTGATAATTTAGAAACTATAAATGATAATAGTATAAATGAATTTATAAAAAGTGTGCCAAAAGAATCTAATATACTAATAACATCTAGAACAGGATTAGGAGAATTAGAGTATAGATATAATTTATCAGGAATGAATCAAACAGATGGGGTAAAGTATTTTAGAGAATTGTCTAAATATTATGGATTAGATTTATATAAAAGAGAAGATAAAACGATTGAAAAACTAGTAAAAGAGATACTATATTCAAATCCTTTATCAATAAAATGGTACATAAATGGTGTATATAATGGCATTAGAGAAGAAGTATTGCAAAATAATAAATCAAAATTAATAGAGTTTTGTATGTCTAATGTGTATGAAAAACTTAACAATGAGGCAAAAGAAATATTAAAATTGTTTCAAATAGAAGATTTCGAAATGTCCTATGGTGAAATAGAATTTTATATTGAAAAAGATGAAATAAAAATGAAAAAAGCGATTAATGAATTACTATCCACGAATATGATGCATTTAAAAAATACAGAATATCAAATAGATATTATGGCTAAAGATTATTTACAATTGCATGAAATACCATCTAAAGAATTTGTCGAAAAAATTTCTACAAAGAAAAAACAACTAAATGATATGTTGCAGGATATTAAAGTAAAGAAGGAAAATAGTATCCTTGATCCTAACTCAATATTATATGATTATGAAAATAAAGATAATAAGATTGCAGCTATATATTTATATAAAGCATTAGAATTAGGAAGAGAAGGTAAACTAGAAGAGGCATTAGTAATGACAGATAGAGCTAGTAATATTGCACCAAATTATTTCGAGTGTTATAAAGTTAAAGGATTTTTAAATGCTAATGCAAAAAATTTAGCAGAAGCAATAAAAAATTATCAAATAGCTATTGATAAATGTGCTAATGATTTAGAATATGCTACTGCATATTATGTATTTTCATTTTTTTATACTGTAACTATGCAAGACAATGATAAAGCTTTTGAACTTATATGTGAGGCAGAAGAACATTTACCCCAAAATCCAGAAATTTTATTACAAAAGACACGAGCAATGACAAGATTGGGAAAATTTACAGAAGCTGAGTTGATTTTAAAAAGTATACCAAACCAAGATAAACTTTCTGATAAAGTTAAAAATATTCAAGCATCTGTTACGGCTAATCTATATAGAAAATGGTCAGAAATATTTGGACAGAGAGATTCAAAAAAGAAATTAGACTATTTAAATAAAGGAATAAAAAGTATAGAGAAATTGGAAAAGATAGATAAAAAAACATATGTAAATTTAATTGCAATATTAAAAGAACTTTCTTTAATGTATTATGATAATAATGCTATGATTTTATTAAAAAATACTTTAAAAAATAATTATAATGATTTAAAAACTATAAATCATAAAGATATTAATTTTATAAAAAATATTATTGAAGATCATAAATATGAAATTAATGAAAACACATATAAACAATTAATAAAAAGTTTAACGGATTATAGAAAATTAGCTAAAAATATAAAAGACAACACAATTGGCGTAGTCGTATATTTTCCTAAACCATATGGATTTATAGCTAATGATTATAATGAAAGTATATATTTTAATGTAAATAGATTGAGAAGAAATATAGAAGTAGGCGATATAGTTACGTTTAATTTAAGGAAAAGTAATAGGGGAGATGTAGCAATAAATATAAGAAAAATAAATAAAACTATAGAAGATTTTATAAATACGTAAAGGCAGGAAAGCGAGTGTTCACACACCGCCGATACACATAGAAGGACAAGCCTTCTAGTATTAATCAATTAAGAAAAAAGTTATGCGAAAATGATGTAAAAATTCACCGAATGAACCTCAAAAAAATTCTTAGTAGAGTGCTAAAGTTCACTAAATGAATTAAAAAATCATTATTTTAAAGAACAGTTCACTAAATGTACTATGATAAGTTCACTAGATGAAATTTTAACTAGATAAAATAAATAATAAAGTACACTGAATGAACTCTAAAACGAAAAAATATTTCAAAAGTACACCGAGTGAACTTGAAAATTATAATAAATTATAACGAAGTACACTCGGTGAACTCCAGCATAGATAATTAAATTGTAGAGATACACTAAGTGTACTTTGTAAAAAATTAAATTTTAGAAAAAAGGGAATAAAAACGGAATTGATTATATAAAAATAAGGAAATATAATTGTATTATCAAAAAATGTAAAACAATCAAGTCAGTCGAAGCTAGCCGGCTGGCTTTTTCTGTTACCTTTTTTGAAATATTATTCAAGCAAGGAGGATTTTTATGTTATATGAAATCAAATTTGATAATACAAAAAACATCAAACTAAATGAGAATATCTTTAACTGTAGTATAAAAGTAGCAATATTAAATAGAACTTATGAAGCAAGACTAATTAAAGAACAAAAATACAACGAACTAAAACAAAACATATTACAAAAATATAATTTAACTCACATAGGTATTTGAAAAATTTATAATTTGATGTATAATATGTACATAAAGATTCTCTAAACTTGAGAAAGAGAGGTTAATTTTGAAAGTACAAGTTATAGAGAAGAAAAAAGGTCGAATTAATAGAACGACAGGAGAAGTAATAAAAGGAAATTTAAGGGTATGTGCTTATGCAAGAGTTAGCACAGAAAAAGAAGAACAATTAAACAGTTATAATTCTCAACTAAAGTATTATGAAGAAAAAATAAAAAGTAATAATGAGTGGCAGTATGTAGGAATTTATGCAGATGAAGGGATAACAGGAACATTAGACTATAAAAGAGATGGCTTTATGAAAATGATGCAAGATGCAACAGACAATAAATTTGATATGATAATTACAAAATCTATATCAAGATTTGGAAGGAATACTGTAGATACTTTAAAATATGTAAGACTATTAAAAGAAAAAGGAATTGCTATTTATTTTGAAGAAGAAAGAATTAATACTTTAGAAATATCAGGAGAAATAATGCTAACAGTATTAAGCACTATGGCACAACAAGAAAGCAAAAATATTTCTTCACATGTAAAATTAGGTTTGCAAATGAAACAAAAAAGAGGAGAACTAATTGGATATAATGGATGTTTAGGGTATGTATATGACAAAGGCACAAAACAAATTACAGTAAATTATGAAGAGGCAGAGATTGTAAGATATATTTTTGAAAGATATTGTCAAGGAGTAGGTTGCACAACCATTGCAAAAGAACTAACTAATATGAAATATAAAACTCCAACAGGCAAAAAGAAATGGCATGAATCAACGATAAGAGGTATCTTAAAAAATGAAAAATATAAAGGAGATGTCTTACAAGGAAAAACATATACAACTGATCCAATAACTCATAGAAGAGTAGTCAATATGGGAGAAGAAAATAAGTATTACATACAAGAACATCATGATCCAATTATTTCTGAAAGAATGTTTAATCAAGCACAAGAAATTTTACAAAAACGAGGAGGAGTACGAGGCTCTGGAAGAAGAAAAGGCAATTTTAGCAGAAAATATCCTTTTAGTAGTAGATTATATTGTGGATTTTGTGGTAGTTTATTAACAAGAAGAAATTGGCACTCTGGAACAAAAAACAGCATTGCTGTGTGGCATTGTATGGAATTTGTAAAGCATGGCAAAGAAAAATGCCCATACTGTAAAGCAATGAAAGAAAGAATTATTGAAGAAGCATTTACAGAAAGTTACAAATTATTATGTAATAATAATAAAGAACTAATCCAAACATTCTTAAATGAGATGGGAGATATAATACAAGAGAAAAGTAACGAGAGTTCTATTAAAAGACTAGAGGAAGAAAAACAAATTTTAAAAGAAAAGATAGACAAATTAATTGATTTAAACTTAAATGGAACAATAAGTTTAGAAGCATTACAAGAAAAGAAAGCAAAATTACAAAATAAAAAATCGACAAAATAGAGAAAGAACAAGAGCATCTGCAACTAGAAATAGAAGATGGAGTGAGTTTAAATCAAGGATTAAACAAGTTTAAAACTTTGTTTAAAGACAATGAACTTAAAGGTAACAATTAGATTTAAAGATTATATAAAACATTAAAAAGAATAATATATTTTAAATATGGAAAAATAAGGATGATAATAAATCATCCTTATTTTTTTGCTTTTGAACATTTGGTCAGCAAATTGAAAAAGTTTTTAATAAATGATAATCTAGTAATCAAAACTAGATAAAAGGAGATGAACAAGATGGAAGGTATAAAAATAGGAAACAAAGAGTCAAAATATCCAATAATACAGGGTGGAATGGGAGTTGGAGTATCACTTCATAATCTTGCTGGAACAGTAAGCAAAGAAGGTGGAATTGGTATAATTTCAACAGCAGATATTGGGTATAAAGAAAATGATTTTAAAACAAATCCTAGAAAAGCTAATTTAAGAGCAATAGAAAAAGAAATAAAGATGGCAAGAAAAATAGCTGGAGAAGATAAAATACTCGGTGTTAATATTATGGTTGCTATGACACATTATAAAGAGATAGTAGAAGAATGTGTTAAACAAAAGATAGATTTGATTATTTCTGGTGCAGGTATACCAAAAGAATTACCAGAATATGTTGTAGGAACAGATACTAAAATTGCACCAATTGTATCTTCACTTAGATGTTGTGAACTAATTACTAAGCATTGGATAAAAAAATATAATTATGTTCCTGATATGATAGTAATAGAAGGTCCAGAAGCTGGTGGACATTTAGGATTTAAAAAAGATGAATTAATTGATAATAAACCAAAACTTGAAGATATAACAAAAGAAGTTGTAAATTATATTAAAGAAATAGAAAAAGAATTTAATAAGCAGATCCCTGTAATTTCAGCAGGAGGAATTTGGAATAAAACAGATATAAAAAGATTTTTAAATTTAGGAGCATCAGGAGTTCAAATGGCTACTCGTTTTGTAGCAACAAATGAATGTGATGCTTCAAAAGAATTTAAAGAAGCTTATGTAAATGCTAAAAAAGAAGATATAAAGATAATTACAAGTCCTGTTGGAATGCCAGGAAGAGCTATAAATAATGAATTTATAAAAAAAGTTTATGATACAAAATGTCAAAAAATAGGAAAATGTTATAATTGTATTAAAACTTGTGATATAAAAACTACTCCATATTGTATTACAGATGCATTAATTAATTCTGTTAAAGGAAATGTAGATAATGGTTTAATTTTTTGTGGAAGTAATGTAAGTAAGATAGATAAAATTGTATCTGTCCATGATTTAATGCAAGAACTAACAGATTAAAATATTTACTTATGAAAAAATATTTGTTATAATTGTCAAAAAATAGAAAAGAGTGAAAATATGAAAGTAGGATTGGTACTAGAAGGCGGAGCAATGAGAGGAATGTATACAGCAGGTGTATTAGATGTTTTTTTGGAAAATAATATAAAAATAGATGGTATAGTTGGAGTATCTGCTGGAATTTTGTTTGGAATAAACTTTATTTCAAAACAAAAAGGAAGAGTTATTAGATATAATAAAAAATATATTAAAGATAAAAGATATATGGGGATTTCTTCTCTAATAAAAACTGGAAATATTATAAATAAAGATTTTGCTTTTTATGAACTGCCTTTCAAATTAGATGTATTTGATGAAGAAGCTTTTGAAAAATCAAATACAGAATTGTATGCAGGTGTAACAAATATTGAAACTGGGAAATCTGAATTTATAAAAATATATGATTGTTTTAAACAAATGGAAGTAATGAGAGCAACTTCTGCAATGCCGTTTGTTTCTAAAGTAGTTGAAATAGATGGGAAAAAATATCTAGATGGTGGAACATCAAATAGTATTCCTGTTGATAAATGTAAAGAATTAGGATATGAAAAAATTATAGTTGTTCTTACAAGACCAATAGAATATAGAAAAAAACCTGCAAATAAATTATTAACAAAAATAAAATATAAAAAATATCCTGAATTTGTAGAATGTTTGAATAATAGATATAAAATGTATAATAGTACAGTAGAAAAAATTATAGATATGGAAAATAAAAAAGAAATATTTGTAATAAGACCAAGTAAAAATTTAAAAATAAAGAGAATTGAAAAAAATTCAGAAAAACTACAAGAAATGTATGATTTGGGAATAAAAGATGCAACTGATAAATTAAAGAAAATGAAAGAATTTTTGAAAAATTAATAAAAATTATAAAGGAGCATAAAATGGAAGTATTATTTGCAACAAAAAATCCAGCTAAAATAAAAAAATATAGTGAACCATTAAAGGAAAAAGGAATAAAATTATTAACTATTAAAGATGTAAATGTAGATATTAAAGTTGATGAAAATGGTAAAAATGCTTTAGAAAATGCTTTTATAAAAGCTAAAGCATATTATGATGCAACTGGTATAACATCTATTGGAATGGATAATAGTTTATTTATAGAAGAATTACCAGAAGAAAAACAACCAGGAACTCATGTAAGAAGAGTAAATGGAAAAGAACTTACAGATGATGAAATGATTGAATATTATACAGGATTAGTAAAAGAAAATGGTGGAAGACTAACTGCAAAATGGGTATATGGAATGGTTGTATATGATGGAAAAAATAAATATGAATATTCATGGAATAAAGACCATTTCTATTTTGTGGAAACACCTTGTGAAAAGTTAAATCCAGGATACCCGCTAGATTCAATAACCATTATTCCTAGCTTAAATAAATATTTAGTTGAACTTACTGAAGAAGATAGAAAAGAAAATGATAAAGAAAAAAATAAAGATGAAGTAATAGATTTTATTGAAAAATCTTTAAAAAAATAAAACAATTTAAAATATAAATTTACAAAACACAGAAGTACTAAATTATTTAGTATTTCTGTGTTTTATAGTGCTATTAATTATTTGTCATAAATTTCTGTTTTGTTTGATCTATTTTTTGTTGTTCTGCATCTTCTGTATTATACCATCCTTTATCTTTCATTAAGTTATAAATTTTATTTTGAATATCTAAAGTTTCATTTAAAGCACATTTAAAAGCTTCATGAACTTCTGCAGTTGTAGATTCAATTGTTCCATGAAGATATAAGTCACAAACACCTTTAATAACGAGCAACTCATTTTCCATTAAATCTCTATCTTCCATAATACCTCCTACAATAAATTTAAAAATTTGTTAAAAATTTCATCATGTTTTTTAGATAACTCTCCCATATAAGTAGAAAGAGTAGGATCTGTTAGTTTACCAGATGTTTTAGTAGCACATGATTTCATAAATTTTTCATGACCTAAAGCATCTTCAACATATAAAAGTTCTTTACTTGTCAAATTTATCACCTCTTTAAAAAAAGTATTTCCAAAAAAAAGAAAATATATGCAAAAATGTAAGAAAATAAAATAATAAAAAGTAAATTAAAGAATATTTAAATTAATTAGTAATTTACTTTTTTAGTAAAAAATGATATAACAAAATTGAAAAAATAATTAATAGAAGGAAAATAAAAATGATATTATCTACTATATGTTATATAGAAAAAAATAATCAATATTTAATGCTTCATAGAACTAAAAAAGAAAAAGATATAAGTAAAGATAAGTGGATAGGAATAGGTGGAAAATTTGAAAATAATGAAAGCCCAGAAGAATGTATAAAAAGAGAAGTTTTTGAAGAAACAGGATTGAAATTAAAAACTTTTAAGTTAAGAGGAATTGTAACTTATACTTCAAAAGAATGGGAAACAGAATATATGTATATTTTTACTTCAAATGATTTTGAAGGTGATTTGATAGAATGTAATGAAGGCGACTTAGAATGGATAGATAAAGAAAAAATAGTAAATCTTAATACTTGGGAAGGAGACAAACTATTTCTAAAAAAATTAGAAAATGATAATAATTTTTTCACAATGAAATTCGAATATGATGGAGATAATTTATTAAATTATATAATATATGATTATTAATATAAACTGTTCACAAAACTTTTACAAACTTTTAATATTAATTTAATAATTTATATATAATATAAAAGTGCAAAATGAATATATATTATAAGAAAGGATGATTAAATGAAGAATTTGGAGGAGAATTATCCTGCTAGTATAGAACAGCACTTACTGAATGATGAGTTAATAGATGTAAAAAGTGAAACATTTAAAAAAATAATGTTTTTATATAATTCAGCACTTAAACAAATTAAAACAAAAATTGAAATAATACAAGATGAATTAAAACTTTTCTCAGAATATGAACCAATAGAATACATAACTACTAGAATAAAAAAACCAGAAAATATTATAGAAAAATTAAAAAGAAAAGGTTGTGAATTAACATATCAAAACTTATTTGACAAAATAAACGATATTGCTGGAATAAGAATAGTATGTAATTTTAAAAGTGATGTTTATAAAATAATTCAAATAATAGAAGACTTTCAAGATATAAAAATTATAAATAAAAAAGATTATATGAAAAAACCTAAAAAAACTGGATATATGAGCTATCATTTAATAGTAGAAATTCCAGTTCATCTTTCATCAAGAATTATGTTTGTGAAAGCTGAAATACAAATTCGTACATTAGGAATGGATTTTTGGGCTAGTTTAGAACATAAATTAAAATATAAAAATTCAAATATTTCAAAAATGGAGAATAAAAATTTAATAAAATATGCAAAAATAATAAATAATATTGATGATAATATGCTTACAATTGCAAATACTATAGAAAAAAGAAATAATAACATAGTATTAGAATCGGCAGAAGAAAAAGATGAAAAAATGAAAAAGCAAAAATATAATTTATAAAAAATCTAGTTTTAACTAGATTTTTTATATTAATATAGGTAAAATAGAAAAAAGCACAAAAAATAAAATAAATAATAAAATATATTTAGAAAAAGTTTACATAATTTAACAAAACTATTGAATTATACTAATAAATCTGGTATAATATAGAATTAACTAGGATAATTAGAAAGGAGTAATTATAATCATATGAAGAATTTAAAATTTTTTAATAAATTCTATATAGATAAAGAAAAAGATATAGTCGTTGAATTATATAAAGTGCCTAATAAAGATGAATTAGAATATATTATAAGAACTCCAAACCATAAAAATGGAAATTTAATAAAAAATTTAGCAAAACTTTGTAACTTAGAAGTTTCAGAAGATGAAAACGGATTAAAAATAATAAGAAATATAATACCTGCATCTATAAATGGAGATAATGAAGATGTATACATTTTTAGATTGGCAGGAATGAAAATAGCAAATATATATGAAAACGAAATAGAAGTTAAAGCGAAAATGCCAGCTATAATTAAAACTTTAATGTCACAAACAAAAGATTATAAATTAGACATTAGTAAAACTATTGTAAAATCTTATATATTAAAAAAATCTAAATTTAAAACAGATTTACATACACACATGAATGCTAATCTAACACCTGATGTTTTAATATCTTTAGGAATAGTTCATCAAATAAAATATCCATTATATTATATAAAGAAAATAAACTTAAAATTAACAGAAAAACAAGAAAAAGCAATATTAGAAGAAAGAAAAGGTGTTGAAAAACAATTTGAAAATAGTGAATTAACAGGAAAGTATTTAACAAGAAAAATTGATGATAATACTTTTATTAATTTTGCTGATCTAATTTTAAACAATTTAGAAAATGCTGAAGAAAATATATCTAAAATAAGAAATAGTTTAGGATTATTAAAAGATGGTCAATCAGTATTTACTAATTTAGAAAAAGTTTATTTATATAGATATGTATTTTGTAAAGCAAAATTTTCTGAAAATAAAATCAAACTTAATTTGAAAACAGTTGAGAAAATACCAGAGAAAGATATTGTAAATTATGTTAAAAAAATATTAGAAGATAAAAAAGCAAATAGTCCATATAAAAACAATACTTTAAGACAAGATAAATTTTTATGGATAGCTAGAGAATATCAAAAACAAAGTATTACTTATGCAGAAATAACTGATACAGATTTAGTAAAAACTGGTGAACCAGCTATAAAATTACTAGAAGAAATACATGATGTAATGCCCAAAATAGAAAAAGAAACAGGTGTTGCAATTAGAATGCTTGCTGGTATAAGAAGAATACCACTTACAATAATAAAAGACCAAAAAACAAGTTCTACATATTTAAGAGAAAATTTAGATGTTTTAAAAGCTATTGCAAAAAGTCCTTATGTAGTAGGAAGTGATTTTATTGGTGAGGAAATTAATGATATAACTGAATTAAAACCAGTAATAAATGAATTAGTACAATTTGCAGTTAAAGAAGATCCAGGTTTTACCATTAGAATACATGCTGGAGAAAATGACTGTTTAAGAGATAATGTAGCAAAATCAATACAATGTATTAAAGAATCTTTGAAAAAAGGACAAAAAATGCCTAAATTTAGATTAGGGCATGGATTATATACAGCAGATTTAAATTCAGAAGAAGGAAAAAAATTAATTCAAGAAATGAAAGAAACAAATGCTATTCTTGAATTTCAATTAACATCTAATGTTAGATTAAATAATTTAAGTATATTAGATAGACATCCGTTAAAACAATATTTAGAAAATGATGTAAAATGTGTTCAAGGTACAGATGGATGTGGAATGTATGGAACAGATACAATAAATGAACAATTAGCACTACATAATATTTTAGGACTTACAGATGAAGATTTCTTAAAAATGAGAGAGGTAGAAGACAAAGTAATAGCAGATAGTAAAAAATATTTTGCAAAAAAATCTAAAAAATTTGAAAAATTTTTAGCAGGTAGAAGTATTAGAGAAGCAATTTCAGAATTAGAAAAAGAAAATTTTGAAAAAAGTAAAAACAATTTAATAGATATGAGAATTACAAATGATTTAGATTCAGAAATGGAATTAAAAGAAAAAATAAAAAAATTACCTGAAGATAAATTGCCAATTATAATTGCAGGTGGAAGTTTTAATGCAAAAAATAGAGAAACAACTATTGATGAGTCAGGAAGAAAAATAATTGAAAGTTTAATTAAAAATTTAAATAATGAAAAAGTCTACTTTGTTGTTGGTCATAAAATGAATGGATATGAAAAAGCCATAATGGATTATTCTAAAGAATTAAATAAAAAATTCGAAGTAAATGCTATAATTCCTAAGGCTGTTTCAAAAGAAATTAAAGAAGGACTATTAAATGAAGATTTAAGTGGTGTTTGTATATCAACAGAAAGAGAAGAAATGGGAATTTATAAAAGTTTTAATTATGAAATTTTTGAAAGAAGAAATTCAATTGTTCTTGCATTTGATGGAAATTCACCTGTATCTAATTTAGTTCAAGAAGCTAAAAATGGAAAAGGAAAAGCTAAAATATATGTAAATTCTGATGTTGAAGCCTTAAAAGATAAAGCAAATTCTTTAGGGGGATATGTAAAAGAATTTAAAATAAACGATAATTTAGTACAAAAAATTTTAGATGATTATCCAGAAATAGGTACAAATAAATTAGCTTAAAATAAATTTTTAGTTAAAAAAGTCGAAAAATATTTTTTTTAGAAGAAAGATTTTTTACAAATATGTTAAAATCTTTCTTTTTTATTGAATTATTTTTTTGTTATTGATACAATATAACAAATATATAAGGTAGAATATTTTTTTAGAAAGGATAATACTATTAAGATGAGAATAGTTAGAAAAGTTTCAAAAGAAAATTGTGAAAAATCTGAAGAAAACTCTAATTATAAAAAGGTTATTGAAAACGAGATTGATAAAGAAAAACGAGATATTTATATAAAAGCACAAAACGCAATAAAAAATGCAAAAATTCAAAAATATATGAATGATAAAGAAATTGTATCTAAAGAAAAAATAAATTTTTGGGGGGCAATTACAGGAAGAAATAATTTACAACTTCAAAGAATGGAAAATATAAAATTAAAAATTGAACTATTACAATCACAGAAAATAGATGAAAAAGATAATTATGAAGCTAAAGATATTTTAGCAGATTTATATTCTTGTGCTATAACTGAATTAAATGGTAAATTTACAAATGAAATGAAAAGAATTTATGATGATGTAAAAGAAAAATATTGTGATAGTGGAGTAACAGAAGAAGATATTTATAAAATAGCTTCTAAAAAAGCTGTTAAAGGACAATCTTATTTACCTATTATCCATGATGAAACAAAAGGAATTTTTGGTGATATAAAAGTACAAATTAATTTTTTAAGATTAGAAAATCAAAAACTACAAAATCAAATTGTTATAGCAAGAGGAAAAAGCCAATTTGAGACTTTTAAACCTAAAATTATACCATTACAAAAAGTAATTGTAAGTGGATAAATTATAATTTTTAAATTTGTTTTAAAAAGATAAATAATGCAGTAACAGATAAAAAAATCTTGACAAAAGGTGTAATTGGTTGTATACTATTTAGGTAACTGTAAAGAATAAATTTTATTTTGACATAGATATAAAGTCACTAAAGGAGGGATTTTAAAATGGCACAACCAAAAAGAAGATGGTCAAAAGCTAGAACAGGTGCAAAAAGATCTACATGGAAAATAGAAGCAGAAAATTTATCTACTTGTTCACATTGTCACCAACCAGTTAGACCTCATACAGTATGTTCTAATTGTGGTTATTATGATGGAAAAGAAGTAATTGCAAAAAAAGCAGAATAGTTTAAATGTATTAAGAGAAGGAACATATTATAAATATGTTCTTTTTTTGTATTTTAAAATTAATAATATAGTTTATTTAAAATAAAAATTATTAAAAGTTAAAATCAATATATAGGTTTAAAATAGATATGTCACACATAAATAAAAAATAAAATATTGAAAGAGAACGACTCATATGATATTG
>CANQVF010000013.1 GCA_947627185.1 uncultured Clostridia bacterium | reverse complement strand
AAACAATATCATATGAGTCGTTCTCTTTCAATATTTTATTTTTTATTTATGTGTGACATATCTATTTTAAACCTATAAAAATATAATAAAATTTATGTAAAAGCAAGACTTAAACTATAATTATTGATTATGAAAATTTATTTTATTATTTTTACTATAAAGATAATTATTCTGGTTTTTAAAAAATTTAAAAATATAAATAAAAACTGAAATAATACTTTCTTTATTTATACCTAAAATACTTATAAGAAATATTGGAAAAAATAGAGAAATAAAAATATAAATTTTTAAATTAATATTCTTAAAAATTAAATTAACTAAAAAATATAAAACAATTCCAAATACTACATCTAAAATAGCAGTGGAATATTCAATAAAACCTAATATTTTAGGTTTGAAATTATAATTTTTTGGAAAAATAAAATGCATATGAGCTCCTTAAAAAAATTTTTTTCTTAAAATATTTTTTTCTCTCTCAAAATCTATATAAATAGTATTAATTAGTAACTTGGTGTCGCAATCTTCTTTTTTTAATAAAAACAAAAGGAAGATTGCTCCAATCGCCCTTCGCTAATGCTTCGGTTGGTCGCTTACGCGTCACATATTAATACTATTTATATAGATTTTTGAGAGGTAAATGTATTTAGAAAAATAGTATTAATTAGTGATTTGGTGCTCAAAATCTTCTTTTTTTAAATAAACAAAAGGAAGATTGCTCCAATCGCCCTTCGCTAATGCTTCGGTTGTTCGCTTACGCGTCACATATTAATACTATTTATATAGATTTTTGAGAGGTAAATGTATTTAGAAAAATAGTATTAATTAGTGATTTGGTGCTCAAAATCTTCTTTTTTTAATAAAAACAAAATGAAGATTGCTCCAATCGCCCTTCGCTAACGCTTCGTTTGGTCGCTTACGCGTCACATATTAATACTATTTATATAGATTTTGAGAGGTAAATGTATTTAGAAAGATAAAAATTAATTATTAGTAAAACTTGATATGTTAGCTTGAACAGTTGTAGTAATTCCGCCAAAAATTTCTTTCATATAATTATTTGATCTAGTTAAAGCAAAAATAATACCAATAAATAAAAGTTTAGATATTACAGAATTTTGAGTTATATCTATTGTAAAAGAAAGTATTAAAATTAGCAAAACTAATATTTGAACTAAAAGTAAAGATATAAATGTTTTTAACCAGATTTTAAAAAACCACTCAGATGAATTTGTAATAAGACTTAAAAAAGCAAAGGGACTTATAAGTATAAAAATTTGAATCATAATATATCTAAGAGAATAAGTAAAAATTAAATTTATAAGTCCAAAACTTGTAAAAGACTTTATAATTCCATCGAAAGAAAATATATTAAATTCACTATTTTGCATATATACAGTTTTATTAATATTTTCAATAAAGTTTGAAAAATTAATATTTATATTAAATAGATTTTCACCGAGTTTTGAAATATTATTACTTATTAAATAAACAATATTTATTATTTGTTCACAAATCCAAATAGAGGAATTCATGAGAGCAATAAATATAATAGCTTTAAAAATAAATTGTTTAGGTGAATCTATTCTTGAATAAGTTAAATGTGAAATTAAATAATTTATTGAGTAATAAATTATAAAACCTAAAATTAAACTGTTTGCAATTAATAAAATTCCATTTGAACTAGAAGTTCCTAAAATTTGTTCAAATTTTGAATTAGCTAAAATATCTGGTTTAATAAAAATAATATCATCTAAAACACTATAAATTGAATTATCAATAGATGAAAATAAATTAGAAAATAAATCATTTAATGAATTAAAAATTATATCTGATAAATTAATAGTTGTTTGTTCTTCCATATTTTTTCCTTAAGATAATAATGTTTGAAATAAAGATAAAATTAAATCAATACAGAGTATGAAACCATAAGAAAAAAGACTTCCTCGAATAAGCTTATTTGCTGTACGAATTTTTTCTTCATCACCAAAACTAAATTTTTTCATAAGTACACCAGTTCCAACTGCAACAGCAGCTGCTGGAGTTGAAATTTTTACAATATAACTTTCTATTTTTTCAAAAGCAGAATCTAAAGTTGTAACTAATTTAGGATCTGCTGCTGATACACTAGTATGAAATGTGCAGATAAATAAAAAAGAAAGCATAAAAGTATAAATAATTGATATTTTTTTATTTTTCATATTTTTTTAATCCTTTCATAAATTTTTCTTTTTCATAATATGGTATCATTTGTAATTTTCTCGGTTTAAGAATTCTCAAGCCATCAGAAATGAAACTTAAACAATTAAATGTTTCAAGACTTTGAGAAAAATAATTAGTATCATAAATATAATCATTTTGAGTGTATTTGTTGTAACTTTCTGATAAATTTGAATCTCTAGACATTAAAGTATTTGTTATTAAGTTAAATTTTGTTTCTTTTGCATTTTCAGAAATAGTAGTAGAAATCTTTTCTTTTTCTTCTTTTCCAATTTGTTTTTGAGCTTCTTCAATTGTAAAAATATCATCTGTTCTAAACCAAAATTTATTTATTAAATTTTGAAGAATAACTTTAGTAGAAGATTCATCTTTTAAAGCATTTTTTATAGAAGAATAACTCTGGGTTGCAACAATATTAATACATTTTGCTTCTCTACATGTTGAGAAAAAATCACTATCTGTAGTTGTTACATATTCATGAAATTCATCACTTATAAAAGCACTTTTTCGTATTTTTGAATTATTTCCGAGTCTTGACATAACTTCTGTTTGAAAATCTAGTTTTAAATAAGTAGCAATAATTTTAGAAAGATTTTTATATTCTGCAATATTCATATTTAAAACAACAATTTTTCCTTTATCTAAAACTTCTTTAAAACCATAAAAATTAATATTTTCACGAGCTGGACAAAAAGTTTTTAAAACATTGTAATCAGAAATAAATATACTAGTAATTCTACTAATTTCAGATTTTAAAATAGATAATGTTCTATTATCTAACGCAAAAAATTCTTTTTCAAAAAAATCTATACAAGATAAAAGATTATATATATCTGAATCTGAAAGTTTTCCTTTTTGAAATGATTCTTTAAGTATGCAAAGCTTTTCATAATAGTAATCAGAAAACATTATAAGTTTATGAATTTCAGAAAAAGAAACATATCCATTATTATATAACCTGCAAAATTTTATAGCTTCAGATAAAATTTGCTCTACTTTGTCAAGCCAATAAGATTCAGAATTATTTGGGCTAAACAAAGTTAAAATTGTTTTTAATCTGTTTGCGAGAACAATAGGCTTTAAATTAGGTTTATCAAGCGGGTTATATTTAAAATTTCCAGATAAATCTATAACAATAATATCATCTAACCTATTACTAGTTTTTGCAAATTCAAATACTTGTTTTAAATAATTTCCTTTTACATCTAATATAAGCATTGCTAATTTTTCAGAGAAATTATTTGATTGATAATCAATTAATTGTCCGAGTAAAAGGGTACATAGCAGAAGAAGTTTTTCCAGTTCCAATAGTACCAGTTATTAAAATATTTTGATAAAGACCTTTTTCATCAATATAAATAGGATTATTTTCAAAAAGACCAACTAAAAGAGATATTGTATTTGAATTAGTTTCTTTTTTTAGAGATATTTTATTTTTTAATTTTAAATGAAATTTTAAATTAAAAAAATTAAAAATTTTATTAAATACAATAATATATGAAATTAAAAAACTTAATAAATAAGATTTTTTTAATAAAATCCAAGTATTTGGGTAAACTGAAACTATATCAAATGGATGAATAGCAAATGTAAATAATAAATGTTCAGCATTAAAAATTGGTTGAAAAATTAAATAAATTAATAAAAAAACAATTGGAAAAGAAATTATAAAAAATAATATTTTATAAAAAAATTTTTTCAATATAAATTCCTAAAATATTTGATTTTTCTTGATTTTTAATTTAGAACCTTGCAAACTTTGAAATAAAAAGATTTCCATTAAAGAATACATTGAATAAATAATTATAAATATATTGATACCAAAACTTATGAAAAAGAGGTTAAAAAGTAATTCCATTAAATCACCTCTTTTGCTAAATTTGATATATAATACAACTTTTTTTTAGGTTTGTCTATACTTTTTTTAAAAAATATGGTAAAATATTTATCACTACGATAAAAATGATATATGTAAGGAGGAAATAAAATGATAGATAAAAATACAAAAATTGGTGAATTATTAGAAATGGCTCCAGAAAAAGCAGATATATTATTAGATGCTGGTATGCATTGTTTAGGATGCCCTGCATCACAAGCTGAAACTTTAGAAGAAGCTTGTTCAGTTCATGGAATAGATGTAGAAGAATTAGTAAAAGAATTAAATAAATAAATTATTATAAAAAATTAAATTAATAAAAATTAAATTTAAAAATAAATATTTGAGTTAAAAAATTCAAATATTTATTTTTTTATGAAATCTTTTATATTATTAAAATATTATATATAATATTTTATGCTAAATTAAAATAAAAAAATATTATATTGACAGAAGAAAATTAAAATTATATAATACAAACACAAGTTTGCTAAAAATAGGAGAAATTAATGGATATATTAGAAGGATTAAATGATAAACAATATGAAGCTGTTGTAAACACAGAAGGACCATGCTTAGTTATAGCAGGTGCTGGAAGTGGAAAAACAAAAGTTTTAACACATAAAATTGCATATTTAATGGGAGAAAAAGGAATAAAACCTTGGGATATTTTAGCAATAACTTTTACAAATAAAGCAGCAAATGAAATGAAAACAAGAGTTGAAGGTTTAGTTGGAGATATTGCAAAAGATATGTGGATAGGAACTTTTCACTCTATTTGTGTTAGGATTTTAAGAAAACAAATTGATAGATTAGGTTTTGATACATCATTTATTATATTTGATACATCAGATCAAAAAACTTTAATAAAACAAATAATTAAATCTCAAAATTTAGATGATAAACTTTATTCAGATAAATCAATACAATATGAAATCAGTAATGCAAAAAACGATATGTTAGAGCCAGACAGCTATAAAGCTAGAGTTAAAGGAGACTTTAGAAAAGAAAAAATTGCAGAAATTTATGAAATTTATCAAAGAAAATTAAAGGAAAATAATGCAATTGATTTTGATGATATAATTAATTTTACTATTAAAATTTTAATGGATAATCCAGATTTATTAGAATATTATTCTGGAAAATTTAAATATGTTTTAGTAGATGAGTATCAAGATACAAATAAAGCACAGTTTACATTAGTATCTTTATTAGCTTCAAAATATGGAAATATTACTGTTGTTGGAGATAATGATCAAGGAATATATAGCTTTAGAGGAGCTGATATAACAAACATTTTAAACTTTGAAAAAGATTTTCCTGGTACAAAAATAATTAAATTAGAGCAAAATTATAGATGTACTCAAAGTATTTTAAATATTGCAAATGAAGTAATTAAAAATAATGAAACAAAATATGAAAAAAAATTATGGACTGATAATGATTTAGGAAATAAACCTAAAATTTTTAGAGGTGATAATGAATATGATGAAGCAAATTATATTGTAAGACAAATTAATTCTTTAAAAATTGAAGAATATTATAAATATTCAGATTTTGCCATTCTTTATAGAATGAATTCACAATCTCGTAGTATAGAGGATATTTTAAGAAGAGAAGATATACCTTATAAAATTGTTGGAGGCTTAAAATTCTATGAAAGAAAAGAAATAAAAGATATTATTGCTTATTTAAGATTAATTCAAAATACATCAGATAATTTAAGTTTAACAAGAATTATAAATGAACCCAAAAGAGGTGTAGGAAAAACTAGTTTAGATAATATTGAAGAACTTTCAGCAAGTAATGGCATATCTATGTATGAAATAATAAAAAATGCAGATGAATATGGATTGAATAGAGTTTTTGCAAATACTAGAGAATTTATAAATGTAATAGAAGAATTGAGAAATAAAAAAGAAAATTTAAAAATTTCAGAATTAATTAAAGAAACCTTAGATAAAACAGGATATACTAAGGCTTTAGAAATTGAAAATACAGTAGAAGCAGAAACTAGAATACAAAACTTAGATGAATTTTTAACAGTGGCAATTGAATTTGAAGAAGAATCAGCAGATACTTCTCTTAGTGAATTTTTAGAAGGAATTACTTTAAGTTCTGACTTAGATGGAATGGAAGAAACAGAAGATTCTGTTACTTTAATGACACTTCATAGTGCAAAAGGTCTAGAGTTTCCAGTAGTATTTTTAGTAGGAATGGAAGAAGGAATTTTTCCAGGATATAAATCTATTGGTGAAGAAAAAGAACTTGAAGAAGAAAGAAGACTATGTTATGTTGGAATTACAAGAGCAAAAGAAAATTTATTTTTAACATGTAGCAGACAAAGAACAATTTTTGGCTCTACAAGTTGTAATGCAGTATCAAGATTTGTTAAAGAAATTCCAGCAAATATGCTAGATGGTTATGAAAATATAGAAGATAAATCACAAAATACATATGATACAGATTATGAATGGAGTTATGGTGAAAGAAGAAAATCATCTTATAGGGATTATTCAAGAGAAGAATCTATTTCAGCATATAAAGATATTGCTGTAGCTTCATCAAGAGGAGTAAAAACAACATATCAATTTAGAAGTGCTGAAAGCTTTCTAAACAGTTTAAATAAAAATAAAGAAGATAATATGGATTTATCTGTTTATAAAGCTGGTGTAAGAGTATTACATAAAAAATTTGGTGAAGGAATTATTAATTCAGTAGAAAAAGAAGGAGAAGATTTAAAAGTAGATATAAATTTTGATAAAGTAGGACATAAGAGATTAATGGCAAAATTTGCTGGATTACAAATAATAAAAGAAGAGACCGTAGAATAACCTACGGTACACTTCTTTTTTATTTTGACAATTTAATTGTTAATAGATATAATAAGATAAATTAATTATTTAATATTTAAGGAAAAAGAATGAGCTATAATGAAGTTGTAACTGCATATAAAAATAATAGTTTAGATATTTCTGATTTTAAAGAAAAATTGGAAAAAGCTAAGCTTTTAAAAGGACGCTCAAGAGACATTGCAAATGAAATCATTGGATCAAGAATAGATTTTGATTTAAATATGTGTAATATTCTTGCAATAAGAGAAACTGCAAGTAAATATGAAAATTTTAAACATGAAAGTGATATGCAATTAAATGAATACTATTATGTTCTTTTAGATTCAATAAAAAATACAAGTTTTTGGAAAAATACAGATTTAAATTCTCAAGCAAGAGATTTAGAAAAATATAAAAAATTACCTATTAACAAAAAAATTGAATTTGCAATTGATTTAAACAGAAAATATTATGAATATTTAAAAATTCAAAATGTTGCAGATATAAGAGATTATTTAGAAAAAGAAAATCTAGATGATGAAACTATAAAAAAACTTCAATTTTTAAAACAAATGTATGAATCAATTGAAAGTAAAATGGCAAGAGATGGTATATATTTATTAAAATATTATCCAAAAGTAGTTTCAGCATTGCTAGAATATAAAAACCCGAGAAAAAGAAAAAATGTTAAATTAGATGATTTTATTAAAACAAAAAGCAAAACAGTAAATAGACAATATGAAGATATAAATAAAATTTTTGAAAAAGAAGAAATAAAAGATATATCAGAATGTTTAAGTTTAATTCAAGAAACATTAAATATGAATTTATTTGATATGCTAACTATTTTTACAAAGATTTCAGATTTAAAATTAGAAAGTTCTTATTTATGTGATGAATATGAAAACTTAAAAAAATTACAAGATAAAAATAAAAGAATGAGTATATTTGGAAAAACAGTAAGTAAAAATACACCTAAAATTAAGCAATTAAATAAACAAGTAAATAATCAAAATTTACAAGGAACAACGCAAAAAGATGAAAATCAACCAGAAAAAGAAAATAAAATAATAGTAAATAATGAAGATTTTCCTAAAGAATTACAATCAACGATGCAAAAAATTACTGAAACTCCGTTAGTAAAAGAAAAAGTTATACCAATAATATTTTCATGGTTTGAAAGAGATGAAAATAAAAAACAAAGAGATAAAAATTTAAAAAATATAGAAATTTTTTTAGAACAAATTAAAAAAATAGAAGAAGAAAAAGGAACAAGAGCTAGTTTATTTTTAATAACTAATGCAAATAGAGAAATTACATTAAAAAGATTTAATGAATTTAGAGAAATAGCAACCCAAAAAGGTATGCCAAGACTTATTGAAGGAGCATTAGGAGGTTATAGTTCTTTTAGAATAGATGAAACAGGCAAAATTATTGATTTAGCAAAAATGTCTGATGAAAATAAAAATAAAATAAAATCAGTTTTAAGTGAAATTGGTTTTTCAGCAGAAAGTATAGATGAAGATTTTTTAAGATATCAAATTTTAGGAAAAAAGGATAGCAAAAATTCTTTAGGATATTTAATTTATTTGAAAAAAGAAATAAAAAATAAAAGAAGTATTAAAGATCAACCAATTGAATTAGTTTCTTATGTGGAAGCAGATTCATCAGGGATAGATGTTTTGTTAAGAGAACAGTTAAATGGAATATATAATTTACCTTCATATTATAATATTAAATATTTTGTTGATAAAAATTGTATAATAAAAATAGGAATGAATCAGTTAAATGAAGATATTAAAAATATAGATATTTTAGAAACATTTAATACAAACTCTGCTTCAAAAAGTGAAAATCACGAGGTTAAGAAAAAAGATGATACAACGGGAAACTCTAAAAATAATAATGATGGAGAAAATAAAGATATAAGTGATTATAATTAAATGAAAAATTTTGATTATAAAAAAAGCACTTCAAAAGATATACCAAAAAGTAAAAATGGTTATATTTTTTGAAGTGTTTAATTTATTTTTCAATACTTTTTTTTAAGTTTATTGGTTTAGGTATAATAAAATTAATTTGTGGATCTTTTAAAACAATTGCACTATCACCTTTTCCAATAATTTGAGCTTCTAGTGAATTAATATTATTTTTGTGAATAGAATTTACAAAAATATTTCTTACAGAATCTAATTTATTAAATAAAGAAATTTTTAAATTTCCCATATTCCACATATAAAAAATACTTTTATATGTTTTTTGAGGTTTTAATTCTGTTGATGGAAGAAATTTTTGATTTTTTCCATTTTTTATTTTATAAATTAGATTTGCCCAGAAGCTTATTTTTTTTATTACTTCAGCATCATAGTTTTCTAGTATTGTTTCATCATGAATGTTTTTATTTTCATTTTTTAAATTATCATCCATAATTATATCTCCACTATTAAATTTAATTTTATTTTATATCAAAAAATAAAAAAAACAATAAATTTAAACAAAACTTAATGAAAATGTTATATTTTATCAAAAAAAGTCGAATAATATTGAAATTGTAATAAAAATTGTAAGTAGAAGAATAAAAGAACATTTTATAATAAAAACAAAATAAATTTATTATAAAAAAATTGAAATATCAATTAAAATACTGTATAATGATATGGTTAAAAAAGTTAGGAGGTTTTAAAAATGCTTTTATCAAATGGTGTAACTCTAAGATTTGGAAAAAGAGTACTTTTTGAAGATGTTACAATTAAATTCACAAAAGGAAATTGTTATGGATTAATTGGTGCCAATGGTGCTGGTAAATCTACTTTCCTAAAAATTTTATCAGGAGAAATAGAACCTAATAAAGGAGAAGTTATTTTAGATAAAGGTGAAAGATTGTCTGTATTAAAACAAGATCACTATGCTTTTGAAGGATATACAGTTATTGATACTGTTATGATGGGAAATAGTGAGCTTTATAAAATCATGAAAGAAAAGGATAGTATTTATAGTAAACCAGATTTTTCAGAAGAAGATGGAATGAGGGCTGCAAAATTAGAAGAAAGATTTGCAGAATTAGATGGATGGAATGCAGAATCAGATGCAGCTAAAATGCTTAATGATTTAGGAATAGATAGTAGTCTGCATTATAAATTTATGAGTGAAATAGAAGCGAAAGATAAAGTAAAAGTGCTTCTAGCACAAGCATTATTTGGTAATCCAGATGTATTATTATTAGACGAGCCTACTAACGATTTAGATATAAAAACAATAAATTGGCTACAAGATTTTTTAATAGATTTTGAAAATACAGTAATTGTTGTTTCACACGATAGATATTTTTTAAACAAAGTTTGTACTCATATTGCTGATGTCGATTTTGGAAAAATTAAAGTATATCCAGGAAATTATGATTTTTGGTATGAATCTAGTCAACTTGCTTTAAAGCAAATGAGAGAGGCAAATAAGAAAAAGGAAGAAAGAATAAAAGAATTACAAGAATTTATTGCTAGATTTAGTGCAAATGCATCAAAATCAAAACAAGCAACATCTAGAAAAAAATCTTTAGAAAAAATAGAATTAGAAGAAATAAAACCTTCAAACCGAAAATATCCATATATAGATTTTAAATGTGATAGAGAACAAGGAAAAGAAATATTAGAAGTAAAGAATATTTCTAAAACAATAAATGGAGAAAAAGTATTAGATAATATTAGTTTTACTGTAAAAAGAGAAGACAAAATTGCACTTTTATCAGATAATGAAATTGCAAAAACAGTGTTATTTCAAATTTTAGCTGGTGAATTAGAACCGGATGAAGGAGAATTAGTTTGGGGAACTACTATAACAAAAGATTATTTTCCAAAGGATAATAATTACTTATTTAATAACACAATGAGTATTACTGATTGGCTTCGCCAATATTCAAAAGATCCAGATGAAACTTATGTAAGAAGTTTTTTAGGAAGAATGTTATTTTCAGGAGAAGAGGCTTTAAAAAGTGTTGATGTTTTATCTGGTGGCGAAAAAGTAAGATGTGTTCTTTCTAAATTAATGCTTTCAGGTGCAAATTTCTTAATTTTTGATGAACCAACCAATCATTTAGATATGGAAAGTATTACAGCATTAAATGAAGGTATGCAAAAATTTAAAGGAATAATGATGTTTACATCACATGACCATCAATTAACTCAAACAGTTGCAAATAAAATTATAGATATTACAGACAATAAAGTTATAGTAAGAGAATGCACTTATGATGAATATTTGGAAGAACAAGAAAATTCTTAAAAAATAAAGTTCTATTATATCATTATAATAGAACTTGTTTTATATATTAAAAAAAGTGAGGTAGAAAAGTGGATAAAATATTTAAAAAAATTGCAGAAGAACTTAATATTAGAGATACTCAAGTTGAGGCAACAGTAAAATTAATTGATGAAGGAAATACAATTCCTTTTATAGCACGTTATAGAAAAGAAGTTACAGGAAATTTAAGTGATGAAACTTTAAGAGATTTAGATGAAAGATTAAAATATTTAAGAAATTTGGAAAATAGAAAAGAAGAAATAATTAGACTTATTGATGAACAAGGAAAGCTTACAGATGAGTTAACAATAAAAATTGCAAGTACAATGGTGCTATCAGAACTTGAAGATATATACAGACCATTTAGACCTAAAAAAAGAACAAGAGCTACAATAGCAAAAGAAAAAGGCTTAGAACCATTAGCAAATATAATTTATTTGCAATTAGAAAAAAAGGATTTATATGAAGTTGCTAAAGAGTATATAAATGAAGAAAAAGGTGTAACAAATGAAAATGATGCCATACAAGGAGCTTTAGATATAATTGCAGAAAATATTGCAGATGATAGTGATTATAGAAAGAAAATAAAATCTTTTTGTTTTAGAGAAGCTGTTATTACAAGTAAAGCAATTGATGAAGATAAAAAATCTCCTTACGAAATGTATTATGATTTTAAAGAGGGAATACTTAAAATTCCAAGTCATAGAATATTAGCCATAAATAGAGGAGAAAAAGAAGAATTTTTAAAAGTAAAAATCGAAAAACCAGATGATAAAATTTTAGACTATTTGAAAAAGCAAATAATAAGAGATTACAAAAGTCAGTTTAATGAACCACTTTCAAATACAATAGAAGATTCTTATAAAAGATTAATAGAACCTTCTATAGAAAGAGAAATACGTTCAGATTTAACAGAACGTTCAGAAGAAAAAGCAATAAAAGTATTTGGAAAAAATGCAAAACAATTATTACTTCAACCGCCAATTAAAGAAATGACAGTTATGGGATTTGATCCAGCATATAGAACTGGTTGTAAAATTGCAGTTATAGATAAAACAGGAAAATTATTAGATACTACAACTGTTTATCCAACAGAACCACAAAATGATATAGAAGGTGCTAAAAATACATTAAAAGCGCTTATTTTAAAACATAACGTAAATATGATTGCAATAGGAAACGGAACAGCTTCTCGTGAATCTGAAACTTTTGTATCTAATATGATAAAAGAAATTAAAGGAGATATTTATTATGCAATAGTTAGTGAAGCTGGTGCATCTGTTTATTCTGCTTCTAAACTAGCAACAGAAGAATATCCAGATATAAATGTTTCTTTAAGAGGAGCAATATCAATTGCTAGAAGGCTTCAAGATCCACTTTCAGAGCTTGTGAAAATAGATCCAAAAGCAATAGGTGTTGGTCAATATCAACATGATGTAGATCAAAAGAAATTATCTGAAAGTTTAACTGGAGTTGTTGAAGATGCAGTTAACTCTGTAGGTGTTGATGTCAACACTGCTACCCCATCACTTCTTTCTTATGTATCTGGAATAAATAGCTCAATTGCTAAAAATATTGTTAAATATAGAGATGAAAATGGTGAGATAAAACAAAGAAAAGATTTGCTTAAAGTTCCAAAATTAGGACCTACTGCTTATAAACAATGTGCAGGATTTATTCGTATATTTAATGGAAAAAATCCTTTAGAAGTTACAGCGGTCCATCCAGAAAGTTATGAAGTTGCTGAAAAGTTATTAACAAAATTAGGATATTCTGTGGAAAACTTAAATCAAAAAGAAAAAATAGAAAATTTAAAAAATGATTTAAGTAAAGTAGATTGTGAAAAAATAGCACAAGAATTAAATGTTGGAACACTTACCTTAAAAGATATTATAGAAGAACTTTCAAAACCAGGTAGAGATCCTAGAGAAGATTTACCAAAACCAATATTAAGAAGTGATGTTTTAAAATTTGAAGATTTGCAAGAAGGAATGGAACTTACAGGGACTGTTAGAAATGTTATTGATTTTGGAGCTTTTGTTGATATTGGTGTTAAACATGATGGTTTAGTTCACATTTCAGAAATGGCAGATAAATATGTAAGAAATCCATCAGAAATTGTTTCTGTTGGAGATATAGTAAAAGTAAAAGTTATAGGAATAGACAAAGAAAAGCAAAAAGTAAGTTTAAGTATGAAATTATAGTAAATTTTAAAATAATAAATTGACTTTCAGACTAAAAGGTAGTATAATTTACTGCAAGTTAGGCATAAGTCTAGCTAATAAAACGAAGGGAGTGTTTTCATGAGAAAACGGTTAGTTGCAAAAAAGGTAGTTGCTAGGGAGATAACTGAGGGGTTTAATCTCTATGAACAGGAACAGTCTGAGAAGGCAAAAGAAATGCGTACTGAAAAACAGAAACAGGCAGAACAAGCTGAAGCAGAACGCATCGCACGTGAAGAAGAACTCTGCTGGCAAGAGTATTATGCTCAGAAAGAAGCAGAGGAAAAATACTACGAAGAGCTTCAGGCGAAATACGAAGAAGAACAGCGTATGCAGCAGGAAGAGATGAAAGCTCTTGTAGCAAAGAAAAATAAGAGTCATGGGCGTGCGTATCGCAGAAAGAAAACAGCAGCCTATAAGTCAAAGTTAGGGCGTAATGCAGTTTCTGCTAGTAAGAATGCAGATAAGAGAATGGAGAATGATAAGAAGAAATTCGAGACCCGGCAGTGTGATCGTGCAAACAATCTTTGGAATCGCGCAAAGAAAGTTAATGCGCTCAAGCCGCATATGTTGGGCTGAGCCAAATGAAACCGTATAAAAAAGCACTCGGTGAATATGAAGATGCTTTTGTATAAATATCCTAAAGGAAACGATTGACATCTAAAGTAAATCACCAAACCCAAAAAAGAGGCATTGCAACAGCAGTGCCTCTTATCATATATAATATTTATATTGTAATTATTTTACTTGGTTCATTTCTATGTGCTACATTTAATTCAATAGTATTTATGTCAGAATTATTATGCATAAGTTCTTCTACTACTGTTTTATAAGCAAGTTCTGGAAAATTATTTTCTTTACTTAAATGTCCAAGCATAACTTGTTTTAAATCTTTTTTCATTAAAAAAGAAATTGTTTTTCCAGCTTCTTCATTAGATAAATGTCCATAAGGTCCTTTAATTCGTTGTTTTAAATGAAATGGATATCTAGAAACATTTAACATTTCAGGTTCGTAGTTAGATTCTAATAAAATAAATGAACTATTTTCTAATTCTTGAAGTAAGTTTCCATCTATATGTCCTAAATCAGTAGCAATACTTATTTTTCTTTTTCCGTTATGTATATTAAAACCACAAGGATTAGCTGCATCATGTGGTATAGAAAAAGGATGAATACTTAAATCATTTAAAGTAAAATCCTCATTGTTATTAAAGTATTTTATATTTTTTAAAGATACTTTTTCTTTAATTTTTCCAATTGCATTCCAAGTTTCTAAATTAGCATAAACAGGAATGTCAAATTTCTCTGAAATCATTCCTAAGCTTTGTATATGATCTGAATGTTCATGTGTAATTAAAATTGCATCAATGTCTTCTATTGATGAAGATATTGATGCTAATCCTTCACAAATTTTTTTGCAACTAGTTCCACAATCTACTAAAATTTTCGTATTGTTTGAGCTTACAAATAAGCAATTACCAGAACTTCCACTGTATAAGCTACAAAATTTTAACATATTTATTATTTGCCCCTTAATTTATTCTTCTATAACTCTATCTATTTTTGCACCTAGATTTCTAAATTTTTCTTCTATATTTTCATATCCACGATCTATATAATTTAGATTATATATTTCAGTTTTTCCTTTAGCTGCAATGCCTGCAATTATAAGTGCTGCACCAGCTCTTAAATCTGTTGCATAAACAGGAGCTGCTACTAATTCATTTACACCTTCAAAAACAGCTGTTTTTCCTTGAGCAGTAATTTTAGCTCCCATTTTATTAAGTTCTGCAGTATATTGAAATCTAGATTCCCAAATACTTTCATTTATAATACTTGTTCCATCTGAAATAGAAAGAACAACACCAATTTGAGGTTGTAAATCTGTTGGAAAACCAGGATATGGTAAAGTTTTAATATTTGCTTTGTGTGTTCTTTTTGAATACCATACTCTTAAATGATCTCCGTTTGCATCTACATTTCCACCTATTTCTATTACTTTTGCTATTACTGATTCTAAATGTTTTGTAATGCAATTTTTTATTATAATATCACCTTTTGAAGCAATAGCGGCAAGCATAAATGTACCAGCTTCTATTTGGTCAGGAACTACTGAATATGTAGCATTTCCTTTTAATTCTTTTACACCATTTATTTTAATAACATCAGTTCCAGCACCTCTAATATCTGCACCCATTGTATTTAAAAAATTGGCAACATCAACAATATGAGGTTCTTTAGCAGCATTGTCAATTACAGTAATACCCTCAGCTAGAACAGAAGCAAGCATTGCATTAATTGTTGCTCCAACAGAAACAACATCCATATAGATAGAAGTTCCTTTTAATTTTTTTGCTTTTGCTGTGATATTTCCATTTGAAACATCAACAGTAGCTCCAAGTGCTTCAAAACTTTTTATATGTTGGTCAATAGGTCTTGCACCTAAATTACATCCACCAGGAATTCCAACTTGTGCACTTTTTGTTCTTCCAAGTAAAGCTCCTAATAAATAGTAAGAAGCTCTAAATTTTCTAGTAGTTTCTAAAGGTATTTTATTAGAATTTATGTTGCGTGTATCAATTGTTATTTCATGCTCATTATTCCAAGTTATTTGAGCGCCAATTTCTTTTAATATATCACAATATAATCTTACATCACTTATGTTTGGTAAATTTTCTATTGTACAAGTTCCATTTATTAGTAAAGTAGCTGGTATAATCGCAACAGCAGCATTTTTAGCACCGCTTATTACTACTTCACCTTTTAGAGGTGTTTTTCCAGTAATAACTAATTTTTCCAAAATATATACCCCCAATATTTTGCCTAAAATTGTGAGCAAAAAATGCTCATTGAAAAATATATCACAAAAATAGAAGATTTACAACACTTTTTACAATAAAATAATTATTTAATATAAATATTCTTATTCGCTTCAGTTGGTCGCTTACGCATCACTTCAAAATATATAATTACTATAAGAAAAATATAAATATAAATTAAATATAAAAAAGAAGAATGTTAGTGTGTTATTTTGAAAAAATTTCTACTAATTTAAATTTTAATTTTATTGTTTCAGAATCACTTGTAATAATTTCAAATTCTTCTTCATCTAAATTACTTTTTAAATTTTCTTCTGCTTCTTCATCAATTACTCCAGAAGAAATATCTACAAAACAAAGAGGTGGAAAAAGTGAACACCACCAATTATTTCCATTAGCATTTCCAATTTCAATTTTTAAAGCATCATAATATCCAGAGGGCAAAGAAATATTAGCATATTTTTTTGTTGGAAAATAAAAATTTCCAATTTCTAAATTTACAGGGTAATTATAACCTTCTTCTAAAATAGTATCAGTTGCTATTTTTTTGAAATTTTCTAAGTTATTTTTTGTAAGTTCTATTGCTTCATTTTTATCTAATCCTTCATAAGAAATACTATTCATGTATTCAATAATTTTATCTCTAACTTTTAATTTTAAATTTTGATCTTCTTTTGAATTGCTATTTGCTAGTATATGAAGTCTAAAAAAATTATTAGATAAATCATAAGATACTGTTTTAGCATAAGAAGAAATTGTAAGAAAAAGAAAAGTAAAAATTAAAATACTTAATATAATAAGAGATTTTAAATTTTTCATAAGATTGCCTCCTTTTTACTTATAAAAACTAAAATAGTAAAATATAAAAATAATTCCACATTTATAATATATTTGTAAGTATTTGCAAAAAAAGAAAAAAATATTCAAAAAAATTTTTTTGTCAAGTTAAAACATTAATCATTAAAATATCTGTAATACAAGTAAGAGAAATATTTGCTGTCGAAAAAGATAATACGATTTAAATTGACCACTAAATTTCATAATGATAAAATTATAATAATTTAAAAATATATGGAGGTAGATTAAATGAGTAATCAAAAAATCTGTAGCTTTTATATAAGTGAATTTCACTTATTAACAATTTTATTGCCATATATAAATGAAAAAATATTAGAAAAAAAGAAAATTGCAGTTATTTTACAAAAAGATATTTTGGGAAATGTTGAAAGTTATTTAAATAATGTAAGAAATATTAATTTAGACAAAGAAAAAATAATAAATATAGGCTGGAAAAAAACTAAAAGCGAAAATATGAATGATTTTGAAGAAAAGGATGTTGTTGTAATAGGAAATAAAGAATATATTGAAGAAATTAATAAAAAATTGGATAATATAAATGTATTAGAAATTTTAAATTGTTATAAAGTAAATGAAATAGAACGAATCGATAAAATTTTATCTAATCATAATATGGTTTTAAATACAGAGGGAACAAGAGATGTTAAAAAATTTTCACAGAACGCACAAAAAAGAAAAACAATAAAAACACAAATATGAAATAATATGACTCTATAAATTTTATTGTCAAGATTAAATGTTTAAAAATGAAAAACCTATATAGCTATATTTTATTATGTCTAGGTTGACTAAAAAGAAAAAATGATATAATATATATGAAATTGACTTTGAATATATATCTAATTGTGAAAGGAGTAAAAAACATAATGAAGGAAGAACTAGAAAAGGTAAAAAAAATTCTTAAAGAATATGGTCAAGAACATTTACTTTTAAAATATAATGAAATGGATAAAGAGCATAAAAAAGAATTATTAGAAGAAATAGAATCAATAGATTTTGATTTAATGAAAAAACTTTACGAAAATGCTATAAAACCAGTTGAACTTGAAAATGTGACTGTAGAGCCAATAGAGCATGTTGATAAATCAAAATTAACTGTTGCTGAAAGAGAAATGTATGAAAAAAAAGGAATAGAAGCTATTAAATATAACAAATTTGCTGTTGTAACAATGGCAGGTGGGCAAGGTACAAGATTAGGACACACAGGGCCTAAAGGTACTTTTATATTTGATGAAAACAAATCTATTTTTGAAGCATTATGTGATACTTTAAAAAATGCTTGGAGAGATTATGATACAGTTATTCCTTGGTATATAATGACAAGTAGAGAAAATAATGATGCAACAGTAGAGTTTTTTGAACAAAATAATTACTTTGGATATCCAAAAGAAGCTATAAGATTTTTTAAACAAGGTGAATTACCATTAGTTGCATTAAATGGAAAAATATTATTAGATGAAAATGGAATGGTAAAAAAAGCAGCAAATGGACATGGTGGAACTTTACAGTCTATGGAAAAAAGTCATGTAATAGATGAAATGAAAAAAGCTGGAATAGAATGGATATTTATAAACGGTGTTGATAATGTTTTGGTAAAGCCAGTTGATCCATTATTAATTGGTATGTCTATACATAATAAAGTTTTAGGCGCTGTTAAATCAATAGAAAAAACAGATCCTAAAGAAAAAGTTGGTATATTTTGTAGAAAGAATAAAAAAGTTGGAGTTATAGAATATACAGAAATTTCTGATGAAATGGCTAATTTAAGAGATGATGATAGATCTCTAGTTTATGGTGATGCAAATGCTATTTTCCACTTATATAATATTAAAGGTTTAGAAAAAGTTAGTGAACTTAGTCTTCCATATCATACAGCTATTAAAAAGCAAAAATACATGGATGAAAATGGAAATATTATAGAAGGCGATAAACCAAATGCATATAAATTTGAAATGTTCATATTTGATTCTTATGAAATGTTTGATGATGTAGTTGTTTTAAGAGTTAAGAGAGAAGAAGAATTTGCTCCTATAAAAAATGCTCAAGGACAAGATAGTCCAGAAACAGCAAGAAAATTATATAGAGATTATATGAATAAAGTAGAATATACAAAAAGATATAAAGAATGGTCAACAAGTCCAATTTTTGATGAAGAAACAAGAAAAGAATTATTAACAATAGCAGGAAATGAAGAAGAAATAAAAGATAGATTTTATAAGGATTTAGAATTTGGAACAGCTGGAATGAGAGGAGTTATTGGTAATGGTACAAATAGAATGAATATTTATACTGTTACAAAAGCTACTCAAGGTTTAGCAAATTATATTTTGAGAAAAGGAACTGAAAATAAAGGTGTAGTTATTGCTTATGATTCAAGAAACATGTCACCAGAATTTAGTAAAGCTACAGCTCTTTGCTTAAATGCAAATGGAATAAAAACATATATATTTGATTCATTAAGACCAGTTCCAGAGTTATCATTTGCAGTTAGAGAATTAGGGTGCACAGCTGGAATTATGATTACAGCAAGTCATAACCCACCAGAATATAATGGTTATAAAGTATATTGGGATGATGGTGCGCAAATTGTTGAGCCACATGCATCAGAAATAATCACAGAGGTAAATAAAGTAAAAGATTATTCATTAATAAGATCAATTACTTTAGAAGAATCTAAGAAATTAAGATTATATAATGTAATTGGACCTGCAATGGATAAACTTTATTTAAATGCAATAAAGAAACAAGTTTTAAATCCAGAAATTATAAAAGAAGTAGAAAAAGATTTAAAAATAGTTTATACACCACTTCATGGTACTGGAAATATACCAGTTCAAACAGTATTAGCAGATTTAGGATTTTCTAATGTTTATGTTGTTCCAGAGCAAGAATTACCAAATGGAAGTTTTCCAACTGTAGATTATCCAAATCCAGAAGATATTAAAGCTTTTGATTTAGCTTTAAAACTTGCTGAAAAAGAAGATGCAGATGTTGTTTTAGCAACAGATCCAGATGCTGATAGATTAGGTGTTTTAGCAAAAGATAGCAAAACAGGAAAATATATGCCATTTACAGGAAATATGTCTGGTTTATTAATTGCAGAATATATATTATCTCAAAAGAAAGCTAAAAAAATATTACCCAAAAATGGTGCATTAATTTCTACAATTGTTTCTTCAAATTTGGCTATTGCAATTGCTAAGGAATATAATGTAGATTTTATAGAAGTTTTAACAGGATTTAAATATATTGGTGAACAAATTAGAAAATTTGAGAAAAATAAAAGTCATGAATATTTATTTGGATATGAAGAAAGTTATGGTTGTTTAGTTGGAACTCATGCAAGAGATAAAGATGCAATAACAGCTGTTATGATACTTTGTGAAGCTACTGCATTTTATAAAAAACAAGGATTAACACTATGGGATCAAATGATAAAAATTTATGAAAAATACGGATTCTATAAAGAAGGTATTTCTACAATTACTCTAAAAGGTGCTGATGGAGCTACAAAAATGAAAGAATTATTAGATTCTGTTAGAAAAAATCCACCAAAGCAACTTGGAGGATATAAAGTAACTAGAATTAGAGATTATCAATCAGGTGAAATTTTAGATGTAGAAACTGGTAAAAAATCAAAAACAAATTTACCAAAATCAAATGTTTTATATTACGACTTAGAGGATTCAGCATGGTGCTGTGTAAGGCCATCTGGAACAGAGCCAAAAGTAAAATTTTATATGGGAGTTAAAGGTGATTCATTAAATGATTCTGAAAAGAAATTAGAAAAAGTAAGAAAATCAATGATGAATTTAGCTGAAAAATAATAAAAAAACTTCTTTTTTAGATGTAAATCTATTAAAAGAAGTTTTTTATTGCATGAAAAAGTTTTATATAAACAGTGATATAAAAAAGTAATATAACTTTTATTGTAATTATCTACAAAAAAAATGTATAATAAAAGTAAATATATTAATTTAGAGAAGAAGAAAATGGAAAGAGAAGTAATTTTTAATGATGATATTGATGAGATTAGCAAGCAAAAGTTAAAAAACATAAGAATACCAGGAGATGTAATAAGGAAAAATAATTATGAAAAATTAAAACAAGTTTTGCGTGATAACTCACAATTAGAAAGTGTGTATATAAATATAGAAAAAGATGGACCAACTGAACATTGGAATAATTTTCTAGATGTTTTTGTTGGTGATGCAGATAATCCACCAATTGATTTTTCAAAATTAATTGTGCAAATTAATTCTTATAGACCGAATCTTCATATTGATAAACTTGAAAATATAGCACTAAAATCAATTAATTTAGAAGATATTTCTTATTATGAAACTAAAATACCAAATCTTAAAAATATTATTATGGTAGATAGTATTATAGATAGAGATATATATAGGTTTGAAGATATAACTTTTGCATTAAAATATACTAAAAAACTTGATTTAGATATAAGTAAATCAATGTTAGAAGGACTTAGTGATTTTTTAGAAGAAAACAATTTACAAGATAAAATTTTATTATCAAATGATGGAAAAACTATAGTTAATTTAGAAAAAGCTAAAGAAATTGAAGAAAGCGAATTAAGTTTAAACATAAAAGATTTAGATAAATTTGAATTAGATACATTAAGAAATAATAGTATTAAGCTAGTATTAGAAAGTACAAAAGATTTATCTACAAAAAAGTTAGAAGAATTAGAAAAATTAGGTGTTAATATAAAAAGCATAGGAATATGCAGAGAAAAGTTTAATTTACCAGAAGAAGAAAATTATGATGTTGATACATACAAAAAAATAAGAAATAAATTAGATGAGTTAGTTTCTGGTATAAGCATGGATTTACCAGAAAAAGAAAGATTTGCAGAAGTATATAAAAGAATATGTAACAGCATTGTATATGATACACCAGCAGCTTATCCAGAAACAGAAGATGAAATAAATTATAATATTGCTCAAGCAAAAAATAGCAGAAATTTAAGAAATGGTTTATTGGAAGGAAAGAGTGTTTGTGCTGGTTATGCTAGTGTTTTAAAAAATGCTTTAGCAATGGTAGGAATAGAATCTAAATATATAATAGGTATTATAAAAAAAGAAGAAGTACCTTCTGAAGAATTTAAAAAAGAAAAACTTAAAGGTAAAGATGAATATAAAGAAAAAGATGGTATAGTTTATATAGGTGAATCTCATGCTTGGAATAAAGTAAAATTAGATGGTATATGGTATAATGTGGATGCTACATGGGATACACCAGATATAAGAAAAGGAAAAGTGCCTACTCATTGTTTAAAAACAGATGAACAAATAATAGAAAAGGATAAAAAAGTAGGATTTTATGGACCTAAATGTGTAACAAAAATAGATAATAAGCAATTGGAAAAACTTTTTAATGGAAAACATATATATATTGGAAATGTTAAAATACCAAATTTTAAAGATTTTACAGAAGGTTTAAAAGAATTAGGAAGAACTTATATCGAAATAGGAAAAGATATAAAAAAAGGTTTCATGAAAGTTAAAGAAAGAGTTAAAAATACGTTAGAAAAAAAGGAAAATCTTTTAATTGGACAATCTAATACAGATACAGAAAGTTTAAAAAAAGATGATGAATTAAAAAGTAACCCTTGGAGTTTGGATAATTATGGAATAGAAAAAGAAAAATTTTTAGATGAAACCAAAAGAATAGCATCGAATAATGAACCCAAAAAAGATAATGAAGAAAATAGTAGAGAGGAAAGATAGAATGATATTAGAAGATAAAGAACTAAGAAAAATAATTTTATTTAAATTAGGAAATCTTTCTAATGAAGATATAAGTGATAATCAATTAAAAGAGATTGAAGCTTTGAATATAAATAATAGAAATTTTGCTGGAGAAAATTTAAAAATTAATTTAAATGAAATAGCTTTATGTACTAATTTAAAAAAGTTGTCACTGCAATATTTTATGGTGAATGACAAAATTATTAATTTACTTAATATGCTACCAAAACTTAATACAATAGAATTATCATCTTGTAAATTATTTTCTAAGAAAGAATTGAGAAATAATTCTTTACAAAATATATTAATTAATTGTTGTGATATATCTGATTATACTAAAATTTCTTCGCCAAATATACTAAGAATTATAGGACAAGATGATATTGATTTAAAAAAAATAAGAGAAAAAGAAAATATAGAAAAAATGTATTTGCAAGAAAGTAGAATTAAAAATTTTGAAGATATTTTAAATTTTAAAAATTTAAAAATTTTAAATTTAGATGGTTCAACTGTTGATGATATAGAAGTGTTAGAAAAAATTAAAGAAAAAATATATGTATCACATTTAGAACAATATATGCCAATTAAATAAGTTATATATTGAATAAAAAATAAAAAAAATAACAAAAAGTATGTAAAATTTTTTGAAAATGTGTTGACAAGTAAGAAAAAATAGTGTAATATATTAAGGCAGTTATCTTTTGAGTAATTGCTTAAAAAATATGGGCTATTAGCTCAGGTGGTAGAGCACTTGACTTTTAATCAAGTTGTCCCGCGTTCGAGTCGCGGATAGCTCACCAAAAGAATATCTTTTTTAAGATATTCTTTTATATATGGCCCCTTGGTCAAGCGGTTAAGACATCGCCCTTTCACGGCGGAGACATGGGTTCGATTCCCGTAGGGGTCACCATTTATTTTATGAATGGAAAATTTAATATGCCGCTTTAGCTCAGTTGGTAGAGCAACTGACTTGTAATCAGTAGGTCGTCAGTTCGAGTCTGACTAGCGGCTCCAGAAAAGATAAGTTAATGAACTTATCTTTTTTTTGTTTATAATTATTTTTTATAAAAAATAAAAAAATAAGCGAACAAAAATATGATATATGATACTCTTTTATAATATATATGTGTATAGTTTAATTTATTAAAAAGGATATAAAATGATGAATGAATTAATAAAAGAAGCAAAAAAAGGCAATATTATCGCTTTTGAAAATATCGGTTCATATATTGAAATGGAAGATGAATTGGAATTATCATTAAAAATATTTAATACAAAAATTTTATTAAAAAAAGTAAAGTAATAAAAATATTTAATATTTAAAATATTTTGAAACCAAAACAATATAAAAAAGCCTCTTATATGATTAGGAGGAAAAATTTATGTTAAATATGTTAGTTATAATGGAAAATATAGATTTAGGAATAAAATTAATTAATTATATATCAGAAAATGATAAAAATGTAAGATTATATAGCTTTTGTAATAATTATGAAAAAGCTATTAATATATTAACGACTAAAAGTATAGATTTTATAGTATTAGAAGTAAATTTAAAAAATTCATTTGGTATAAATATATTAAAATATTTAATGGCGAAAAGAATAACAAGATATCATAATTCAATAATTTTATTATCAAGTAAAATTATATCTAATAGTGCTTTTATTTATGAATATGTTAACCAAAAAAGTAATTTGAATGATATTATAAAAAGTATTAATAGGATTACTAAATTTAAGTTGCATTCAAAAAATACAAATGTAATAAATAAAATAATTTCAGAATTAAGTTGCTTAAATTATGATTTATCTCTTATAGGAACAAAGTATTTAATTGAAGTTATAACAGAGATTTATTTAAAGAAAAATTATTTAGGAGATAATTTAAAAAATAATATTTATAGCATATTAGCAACAAGATATAATAAATCTATTAATACAATTTATGGAGATATTAAACATGCAACTAAAAATATGTATGAAAGATGTAATAAAGAATATATAAAGGAATATTTTGGATTTGAAATTTATAGAAAGCCCAAAATAACAGAGATTATTTTTAAAATAATTTATAAAATTAAATAGAAAAACCTCATCAGAAGACTGATGAGGAAAAAGTCAGGAATATGTATCAATTAATTGTTATCAATGTGTAACTTTGCATTAATTAATCACCAAAGACATATGATCTTAGATTCGTAATTGTAGCACTTCGATAATGACCATTACTTTCACCATAAGAAGATGCATCAAAGAAAATTTTTATAGTTCTTCCAAACGAGCCTAAATCAAATGTCATGTCCGGATATCCAATGATTCCTTTTTGAGGAATCGCTTCTGTTTGACTTGCTAGAACACTACCAGTAGCTGCATCCAAAATTTTAACAGTGATAAAAATACCACCAATTCCCTGATCACTATCAGCAACACTGCAGCCGAATGTTAAATTTAACCACCGACCTTGAACATAATAATCAGAGGCAAGAGTATAGGTATCTTTGAAAGTTAAAGTGTTTAGAATGGTGAAGTGCTCGCCAGCCGGAAGTGTTTTAACGGCAGTAACATTAGTTAATTGGATAGGATGGACTTCTGATGCAAAAACAGGTGTGATGTTACAAATATTAAGTAAAATTGCCAAAATAAAACTTGTAAATATTTTTTTAGAATTTCTTTTCATGATATACCTCCTAAGATGAAAAAAACATATACAAATTCCCGACTTTTATATCTAGACTTACATTTTGTAAGAGAAGATTTTAGAAAATGAAAAACAATAATAATATTACAGTATTTTTTGTACTTAATCAATAAAAAAGTAAAGTAAGGTATAAAAAAGTAAAAGAAAGTAAAAATAAAATAAAAAGCGTTATTAAACGCTTTTTATTTTTATACTATGATTTTTTTTCTAATTCAATACATACATTTCTCTGATCATCAGGTAAATTTAGTGTAAAATATATTTTTAAAGTATCAGTTTGGTCTGCTTTTGTTAATGTGAAAGCATCTGTATAATATAAATAGTTACTTGTTAAAATGTCAAAATTATATTGAGATTCTAAACTATTTAATGGATTATAAAACTTTTTTCCTAACTCATTTTCAATATAATTATCTTTTATAATATGTATGTTAATAAATCCATTTTCATCAGTATAATAATCATAATAATTTTTCCTTTTTTTATTTTTTATTTCTTCAGAATCAGTTTCTGAATAAAAAGGTTGATGTGGTAAAGTAAATTTAAAAGAAAAACCTGTATCAGTTAAATTTGCTTCTGTTACAAAAATATCATCATAATTACAATTTTTAACTATATAATTAATAGGTTTTCTATCATAAAATTTACTATTTAAATTAAACGATATATTCCAATTTCCTTCTATAATTAATTCATTTTTATTTTTATCTTCTTCTAAAACTATTTTTCCAATTTGTATATTTAAATGTTTGCTATTTGGATATACTTTTTCTCTATCACTTATTATATTATACATTAAATCAATAGTGTTAGTTTCTTCATTTTTTTCTAAAATATAACAATTTAAACCACCAGTTGAGTTGTAATAATTATAATTTAAATTATAGGTGTTACAATAGTTGTCAAAAATTTCTTTATAGTTACAATATAAAATAGACTTATTTTCATCAGTTATTATTACCTTATTTAAGTTAATTCTATATATATTATTTATATTAATGTTTGAATCAAATTTTAGTGTAAAAGTAAAACATAAATTATAATCATCCATTACCATATCTTTAACCTTTAAGGATATATCAGATGGGTTTGTTTTTTCTCCATTTATTGTAACATCAATATTTTCCGAATTTGTATAATTCATTTCTGGTTCATCAAAATAACCATTTTCAATAGCTGTATCCACACCTTCATTAAAATTATAGAAATATTTACTTACAAATTCTTTTATATCAGTGGCATAAACAATTCCACTTATTAATATTAAGAAAGAACAAACAGTAATAGCAATTTTTTTAAAATTTGATTTTGTATATGTTTTAGTATTAAAAGCATTTTTTATAGATGTTGCATATTCTTGTGGTTCATTGATTTCTTTAGTAACAATATTTTTTATAAAATCATCTAAACTTTTCATTTTTTTACCTCCTCTTTTTCATAAAAATTTGTTTTTATTATTTCTCTTGCCCTAAATAAATGTGTTTTTACAGTGTTTTTATTCATTTTTAAAATTTTTGAAATATCATTTACAGAATAATCTTCCATATAATGCAAGATAATAACTATTCTTTCTTCATATTTTAAATCTTTTATAAGATAATAAAAATTTAAATCATCATCTATGTTTTGATTACTATGCAAAACTATATAATTTTCTATATTGTATTCATTTATTAATGCGTTATTTTTATAGTTTTTCTTATATAATTTATTACATTTGTTAATAAGAATTCTTATAATCCATTTTTTTAGTTTATTAGGATCTCTTAACTTCTTTATAGATTTATATGTTTCAATCATAGTTTCTTGAATTAAATCTTCAATGTCATCATCATTTGAAATACGAGTTTTTGCAATTTTATATAAATCATTTCTTATGTTTAAAATAATTTTTGTAAATGCTTCTTTATCTCCATTTTGTGCTTCTTTTATTAATTCTTCCAAATTACAACCTCCAATCTATATGTACATATCAGGTATTTATATATAAGAGTATATAATATTATATTTAGGTTTCAAAATTTTAATTTTTTTTACTTTTTAAATTATAACTATTTATTTATTAATTTACTTTTGGTCAAATTTAGGATATGAAGTATTGAAAAATACGCAAATTTATGTTAATATAATTACTAACCAAACAATTTAAGGGGGACTTCAAGATGAGTATATACCATAGGATTGCAATAAAAAATATTTGTGTTTTAAATATTTGCATTCGGCAGTTAGACAAGTGGAGCAATCGAGGAAAGGTTTTATTAGATATTGATACTTATGATTTTGCAGGACATTTATCTGATGATACTATAATTGCATTTTATAAAGATGGAATGTATACTATTTATTATTATTACATGCATTATGAATTTGAATATGATGAGAACGGATTAATAACTAAAAGAAGTAAAAAAATCAAGGGTTATGAAAGAAAAATTGCTGTAATATCATTTTATTTCCTCAAAAATAAGCTACCAGATGATTTTGAAGATTTTAATATTATTATAGATGATATTGAAGTATCATTTATAGGAATGGATGACGATTTTGATGAAATAAATAAGCTTTTACAAAAAAACGAAGATTTGTTTGAAATAAGAGATTAAAACTGTCGAAAAAGGGAAGAGGCTAGCAGTAAGTTATGCTTGCCTTCTTTTCTTTTTTATATTTAAAATTAAAACCAAGCACTTTTATTGACATTAATGTTGCTTGATTTTATAATATAAATGTAATAAATAAAAAGGAGAAAACTATGGAGGAAAATAAAAAAATAAAAATTATTACACCAGAAAGTGCATTAGAAAAATTTTTAAAATGGTTTGACAAAAATAAAAGATTAGCATTTATTATTGTTATTTTAGTTGGAATTATAACTCATATAACAATGATAACAGAAACAATAATGAGTCAAGATGGTTTATGGAATTCAATAGACTATTCTAGACCAGGTGCTTGGGAAAAAACTTTAGGAAGATGGGGAATAGAATTAATAGAAAGATTTAATTATTTTATTTCTATACCTACAGTATCTACAATATCATGTATATTAGTGCTTGCAATTAGTGCTGTATTAATAACAGATTTATTCGATTTTAAAAGTAAAATTTCAGTTATTTTTACATCATTAATATTAGTTTTAACACCAACTCTTACAGTAACTTTAATATATATATATACTTCTTTTGCATATTGTTTTAATTTTTTAATTTCAACTCTAGTAGTGTGGTTTATTTATAAATTTAAATATAAAAAATTAGGTATTTTTCTTTCATCTTTATGCTTTATGCTATCATTAAGTATATATCAAAGTTATATTGGTGTTAGCATAGGATTATGCGTTATGATAAGCATAATACATTTATTAAAGAATGAAAAAACTATAAAAGAGATTTTAATAAATATATTAAAAACAGCATCTAGTGTTATTATTGGTGGAATATTGTATTACATTGCTACAATGATAATTTTGAATATTTCTAATTTAGAGTTATCTGCATATAAAGGTGCTCAAAACATATCTATTTTAGGAATATTAGCTGGTTTAAAAACAACAATATTGCAAACATATAAAGACTTTTTTACATTTTTCTTAGGAGACACTATTATCTATAATACTAATTATAGAAGAGAACTTATGTATTTTGTGTTTTTTATTGTAATGGCAGTTTCTTCAATAGTTGCATTAGTATCTATAAAAGAGGATAATAAAAAATTAAAAGTAATAAGAATATTACTTTCAGTTTTATTTTTAATACTTATACCACTAGCTTTAAATATTATTGATATTTTAATTGTTGGAACACAAATGTATTCTCTTACAACAGTTCAAATGATTTTAATAATTCCGTTTTCTTTTGCAATATTTGAAATTATAAATAAAGGAATTATATTAAAATGGGTGGCAATATTAAGTTGTGTAGTTATTATGGGAACATATTATATTGCAGATAATACTTCTTATGCAGCATTGAAATTAACTTATAATCAAGCATATTCAACAATAATGAGAGTTATGGATAGAATTGAAACTACAGAGGGTTATTATAAGGGATATCCTATTGTTTTTGGAGGAATTATTGGTAATGATAATTATCCTAGAAATTCTGCTTTATATACCTATACAGTTGATTCTATTTTTAGAGCACCAGCATTTCATGGAACATATAGTGGTGCAATAGGAACATGGGCAAAATTTATTAGAATATTTTATGGGCTTGATGTACCATTAGCATCTGCTGAAAAATATGCAGAAATTGTAACAAGTGATGAGTTTAAACAAATGGGAATTTTTCCAGATGAAGATTCTGTAAAAGTTATTGATGGACATATGGTTGTAAAATTTATGGAAGAACCATGGTTACCATTCTAGAAAGGAGATTTTGATGAATAAAGTAATCATTGTAACAGGAGCAAGTAGAGGAATAGGAAGAAATATAGCATATAATTTAGCAATAAATGGATATACTGTTATAGCAAATTATAATAATTCTGAACAAGAAGCATTAAAATTAAAAGATGAATTAAAAGAGCAAGGAATAGAAATAGATATTTTTAAGGCAAATGTATCTAAAAGAAGTGAAGTAGAAAAATTAGTAGATTTTGTTATAAAAAAATATAATAAAATAGATGTATTAATAAATAATGCTGGTATAGCTCAAAGCAAATTATTTTTGGATATAACAGATGAAGATTTTGAACAAATGCTTAAAAATAACTTATATTCTGTTTTTTATACATCACAAGAAACAATAAAATATATGATAAAAGAACATAAAGGAAGCATAATAAATATATCATCTATGTATGGAAAAATAGGTGCATCATGTGAGGTTCATTATTCTGTTTCAAAGGCAGGTATAGATGGTATGACAAAAGCATTAGCTAAAGAATTAGGGCCATCAAATATTAGAGTAAATTCAATAGCTCCAGGAGCAATTGATACAGATATGAATAAAAATTTAACAGAAGAAGATTGGAAAAAATTAATAGAAGAAACACCACTTACAAGGAAAGGATACCCTATTGATATTACGAGATGTGTGAAATGGCTTATTGAAGATGAGTTTACCACTGGGCAGATTATTTCTGTTGATGGTGGAATTGTAATAAGCTAAAATATTAAATTAAAAAAAGCCCTATTTGTTAAAAATTAACAAATAGGGCTTTAAAATTTAATTATTTTTTACTTTTTTCTTATAATTTCCAGTTATTAATTTTGGAATATAAGTTAATATTTTATAAACAGCTAATTTTACTTTTTTTGACCAAATATAAGTTTTTCTAAGCCTTCTAACAGATTTGTTATCAGATACAATTAAGGCTGTTTCAGGATGTTCTATTTTAAAAGTATAATTTTCACCATTATTATTATCCCATTTATCATCTTCATTTTTTATGCAAAAATTGAAAGAATCTTTATCCAATAAATCTATTTCAATTTGGAAACCAAGTTCAGTTTTTTCCATTTCAGCTTCTACTAAATTTTCCCAATTTTCTCCAAAACCATATCTAATAAAAGCTTTTTCGGATTTGTCTTGAAAAAATAATCCTGTATAAGAAATTTTTACTGTGTTACCAGCAATTAATCTATCTGTATTAAAAAATATATTTTTAACTAATTCCATAAATTTCTCCTATTGTAAGTAATAACATCATTATAGTATTAAAAAAACATTAGTTCAAGTGGCTTTTTTAATATTATAAAAATTTAATAATATTGTAATAATTATATATACACACGTCCTATAATTTGGAATTGATTTCGAGAATTAATTGTAATGTCTTTAAAATCTTTATTATCTGCTCTTAAAATAAAAGTATCATTTTTATAAAGCAATCTTCTAATAACGTATTTATCATTTACTTTAAAAAGACCAATAGCTCTATTTTCAATAAGTCCATTGATTTCTATAAAAGCATAAGCACCTTCTTTTATAATAGGAGCCATTGCAGAATCTGGAACCTTATAAGCAAAAGAGGCATTTGAGAAATCTGATGGACAATTAATATAATCATCAAAATTTGAAATAGCTGGTACTTTATTGTAAGAAATATGATCTATATATCCATATTCTACTTGTTCATCTGATAGTGTTTTATCATAAGTATACATTAATTGCTGATAAGGAACATTTAATGCATTGCATATTGATTTTAATGCTTTATGACTAGGATTTCTTTCACCTTTTTCTATATGAGTTAGATGACCAATATTAATATCTGTTTGATTAGCAAGTTCTGTTTTAGTAATTCCTTTTTCTCTTCTTAATTTTGAAATTACATTTCCAATCATTTTAGTTACCCCTTTCTAAATTTTTTATAATATATATAAATTTAATGAATAAAATATTAAAGTAAGCTATATTGACATTATATATATAATTTTTTTTATTGTCTAGTAGGAAAAATATTGATTAAAAAAAAAACATATGTTAATATATTAAAATGAAGATTATTGGAAAGGAAGGGACCTAAAAAAATGTCTTCTACTAAAAATAAAAAGAAAAAAAGTACTAAGAAAAAACAAAATAATAAGGTAGAAACAACAAAAATAAAAGAAGATAATATTGTTGATACTCCCCAAAAAAGCACTAAAAGCACTAAAAAACAAGAAAATAAAATTGAAGAAAAAAGTGAAACTTTAGTTCAAAATAATCAAAATGAAGTTGCAGAAACGGAAGTAAAAGTTAAAGAAAAAGCAAGTAAAAAAAGAAAAAGTAGTCAGAAAAATAAAACAAGTAAGGCAGAAAAAGAAAATATTCAAAATGATGAAATTACTGAAAAAAAAGAAAAATCTCAAGAGAATAAATCTGATGAAGAAGAAAAAAATATTCAACAAAATAAATCTGATGAAAAAGAAAAAAGCATTCTAAAAAATGAACTTAATGAAAATGAAAAAAATGTTCAAAACAACAAAAATGATGAAAAGAAAGAAGAAAAGCCAGAATATGTATTAGAAATGCTAAAAAATAAAAAAATAAAAATGTACATATTTGTTATAAGTGTTGTTTTGATACTTTTATTAATAGTTTTTTCAACATCTTTTGCTTTGTTTAATCTAAATAATATTAATATTATAAAAGGTGTATCAGTAAAGGGAATAGAACTTTCCAATTTAAATAGAGAAGATGCAAAATTAAAGTTGGATGAGGGTCTAAAAAAAGAGCTTATACCGGAAATTACTTTAAAATATGGTGATTATAATAAATCATTTACTGCAGACCAGATAGAGTATACATATAAAATTGATGATGCTATTGAAATAGCCTACAATACAGGTAGGGATAATAATATTGTTAAAAATAACTATACACTTATATTTACAAATATTTTTGGAAAAAATATTCCAATAGAGTATACATATAATGAAGATTTATTAAATCAATTTATAGATGGAGTTTCAACTGAAATTCCTGGTGTTGTGATTGAACCATCATATTATATAGAAGATTCAAAATTAATAATTAATCAAGGAACTGATGGTATACAAGTAGAGAAAGATGAATTAAAAAAGCAAATTTTAAATACAATTTTTAAAAGAAAAAATAAAGAAATTACAGATGGGTTTAAGCAGGAAATAGAAATTCCAGTAAAAGAAACAAAGGCAAGTGAAATAGATTTAGATAAGATTTATTCTGAAATTCATACTGAACCTAAAGATGCTTATTTTGAAACAAATCCATATAAAATTTATCCAGATGTTGATGGTGTAGACTTAGCCATTTCACTTGATGAAGCTAAAAATATAATTAAATCAGAAAGAAAACAAGAATATTCTTTAGATTTAAATATAACAAAAGCTTCAAAGACTATAAATGATTTAGGAACAGAAGCTTTTCCATATTTAGTATCATCATTTAGTACTAAATATGATGCTAGTAATACAAATAGAAGTACTAATTTGGCAATTGCTGCAAATAAAATAAATGGTAAAGTGCTTATGCCTGGTGAAGAATTTTCATATAATCAAGTTGTAGGAAAAAGAACAGTTGAAGAAGGATATAGAGATGCAGCAATATATCAAGATGGTGCTGTAGTAGATGGTTTAGCTGGAGGAATATGTCAAATTTCATCAACATTGTATAATGCAGTATTATTAGCAAACTTAGAAGTAACAGAAAGAATGAATCATTCTTATACAACATCGTATGTAGCAGCTGGTAGAGATGCTACAGTTGTATGGGGAACAAAAGACTTTAAATTTAAAAATACAAGAACATATCCAATTAAAATTGAAGCTAGTGTAAAAAATGGAATTGCTGAATTTAAAATTCATGGTGTAGAAGAAGAAAAAGAATATGAAATTAGAATATTACCTGTTACAACAGCTTCTATTCCATATTCTACATCATATATTCAAGATCCAGCTTTAGCACCTGGACAACAAATTGTAAGTCAATATGGTCATCCAGGATATAAAGTAACAACATATAAGGAAGTAAGATATAATGGAGAAGTAATTTCAAAAGATATTATATCAAATGATACATATAAACCAATGCAAACAATAATAAGAACTGGGCCAAATGTAGCTCCGCCTGCACCAGAACCAGTTCCAGTACAATAATTAAAAATAAAAAAAGATTTAAATAAAATATTTAAATCTTTTTTTTATGTAGTATTTTTTATTAAAACTATTCTACTGTAGATTCTGAATTATTTGAATCTGTTGGTGTTTCTTTTACTACTCCATTTAAATCTTCATAGAAATTAATTGAAGCAAAAGTAATGTATGGTGATAGTAGAAGAGCTCCGATAATTGATAATATAGGACCAACTATTGGAACAACCATTGCAACTCCTATTAATAAATACCATCCAATGAAAGAAAGAGATAATTTAAAAAATTTCCATCTATTTCCATTCATTAATTCAGCACTTTTTTCAACTATTTCTTTTCCTGTATATTCTGGATTATCAAAAAGTATATAGTTTGATAAAGAATATAATAAGTATTTTACGAAAAAGTAAACATATGCTGCGATAAAAGCAATAATACCTATAATAAATATTATTCCAGAACCAGAAGATGATGAAGATGTTGTTCCAAGAACAACAGATTGAGTTGCAGTATAAGCAACTGAAAATACCATAATTAGTATACTTAAGATTATTAAAACAGTAGGTATTATCATTTTTAAAATTGTTCTTCCAACAACTTTCCATGCATTATAAACATTTTCTAAAGCTACTGTAAAGAAATCAAATATACCTACTTTTTCTCCACGAGAAAGCTTAATCATAGATGCTAAAAGTCCAAAAGAAAGTGGTACATTAAGTATCACAACTATTATATTTATAATAAAAGAAAAAGCTTCATTATGTATTAAAGTTCCAATTATTTCTAGAATAGCAACTACAATAACATATACTAACATAATAGCAACTGCAGTTCCTAATTTTCCAGATAATTTACGTTTAGCATCTGCTTTCAATTCAGATATTGTCATTTTTTTTCCCCCTCTCAAAAATTATAAATACATTATATTATTTTTCGACAAAAAAATCAATAAAATAAATGTAGTATTTATATATAAGTATATGAAGTAAAAAAATTTTTTAGTATAAAAGAAGAAAAAAATGGAAATATAATTTTGAAAGGAAGTTAAAAATGTATTATGAAACAAAAAAAGAAAGAAGAAGAGATAAAATTATTTTAGTTTTATTTATGATTACAATAATTTTATTATTGGGTATTTTAATAATAAAATTGGATAAAACAACTTTTACTCAGTCAAAATCTGACTATAATGTAGATAAATTATCCACAAATATTGAAAAAAATGTGGATAATACATTTTCTGAAAAGATAAATTCTATTGTTAAAACTATAGTTGGTATTTCAAAATTACAACAAACAGGTGAATCAATTTTTCTAGATAATTCTGAATCAAAATTAGGTTTAGGAAGTGGTGTAATAATTAGTAGTAATGGATATATTTTAACAAATCAACATGTTGCAGGAAACAAATATAGTAATTGTTATATAACATTAGAAGATGGTACAACATATGATGGAAATGTTGTATGGTCAGATAGTAATATAGATTTAGCTATTATAAAGATTACAGCTAATAATTTAGATTATATTGAGCTTGCAGATTCTAACGATATAAAATTAGCGGATGAAGTTTATGCTGTGGGAAATCCTATAGGAATTGAATTACAAAGAACTGTTACAAAAGGAATTATAAGTGGAATAGATAGAACTATAAAAATTGATGAAGAAAATTATATGGAAGATTTAATTCAAACAGATGCTACAATAAATGAAGGTAATAGTGGTGGTGCATTAGTGAATATGAAAGGTGAACTTATAGGAATAAATACAGTAAAAATAAGTGATGCAGAAGGAATAGGTTTTGCAGTACCAGTAAATATTATAAAGCCAATATTAGAAAAATTAATAAAAAATGGTAGGTTTGAAGAGGCATATTTAGGAATTTATGGTTACGATAAAGAAGTAATACCATATTTACAATCAAATTTGAATATAGATAGTGGAATTTATGTAGCAACTATTTTAAAAGATGGTGCATTATTTAATAAAGGCATTGTAATAGGTGACATAATTACTCAAATTGATGGGAATAAAATAAATAAAATGAATGATTTAAAAAAATATATTTACATGAAAAATCCAAAAGAAAAAGTTAAATTAACAGTTAGAAGAGGTGATAATGAATTTGAAGTAGAAGTGGTTCTTGGATATAAAATGTAAAAGTAAATAAATTATTTATAATACTTTTTTTGCAAAATTTGACAAATTCTATTGTTTTTCGACCAAAAATGTTGTATATATATTATGAAATCTATTTGGGAGGAATAATTATGTTAAAAGAATTTAAAGAATTTGCTACAAGAGGAAATATAATGGATTTAGCTGTAGGTGTTGTAATAGGAGGTGCTTTTCAAGCAATTATTAATTCTTTAGTATCTGATATTATAATGCCAGCAGTTTCTATTATTACAGGAAAAGTTGATTTTTCAGATATGGTTTTTACAGTAGGTGAAGCTTCAATAAAATATGGAAATTTTATAACAGCTATTGTTAATTTCTTAATTATTGCGTTTTCTATTTTCTTAGCAATTACATATTTAAATAAATTAAATAAGAAAATGGAAGCAATTAATTTAGGTCAAATTGAAAAAATTAACAAAAAATTAGGTAAAACTAAAAAAGAAGAGCCAGTTCCAGAACCAACAGTTAAAGTTTGCCCTTATTGTTTTAGTGAAATAAGTTATAAGGCTACAAGATGTCCTCATTGTACTTCTGAATTAGAAGTTATATTTAAAGAAAAAAAATAATTTAGATAATTATTAAAAAAAGCCTCATTAAGAACTCGTTCTTAATGAGGCTTTTGGCTCAATTTTTTATCCCATACTGCCACTTGACAATCCTGATTGAATACTTAATGTTTTTAATATCATCATATAATTGATAAACTGTTTCTTCTAAATCGTCAGGCATTTGTTTTAAGAAAAAGTCTCCAATGTTATCATATGATTTCATAACATCATCAACAATTTTTTCAAGCTGACATATAAATGATGGATAGTCTAAATTGACCACGGTTACAGCATAAAATGTACCCTCATAGCTTACAAAAATATTGCCATCTCGCATACTTTGAAGGACTCTACTGTATAAATCGGAAAGATCTATAGACCGATTGATGAAATTATCTATCTTGCGTTCAAACAGAAAATCAAGTACATAGGATGTTAAAAGAGCTACAAGTAAAATTGTTATGACAAAAAGTAAAGTCATGAAAACACCCCCAAATAATTATTATAGATGTTAAACAACAGTTACTTGGAAGTCCATTATAGCAAGATTTTAGTGAATTTTCAAGATTATATAGCAATATTTATAATAAAAAAATATAAATTTTTTAAAGTAAAATTTTATCTTTTTAATATTATTCTTTTTCTTCTTCAACCATATTCCAAAGCATTCCATCTTTTAATGAAGAACTATTTCCACCTAAAATATCTACTAATTTATATGCAAAAAGTAAAGTAGTTGCAGGACCACGACTTGTTATTAAATTTCCATCAACCACTACTAATTCATCTACATAATTTGAATTTTCTAAAAGATTTTCAAAATCTTCTCCAGGATAAGAAGTTATATATCTATTTTTTTCAATTCCAGCAGAGGTTAGAACCATTGCTGGAGAAGCACATATAGCTCCTATATATTTATTTTCCATTTTATCAAATTTTCTTATTGTTTCTAATACTTTAGCATTTTCAGATAAGTATTTTGCTCCAGGTAAACCACCAGGGCAAACAATCATATCGTAATTGTCAATATCATCTGTTAATAATTTATCTGCTTTAACTGGAATTTTATGAGTGCCTATAACCATTTCTTCTTCAATGCTTACAGTGTCACAATAAATGTTTGCTCTTCTTAAAACATCAACAACAGTTAAAGCTTCTATTTCTTCAAAACCATTTGCAAGTAAAACAGCAACTTTTTTCATAAGATACCTCCTAAAAATATTAATTATAAAAATATTATAACATTTTAAAATAGTTTTTTGAATATACAATTATTTTAAAATTCTATTGCTTTTTCTTTTAAAATATTATATATAAATTATTGAATTATATCTAAAAATAGCTTATTTTTAGGAAGGATTTTATTTTATGAAGGAAAAATTTGATATATACAAATATAGGATAATTTATTTTATTGAAGCATTTTTTACTGCTTTAGCATTCTCAAGTGCCAATAGAATAATAACGAATGAAGAAGCTATATCAATAGCAGTTTATAATAATCCAATTTGTATAAATTTAGCAAAATTTTCAATAAATTATTTAAATGGATATGGTGTAAATATTAGTATTATTTTCTTATTAGTTTTTTTCTTTTTTTACCAAATCTTTAGAAAATATGAAAACTTAGGTGAAAAAAGATTACAAATAACAAGCTCTATTACAGCTTTATTATTTGCAACATTCATGACAATAGGAAATAGTTTTTTATATAATGTTGACATTTTTATAAGTAAATTTCAAATTTTTATTACTATGATAAATTTTATTGGTTATTTTTTCTTATTTAAAAATATATTTATTTTTTTAATTTCTTTATTAAAAACAAAAGAAATTAGTAGTTTAGAAGAGAATGAAAAAGATAAACTTTCTTTTATTAAAAAAATATATATAAAAAAACCAGTATTATTCACTATGCTTTTATTTTTTATTTGTTGGATTCCATATATTATTATATTTTATCCAGGTACAATGAATACTGACTCGGTTTTTCAAATATCACAGTATTTAGGTAGTATAAGTTGGTCTACTCACCATCCAGTTTTTTTAACTATTATTTATGGTAGTCTTATGAAACTAGGAAGATTTTTAGTAAATGATAATTTTGGATTATTTTTAAACAATATATTGCAAGTGTTAGTAGCAACGTTTTTATTAAGTTATGCTATAAATTATATATATAAATTAACAAAAAGTAAAAAAATAGCATTTTTTCTTTTTATATTTTTTGCCTTTTTCCCAACATGGCCAATACATTTTTATACAGAAGTAAAAGATGTTTGGTTTTCACTTTCTTTTTTACTTTTTATAATTATGAGCTTGAAATTTTATAAATCTAATGGTGAATTTACAAAAAAGGAATGGTTAATCTATTTTATTTCTATGAGTTTAGTATATTTATGTAGAAAAAATGGAGTTTATACTATAGTACTTACATTTCCGTTTTTAACAGTTTTTGCAAAGAAAAAAGAAAAATTTAAAATAATTATTTGTTCAGTTTTATCTATAATTCTTTGCTTAATTTTTATAAAAACTTACATGCAAGCTTTTAATATAGAAGATGGAAATATTAAAGAAGCTTTATCTATACCATTACATCAAACAGCATATTACTATAATAATTATGATTTAAATGAAGAAGAGGCAGAAGCTATAAGTAAAGTTATTAAATTAGAAGATTTAAAGCAGGCATTTGTTCCAGAAAGTGTTGATTTTGTAAAAGCATGTTCTGAATCTGTTGAAACTTCAGATGAAGAATTAAAAGAATATTTGATAGTATGGTTTAAAATGTTTTTTAAACATCCTATGATTTATGTTAAAGCAACTTTAAATTCAACTTATGGATATATTTATCCAAATAGAGTAGAGTATAAGGATGGTATTGCACAATATAGTATTGATGCTTCTGGTGCATTTCAATATACAAATCCATCTAATTTAAATCTTCATTTTTATGAAAGTACAGAAATTGCAAGAAATATTTTACAAAGATTTGCATATATGTTAAGAAATATGCCGTTTATTGGATTATTGTTTAGTTGCGGATTATATAATTGGATATTAATTGCACTTACTATAATAATGATATATTTTAAGAAAACACGTGAGTTGGTACTTTTAATTCCTTTATATACAATTTTATTAGTTTGCATTGCATCACCTGTAAACAGCTATGTAAGGTATATGTTGCCAATAATGTTAAGTTTACCATTTTTATTAAGTTTTATAATAAATGATATTTTAAAATCTAAAAATTTATTAACTTCTAATGAGATAAAAAATTAATATAAAATAATGAAATATTTATTGCAAAAATGAAAGTGATATAAAATTATATTTAATCTAATGATGTATAATCAAATAGTATAAAAGAATATAAAGACCCATTCAACGGGTAACGAGATATGTATGTGTTAGATTTCTATAAACCTTAAAGTTTTGCATGTAATATAATTTTTTTAGGTGTTATGAGTAAAATACCTCCAGCTTAGCTGGAGGATATTTATTTTTTGTCTTTGAATTTTACATTAGTCATATATTCAATCATTCTTATATAAGATTCTTCTAAACTAATTTCAGGTTTCCAACCTAATAACATTAATTTATTAGAATTTAATTTCATTTTTGTTTCATTTGCATAGCCATAAATATTGTCTGATGGAATATCAAAAGTTACTTTTATTTTTCCTTTAGCAATTTTATTAGCAACCATATTAGCCATATCTAAAATAGTTGTATGGTTAGCTGGATTTGAAACATTGTATGCTTCGCCATTTTTTCCAAGTAATAGAATTGTTAATAAACCAGTTATACAATCTCTAATATAACAATAATTTCCTTCTGATAATCCAGTAGAATGCAATATAATATTTTCATTATTAATTACACTTTTTGCTAATTGTGAAAATATTCTACTTTCCCATGGTAAAATACCTGCTCCAAAAGTTTGTGCTAATCTAGCAATTTTAACAGGAACATTATATTCATTTAAATAAGCAATGCATAAGTTTTCGCAAAGTCTTTTACTTTCTGGATAATCACTTCTTACTTTTAAAGGATCTATATAACCTAAATCCTTTTCTGTAATATCTTTTGATTTTTGATCAAAGCTTCCATAAATTTCCATAGAAGATACATATACAAATGATTTAACTTTTTTTTCTTTAGCTAAATTTAACACATTCTTAGTTCCATCAACTGAAGTAAGTATAGTTTCTACAGGTTTTTCAATCATTAATTTGGAATTAGTTATTGAAGCACAATGAAATATATAATCAATTTTATAATTAATTACAAAATCTTTACTAATATCTCCTACGACAATTTTTATATTTATATTATTTTTAAAAATTGTTTTAAATTTTTCTTCATCTCTAACAAAAGCTATTATTTCTATATTTCCAATTGATAATAAAGCTCTAATTAATGAAACACCAATTAGTCCAGTTGCACCTGTAACTAATACCTTACAATTTTTTAAATTTTCATAAGGTAGTTTATAATTAACTATATAGTTTAAATCTTCTTCTAATACATCCATATCTAATCCTCGAAACCATAAATTTGAGCATTTTCTTTTGCCTCCAAAATCGCTCTCATAGCATAAAAATCCTCTGGTGTTGTAATTTTTATATTTTGAGTCGGACCATCAATCAAAAATAAATCGTGTCCATATTTTTGCATCATTGTACAAGAGTCAATACAATTAATTTCTCCATCAGCTAAAGTTTTTTCATGTGCAGTTAAAATTTCATCTAACCAAAAACTTTGAGGAGCTTTAGCAACTCTAGAGTTAGCTCTGCTAGGTATATAATCAATAGATTTTTTATCTTCATTAACTACAAGAATAGTTTCTTTTACTGGAGCTGTAGTAATTGCAGATCCATATTTTTTTACTGATTCAATATTATCACTAATTAATTTTTCATTAATTAATGGTCTTACTCCATCGTGAATTAGTACAATTGATTTTTCATTATTTGAAATTTCTTTTGCTGCTTTCAATCCATTATAAATAGATAGTTGACCTGTTTTTCCTCCAGGAACAATTTTTTTTACTTTTTCAATTCTAAATTTGTATAATAATTTATTTAAATATGGAATCCAATTTTCAATACAAACAATAACAATTGAATCTATCATTGAATGATTTTCAAAATTTTCTAACGTATGTATAATAATAGGCTTATTATACATTTCTAAAAATTGTTTTGGGCGTTCTTTGCTATGCATTCTACTTCCTATTCCACCTGCAAAAATAACAGCTATATTCATAAAAAAATTCATTCCTTGTATAATAATATTTAGGTTTTTAAAAGGTTACCCATAAACCTTAATAAATAATTTTATTATAAGAGAAAACACTATGATTTATGTAGACATTGATGTTGCAAAATTTAAATACTTTGCAACTGTTGTTAGCTCAAATAATAAATTAATCATATAACAAAATTCTTATTTTCAATTATCACAATTTTTTTTAAATTTAACAATTATATTTTTTTTAATTCCAATAATTATATTTTTATTTATTAAAATAGCAAACAAAGTTCCTAAAATTAAAATAATTATATTTAAATAATAATTATTAAAATATGATAAAAATGACAAAACAAAAATAAAACAAATAAAAGATACAATTTTTGCATAATTAAACTTAATAGTATGATATTTTTTTAAATCAACTACTCTATAAATAAATAAAAATATATAACTAACTAAAGTAGATATCGAAGCAGCATACATACCAATTATAGGTATTGCTATTATATCAATAAATAAATTAATTATTGCAGCAATAGTAGTAGTAATTCCAATTTCTTTAGTTTTTTTATCAGCTATATATATTCCTGCTAAGTAAGATGACAAAGTCATAAATACCATACCTAAAAATAGAATAGGCATTTGATAATAAGCTTCATTATAGTTACCTTTTATTAATAAAAAAAACAAAATAGGTGAGAATCCAATTAAAACTGCACATGAACCAATTACTATTCTAAATATATTTGAAAACATTGAAGTATAATAATCATCAATATCTTCATCCTTTGATGACATAGAGGCATTTTCTTGCCATGCAAGAGAAAATGTGCTTTGAACACTTGTTAATAAATTAGGTATTTTTTTTGCAACAGCATAAGTGGCATTTGTTCCAACTCCCATAAAAAAGACTAATAATAATCTATCTGATAATGTCATTACCCAAGAAGAAAGATTATTTGGAATAAGAGGCCATGAATAAGATATTAATTCTTTTATTGTTGATTTATTGATAACACCAATTGTAAAATAATTTCTTATTTTACAATTAATTGCAATTACAGTAATTGCAATTAAATTAGCAACTATTAAAGAACAAATAATTCCTAGTAATCCCATTTTTAGTATTAAAATAAAAATAACTACTAATAACATATTTATAAATGAATTTAAAATTGTACTTATTGAGTATATTTTATTTTTTCCTAAACCTCTACAAATTTGCTGAAAAGTATTAAGAATTATATCCACCAAAAAATATATACAAATAGCTAATCTGTTAAAAATGTCAAAATTTTTTAAATAAATGAAAACACCTATCAATGGTAATATTGACATTACTATTGTAAAAGTAATTATATTTGTTATTATACTACAACATTTCAAGTTATTTTCTCTATTTTCAACTAAAAATCTAAATGCAGCTGATTGAATTTGCAATGTAAATAAAGGTAAAATTAGTGAAACTAAAGTCAAAATTAAATCATAAGTTCCATATTCTAATTTGGTTAAATAACCTGTAACAATTGGTAAAGTAATAATAGATGCCAATTTAGGGAGAAATGTTCCCAAAGCAATTATAAATGTATTTTTTACTAATATTTTTTCACGATTCATTTTATATTAATTCTTTCTTTTTTAATTTGCATAAAATCCCAGGAAAATATCTAAAAATAAAAAATTCAAAAATTTTCTTAACTTTTTTATTAAAAGACATTGAAATTTTACTAAATTTAAGTTTATAATAATAACTTTTTACATTTTTCTTAATAAGATTTAAATCTTCTTTAGTATCATAATTACTCATTAAACATCTTTCGTATGCCTCTATACCAAATTGAATAAGCCAATAATATGCATATTGTACTAATTCTATATTATTTTCTTCCAAAAATTTTATTGCATTATTTGTTATCTCTATATAAGATTTAGTTTTTATCATATTCCAAGGGATTGTAGTCTTAGTTCCTTTTCTTACACTATATGCATAAAATTGTTTACGTGTAACGGCTACTTTATTAGCTTTAATTAATAATTTATATGTCAAATCTGCATCTTCAAAAAATGTATTAGAAAATTTTTCTAAACTAAATATTTCTTTTTTATATAATTTATCCCATACGGCTGGCTTTATCATTGTTGTATCTGAAAATAAGTGCTTAGTAGCATCAACACCAGAAAATTGAAAAATCCTATTATCTGTTATATTCATTTTTGAAAAATCATTTTTATTATTAATATTTCTATATCTTCCACAGCACGCTATATCTGAATTAGTATCTTCTAAAATTTTAACTAATTCTTTATACATCATTGGTAATATATAATCATCACTATCAACAAAAGCAATATAGCTTCCTGTAGCCTTTTTTAAACCAACATTTCTAGCACTAAAACAACCTTCATTTTCTTTATCAATTACAATTACATTAGAATGTTTTTCGGCAATTGAATTGCATATTTGTAAACTGTTATCTTTAGATCCATCATTTACTAAAATTATTTCAATATTAGTATAATCTTGGTTTATAATTGATTCAACACAATTATATATATCTTTTTCTGCATTATATACTGGTATAATTACACTAATTTTTTTTAACATTTAATTTATTCCTTTCAATCCACTTAAGTCACAACTAAGTGGAATTTTAAGTCCATATATTTATCTTTAAGTCCTATAATTAATTAACTTTATTTCCAAACTCATCTAATAAAATCCAATTATCCGAATATATGTCTTTGGGTTTTAATTTAACTTTTCTCCATATAGATGGCGCAATAACAATATTATTTTTATTGAATGATAAAAATTGAGACCACCAACTAAAAGTACTATTACTTAAAACAAAATCAGTACATTTAGACATTAAATATAATTTTAAAGTAACATTTTTTTCTGTTTCAAATATTACTTTTCCATTAAATTTTAAATTTTTTTTACACCATTCTATATCATCGGAACATATATATATAATTGAATTAGGAAATTTTTCTTTTATTAATTCAATTGCTTTGTTATAATATTCAATTGTACATACTAGAAATTTTTCTTTTAAATTATTATTTAAAAAATTTCCTCTTCTAACTGTTAAACAAATTGAATGATTATTAAGCAAAAAATTTCCAAATTTTTCAACATCTAAAGGTACATTTTTAGGAATTAATTCAAACTTTAACTTATCAGAAATTGAATCAAAATATTTGGCAGATTCAAACCAGCCTCTAATTATTATATTTTTAGCATGTATTTTTTTAAAATCATGAAAAATATAATTAGATTCATAATAAATTATTCCAAACCTTGAAAATATATTACTTGTTATTTCATCAAATAAAAATTGTAACTTCTCACTAGATTTAGGGCGAAAAAATTTTAAAATTCTATAAATATATCTTTGAATAGGATAATATTGTTTATTATTAACAATATTATAATTAGTTACATTGTAATTATCTAAATAATTGATCCAACTCTCTTTGTGTACATTATTAATTGCAGTAAAATCAATTGATAATTGCTGTCCAGTTTCTTCTTGAATTTTTCTTGCAAAAGAGTATTGAAACAACTGATTTCCTAGTCTTCCACACATTATTAAATATATCATATATATTCTCCTTAAAAATATTTGTTACATTGTAACAAATATTTTTACTCATAATTAAACTATAATTTTTTAATGCTTTTTTGATACATTATATATAGAGAAACAACTATACCAATTAAATCATTCATTAAAATAACTTCTTAAACATTTTTTAAAATATAATCTACTACTTTTTTTGTAGAATTTCCAGTTTCTTTATTTCCAAAATATTCATGATTATTATTAATCATATTTATACATTCTTTTAAATTTAAATTCTTAATAATATTAAATAATTCTTTATTTGTATTCGCTCTTTTAAATCCCCATGAATCTATTGCAGTATAAAATGCAAACTTTTGATCATACATTTCAATATCAGGAGTAAATAAAATAGTAGGTCTATATAACAAAGAATAATCCCAAATACATGAAGAATAATCACTTATTAATAAATCTGCTGCAGACAAAAGTTCTTGCATTTCTGGATAATCCGTTGCATTAATATAAGTATTTTCTTCATTAATATTTACATTATTAGTAAAATTATGACCCCTATATAAAAAGATCCAATTTCCTCCAAAACGTTCTTTGCAAACTTTTAATAAATTTGCAATTTCTATTTTTTCATATTTATACATATCATAATTTCTCCAAGTTGGAGCATATAATAATATTTTTACACTTTCATCCAAATTATAAAATTTCTTTACTTTTATCATATTCTCTTTAATTTTATTTTTATTAAATAATTGATCATTTCTTGGTAAACCATATTCTAATACTTCACCTTTATATCCAAAAGCATTTCTAATAGCATATTTAGTAAAGAAATTTGAACTTGATAAAAATAAATTTACACCATTTTGTCCTAAATTTTTATTATATAAATATTGATATTTATTTTTATATGGATTATCCATACCTGTTTTTTTATAAGCACCACCGCCATGCCAAGTATTAATTATAATTTGTCCTTTTCTTGATGAAACTGCTTTAAAAGGTCCAGTATTTGTTACAATAAATTTAGAAGTTGCTTCTATAATTAAATGCTTAAGTGAACCATATTTTACACATTTTAAATTTGGATAATCATTAGGTTTATTTAATGCCCATATCATTTCAAAATCTTTATTATAATTTATATTTATGTACTCATAAATATATTTGGGACTGCAAGTATATTTTTTTCCAGAAAAAGAATAAAATAATATTCTATTTTTTTTTATAGGTAAAATATATAATATCTTTGTAAGAAACCTAATCGCTAGTATTAAACAATATTTAACCATAAATTTTATTTCTCCTAATGTAATTGATATGGAAATGTACCATGTACATTTGAAATACAAAAGTAATAATACCAAAACAACATTATTACTAAAATAATTAAAAATTTACTTAAAAAATTATTAAATTTTGTTTTTTTAAAAATTCTTTCAAATTGTGCCAAAGTAATGCACCATAAAATTTGTAAATAATACATCATTCTAGGAATAAATGTTATATTAGAACACAATAACATAAAAAATACATACAATATATTACAAGCAAATAATGCTTTATTAATTTTTATAGTTTCATCGTTATCCTTTTTTAATAATAAAAATAAAGAAATGGCTGAAACTATAATTCCCATAAGAATTAATGTTACATAGCTTGGTGCCCCATTTCCATATATGCTTGTAAAGCCCCATGTAGAATATTTACTTCCTAAAACTAATGCAATTTTTAAAATTAAATTTACAAAACTATTTGCAAATACTCTTATACTAAATGTTACAAAAAGGATTATAATAAAAATTTGATATTTATTAATTTTACTATTATTGATTAAATAATATAATATAATCCAAATAATACAAGCACTAATTGCAGTAAAGTGAAATAATAATGCTAAGGCCAACAAAATCAATGCTTTATAAATGCTTTTGTTTTTAAAATTATTTTTTATCAATAATGATGTTGCAAAATAAATTATAGATAAGGCAATTGATTGTCTTACTGTACTTAAAGACATATTATAAAGTAAAAAATACCAAATTAACATAGCAAATGCTGGATTAATTAATTTTCTATAATTCCAATTTCCTAAAAATAAAAATATTAAAATAATAAATTCAATAGCAAAAAATAACCAAAATATATTAGATGAGAATCTTGAGACTATAAAATTTAAATAAATATATCCAATATCTTTAAAACCAATTTTATTTATACATTCGATAAGTGTTTTTGATGCAACTGCACGATTAAAATATGGTAATACATAATAAGAAACATCTGATCCAACAGAAGGACTTCTATTAGCAGCTAATAAAGCTGGAATAATTAATCCTATAAAAATTAATACCATATCAAATTTTTTAATTTTAAATTCAATATCTCTATATTTTTTTGTTCCAAGCCATAAAAAAATATAAGATATAAAAAAACAAGAAAGATATGCCATATATTCTCCAATAACTTCTAGAATTATTATTTTATTCGTTTTAAAATAATATCAATTTCAAATTTATTTAAATCATTGAAAAAATTATTTCTTCTAGAATTTCATTTTACTCTATTTAATACATGATTAAATTCTTCTAATGCTTTAACAATACCAATTTCTTCAACAATGTGTTCTTTTTTGAAATTTAAAATTATATTTTTTCCTTAGAGAAATTTGCCATTATTTTTATTGTTTCTTTGCAATTACTTAATGACTTATATTTCTCAATAAATAATATTTTTACAAATATCAATATAACGATTATAGCATAACACATTTGCGGATTCAAGCATTTTTATATCATTTTTTATATTTTATCTCATAAAATTACATTTGTGAGATAAAACTTGTAACACTGAATAATACTGAATAATTTTAAATATAAAAAAACTTTATTTAATAACAATTACTAAACATTGAATAATTTTAAATAAAAATTGCTGAAACACAGTTGTTTAAGAAGCTTTATTGCTTTTAGTAATAATTCTTGAATCGCCATTTTTATTTAAATCTAACTTATATTATAAAGCATCATTTAAAGGTTGTTCTATTGAATCAGCTACAAAAAAGTCAGTTGTTAAAACTGACTTTTACTCACCATTTTTTATAATAAGATTTTATTTTGTTTTCTTAGTGTAAATGAATAGATTTTGAAATTTGTTTTTACAATAATTTTAATCTAAATTATTATTTTTTACAAACTTTTATTCTTTTATAATATTAATATTGTAATTATTTAACTATTTATTTTTAATTAAAGCTAGCAATTAACCATTTTTCTCCTTCTTTAACAAAAATGATATATCTACTATATTCATATTGCAATTCTTCAAAATATTCATATTCATTGCTCTTTGCAACAATACAATCATTTGAATAAGATACAAGTACTAGTTTTCTTTCTCCTTGGTCTGTTTCTCCAAAAATTGTAGATATCATATTTTCAAAAGGGTTTGATTGTTGTTCTGATTGTATAAACACATCTTCTTCATCTTCGTTGTATATATTGCATATTGCCTTGATTCTTTCAATACCATCATTGCTAAAATAATTTTTTAATTCCTCGTTTAATGATACCTCAAATATTAATCTATCATCATTTGGGATATTTGGATTAACTTTTCCTTTACTTACAGATTCTCCCATTTCATAACCATCTGCAAATTTTTGATATGCATTATGATATACTTCTTTTGCAATCTTTAAAGCTTCATCCTTTGTTATTTCATTTTTCTCTTCTTCTTCATTATTTTCATCAGTTAATATTGTATTTTCTGTTTTTTCGTTATTTCCAGTTGTTTCTAACTTAGCTAATCTGTTTTCTAATTCTCCTGTCTTATTCTTTTCTTTTTGTAGAGAATCCCATAAATACCATCCACCAATTCCTGCTACAGCTATTATTACAATAATTAATAAAGTTACAACTACTTTTTTCATTAAAAAAACATGCCTCCTCTTATTATTAAACTTTTAAATTTCATTTTTGATTATCAAAATTAATATTTCTATTTTAGATTATATCACACTATGAATTTATGTCAAAGTTCATTTTCTTTAAAATTACTGTTTTTCATAGACATAAATAATCTATCTAATAATCCATATAATAGAATAATATTAGAATCCAAATTATTATATATAGGATTTACTAATAATTCTTTTTGAATATAAATAAAAAGATACTATTTTCTAAAAGATTTAGAAAATAGTATCTTTTCACACTTTTAACTGTTTTTAAATTTTGTTAAATTTTTTGGTCGAGGTGAACCTCGAAACAGTTGACATATCAAGCTTTTTTAATTTTTCTTGAGAAAAAATTGAGAAATGCACTTTTAATTATTTTCTATATATTTTTCAACTAAATCTATTAATTGTTTTGCTAATTCTAATTGTTCTTTAGTTTTCTGTTTATCTACAATAAACTCATCATCATAATCACTATCTTCTCGTATTTTACTTGCTTCAACGATACAATGTCCCAACTGTTTTGGAAATTTTTCAGTTTTAACATAATTTCTATTAAAATAAGATAAAACATCTTTATGTCTTTTAAAATCTATTGGTTCTAATGATAAAACAGCTTTTATACTATGGAAAATTGCATAATAAGCTCTATTATTTGCAGATTTATATAATTTATTTTCAAATAATAGATTACTTGCTTGTAAATCTTCTTTGGCTTGAAGTAATCTATGTTTTGCCAACTCTTTTGAAACTTTACTTTCCATTTAAAACCACTCCCTCTTTTTGTACATTCATATAAAATGGTAATGCTTCTAACCAATAATTAAATTTATCTATATTTTTTAATAATGGTGAAATTGTTATTTCAAAATCATTGTCATATTCAATATCATAAGCAATTTCTATTACTTTACTTCTATATTCAACTATTTCTTTATCTGTAAAATCCGTTAATATCATAATATCAATATCAGAATCTGCATTAAAATCTCCTCTTGCATAAGAGCCATATAGAATAATTTGTTTTAAATGCTTTCCAAGTAGTTTTGTTACTTCACTTGTATATTCTTCTATAATATTTTTTATATTATCAGGAATATTTGACATAGCTTATATTTCCTTTCTAAAGACAATTACATAAATATTATACTATACATTTATAATTTTATCAATCAATTATGTTATTTTAATTTTAAAAATTAAATTTCTTATTTAGTTAAATTACTAAACAAAAGTATTGAAAAGTTCTATAAAATTGCATATAATTACTGGAAGGAAAAAACCTTACGAAAAATGCTATTTTAAATTGATATGAATAGTGTTTGCAAGATTTTAGTTTTTCCTTCCAGTTTTTTTAAAGGGTGGAAGGAAAAATGATAGGAAAAACTAAATTTTTATATGATTTTATAAGGTTTTGAGAGGTTAAAAGTGAAAAATGTCTTTTTTTGCTTTTAGCTCTAGTGGTTGATGAAAAGTTTTAAAAGGTTATGAATAAACTAAAAACCGTTGTAACCTTACAGCCACAACGGTTTCCTTGATGGTCGAGGTGACAGGGATCGAACCTGCGACCTCATGGTCCCAAACCACGCGCTCTACCAACTGAGCCACACCTCGATATATTAAAACTCTTCTGAAAGAGAAGAGTTTTGGTGAACCAGAGACGATTCGAACGTCC
>CANQVF010000012.1 GCA_947627185.1 uncultured Clostridia bacterium | reverse complement strand
TATAAAAACATTATAACAAAAAAATAAAAAAGAAAGGAGTTCGTATAATGTTTATATGTTCATTATACGAGGTAAAAATATGGGAAACAAAGAAGAGTTTGTAAAAGAAATAACTAATATAGAAGATGATTTTGCTCAATGGTATACAGATGTTGTAAGAAAAGCAGAACTTGCAGATTATACAGATACCAAAGGATTTATAGCAATAAGACCTTATGGGTATGCTATTTGGGAAAATATTCAAAATTATGCAGATAAAAAATTTAAAGAAGTAGGTGTAACTAATCTTTATATGCCACTTCTTATTCCAGAAAGTATGCTTCAAAAAGAAAAAGATCATGTTGAAGGATTTGCTCCAGAGGTAGCTTGGGTTACTATGGGTGGAGGAGAAGAACTAGAAGAAAGATTATGCATAAGACCAACTTCAGAAACAATAATGTCTACAATGTATTCAAAGTGGGTAAAATCTTGGAGAGACTTACCAATACTTGGAAATCAATGGTGTAATGTTTTAAGATGGGAAAAAGAAACAAGACCATTTTTGCGTTCAAGAGAATTTTTGTGGCAAGAAGGACATACAATTCATGAAACAGCAAAAGAAGCTGAAGAAAGAACCTTGATGATGCTTGATATTTATGCAGACATTATAGAAAATCTTTTAGCAATACCAGTTTTAAAAGGACAAAAAACTAAAAAAGAGCAATTTGCTGGAGCTGAAAGAACATATACAGTAGAAACCTTGATGCATGATGGAAGAGCACTTCAAGCAGGAACTTCTCATTATTTTGGACAAAATTTTACAAAACCATTTGAAGTAAAATTTCAAAATAAAGAAGGAAAAGAAGAATATGCATATCAAACATCTTGGGGAAGTAGTACTAGATTACTCGGAGCAGTTATAATGGCACATGGAGATAATAGAGGATTGAAATTACCACCAAGAGTTGCACCAATTCAAGCAGTTATTATTCCAATTGCTATGCATAAAGATGGAGTTTTAGAAAAAGCAAATAAAATCTTTGAAGAATTAAAAAATGATTATAGGATAAAATTAGATGATAGAGATAATTGTTCTACTGGATTTAAGTTTAATGATTGGGAAATGAGAGGAGTTCCAGTTAGAATTGAGATAGGACCAAAAGATTTAGAAAATGGTGTTGCAGTTTTAGTAAGGCGTGATACTGGAGAAAAAGAAACAATTGAATTAAATAAATTAAAAGAGAGATTAGGAGAACTTTTAGATAATATCCAAAATAGCATGTTTGAAGCTTGTGAAAAAAGAAGAGAAGAAAAAACAACAGTTGCTTTTTCTCTAGAGGAAATTGCTAAAAATTTAAATGAAAATCAGGGTTATGTTAAAACAATGTGGTGTGGAAATGTTGAATGTGAAGACAAAGTAAAAGAAGTTACAGGAGCACCTTCAAGATGCATACCATTTAAACAAGAGCATTTGTCAGATGTTTGCCCAATATGTGGTAAAAAAGCGGAAAAAATGATTGTTTGGGGAAGACAATATTAAAATATAAAAAAGCGTGTATTATAGTAAAAAATAATTGCACGCTTTTTTAAAATAAAAATATAAATTAAATTCTTAATTTTTTAATTTGCTTAATTTCATCATATAATTTATCAATATGTTCTTGTCTAACTTTATAAGCATTTTTAAATTCTGCTATCATTTGAGGAATTTTTTCAACATCTTCATTTGGATGTAAATAACATTTTGCTTCTTCTTTTAGATATTCTTTTTTATCAGGATTTTTTTGATTAATCATTTTGTTATAATATTTTTCAGCAACTGAAACTCTTTTAATTTCATCTTTTAAAAAGTTTATATAGTCTGTTCTAGCAACAATTTCATATTCTGTATCTTCGATAATAACTTTAAAAAGAGTTTTTAATATTTTTTTATCTATTTTTCCAACATTGGCAGTTTTAAAATTTTTTACTGCATCAGAAGCATTTTTTATTTCAGGTGGTCTAGCATTACTAATAAGAATGTTTAAAGCATCAATAATACCAATGTGACTTTTGTATTGACGTTTTGCAGTTATTGCTTCAAACTCATCAGCAACTCTAATAATTTGTGCTTCATAAGGTATTTTATCTCCAGTAAGTCCATTTGGATAACCAGAACCATTTAAAGCTTCATGATGATAATATGGACCTGCTGCATAAGGTCTAAGTTTTAAATCATTCATACACATTTTGTAGCCAATTGTTGTATGAGTTTTCATAATCTCATATTCTTCATCAGTTAATTTACTAGGTTTTTGCAAAACAGATGGTGGAATAAACATTTTACCAATATCATGTAAATATGCACATGTTGTACAGTAAATAGTAAATCCTTTTGATAATCCAAGGTGTTCGCAAAGTCTACAAGTAATATTTGCAACATTGTCTGTGTGTTTTCTTGTAAAATTATCTAAGCCATCTAGCATTTTTAGTTGGTAACGTATTTTTTCATCTAGATTATATGACTTTATTGATGTACTATTATAAAAATCAAAAGTTTCTTTCATCTAAATCTCCTCTTATGTATAAATAAATATATATATTATTTTATATCTTATTAAAAAAATGGTCAAGAGAATTTGTTAGAAATGCTTGAAAAAAGTAGAAATATATAATATGATTATTTTCAAGTTAAAGTAAAAGAAATAGAGGAAAATAAAATGTACTTAAAAAGATTGGAAATGTATGGATTTAAGTCTTTTGCTGATAAAACAGTTTTAGATTTTAGACAAGGAATAACAACAGTAATAGGGCCAAATGGATCTGGAAAAAGCAATATATCAGATTGTATTAGATGGATTTTAGGAGAACAAAGTGTAAAATCTCTTAGAGGTTCAAAATCAGAAGATATTATATTTTCAGGAACTCAAAATAGAAAGTCTTTAGGTTATGCTGAGGCTTCTTTAGTTATTGATAATTCTGATTCTAAATTACCAATCGAATATAGTGAAGTAGTTGTTACAAGAAGATTATATAGAACTGGAGAATCTGGTTATTATATAAATAAAACACCTTGTAGATTAAAAGATATTCAAGAACTATTTATGGATACAGGTATAGGAAAAGATGGATATTCTATTATTGGACAAGGAAAAATTGATGAAATATTAAGTAATAAATCAGAAGATAGACGTCATATTTTTGAAGAAGCTGCTGGTATTGTAAAATATAGAGCAAGAAAATTAGAATCTGAGAAAAAATTAGAGCAAACAAAGCTAAATTTACTTAGAATAAATGATATTATTTCAGAAATAGAAAATAATATAGAACCTTTAAAGTTACAATCAGAAAAAGCTAAAAAATTTTTAAATTTGAGAGATGAACTTAAAAATATAGAAATAGGACTATTCCTATATAATATAGATAATTATAAAACACAAATACAAGAAACTTTAGATAATATTGATTTACTAGAAACTCAAAAAGTAAAAGAAGAGGAAAATATATCAAATATACAATCAGAAAAAGATGAAATAAAAGAATTAATAGATAAATTAATAGAAGAAATTGAAAAAACTCAAAATTTAAGTTCAGAAGGAAACCAAAAAAAAGAACAATATAATAGTGAAATAGGTATTGCAACAGAAAGAATTTCAAATAACAAAGAAAATTTCGAAAGATATGCAAAAGAGATAGAAGAATTAGAAAAAAGAAATCAAGAATTAGAAGAAGAAAAAAATCAAAAACAAGAAAAGAAAAATAATTTATATTTAAATAAAGAAAAATTTGAAACAAGTTTAAAAGAAAAAGAATTAGAACTTGAAAAATACACAAAAACATTATCAGATAAAGAAATAGAAATAGAAAGTAAAAAGCAAATTGTACAAAAAAATATTGATAACAAATATGAAATTATTGCTGAAATAAATACTGAAAAAGCAAATTTCGATAATTTAGAAAAAAGAGAAAATTCTTTAAAAAACGAAATACAAGAAACAATTTCAGATTTAGATGGTGCAAGAACAAGTAAAGAAGAAAAGTCAAGAAGTTTTTATGATATAGAAAAAAATAGAAATTCTATAAAAAAAGAATTAGATGAAATGAAAGATGAGAAAGAAAAAAGTTCAGAAAAACTTAAAGATTTTGACATTAGAATTAATAGTTATCAATCTGAGTATAGAATAAAAGAATCAAGATATAAATTTTTAGTTGAAACTGAGAAAGAAAAAGAAGGTTACACTAAAACAGTGAAGTCTTTATTAGATGCTACAGAAAGAAATTCGTTATTATCACAAGGTGTTCATGGAGTTCTTGCAAATTTAATTCAAGTAGATAAACAATATGAAACAGCAATAGAAATGACTTTAGGAGGAACTATTCAAAATATTGTTACAGATACAGAAGAAGTAGCTAAAAAATTAGTAAATTATTTAAGAGATAATAATTTAGGTAGAGCATCTTTTTTGCCAATAACTTCTGTTAAAGGACAAAGAATATCAGGAATAAATACAAGAGGCATAGATGGAGTAATAGGAATTGCATCAGATTTAGTAAAGTGTGATAGAAAATATGAAGGCATAGTATTAAATTTATTAGGAAAAACAGTTGTTGTAGAAGATATTGATAGTAGTATAAAACTTGCAAAACAGAATGGATATAAATTTAGAATAGTAACATTAAAAGGAGATATAATAAATCCATCTGGTGCAATTAGTGGTGGTTCAGTAGCAAATAAAACAGTTAGTATTTTAGGAAGAGGAAAAGAAATAAAAGCTTTAGAGCAAGAACTAAATGAAATTAAAATTAAAATTGAAAATGCAGAAAAAGAAAAACAAAATTATGAAAATAGCATATCAGATATTTTAAATAAATTTGATTCAAAACAAAATGAAGTACAAGAATTAGAAATAGTATATGCAACAGAGAAACAAAAAATAGATAATTTAGAATTGGAAATATTAAAATATGATGCAAAACTTTCAAAATTAAAAGAAGACTTAGAAAAAACAAAAGTAGAAAAAGAAGAAAACTTGATAAGACAAGAAAGTCAAAATCAAAAAGTTCAAGAAATGGAACAAGAAAATTCTGAATTGGGAAAAATAATTGAAGAATTTACTAATTTAAATAAAGATAATCAAAAGTATATAGATGATTTAAATTTTGATATAACTAATTTAAGAATATCTGTTTCTTCTTTTGATGAAAGTGAAACATCAATAAATGAAATGGTAGATAGAATAAATTTAGATATTAAAAATAATTTAACAAGTATAGATAATAAAAAATCACTAAGAGAAAAAAGTTTGGAAGAAAATGAACAGTTAGAATCTAAAATAGAAGAAATAAAACAGAAAAAAGAAGAACTAGAAAAAGAAATTTTAGGAAGTGCTGATAAAATTTTAAAATTAAAAGAAGAAAGAACTCAAAAAAATGAAAAATTAGTTGAGATAGAAAAAAATATAGAAAATCAAAATGAGAAATTAGAAGATATAAAAGCACATATTTCAAAATTAGATTTAAAGAAGTCTAAAATAGAACTTGAACTAAATCAAGTTATAGATAAAATGTGGGAAGAATATGAATTAACACCTAATAATGTTGAAGGAATAGAAAAAGCTGAAAATCCAACGGCAGTACAAAAACAAGTTAATTCTATAAGAAATGAAATAAAGGATTTGGGAAGTATAAATGTTGATTCAATAAAAGAATATCAAGAAACTAAAGAAAGATATGATTTTATGAGTGAGCAAAGACTTGATTTAGAAGATTCTAGCAATAAACTTAAGAAAATTATTAGTGAAATGACAGAAACTATGAAAAAGCAATTTGCTGAACAATTTAAAATTATAAATAAAAATTTTGGAGAAGTTTTTGCAGAACTATTTGGAGGAGGAAAGGCAGAATTAATACTTACAGATGAAGATAATATATTAGAATGTGGTATTGAAATTGCTGTTCAACCATCTGGTAAAAAATTACAAAATATGATGTTATTATCTGGAGGAGAAAGAGCTTTTACAGCTATTGCTTTATTGTTTGCAATATTAAAAATAAATCCTGCACCATTTTGCGTACTTGATGAAATTGAAGCAGCTCTTGATGATGTTAATGTATATAGATTTGCAGAATATCTAAAAAAGTTTTCTACCAATTCACAATTTTTAGTTATAACTCATAGAAAAGGAACTATGGAAGCTGCTGATACAGTATATGGTATTACTATGGAAGAGAAAGGTATAAGTAAATTACTTTCTATGAAGTTAAAATAGTTGGTATTTTATTTAAGAAAATATTTATAAAATTAAATATAATATGAAAAAAGCAAGCAGAAAATTTTATATTTTTTTGCTTGTTTTTTTGGGAATCAATATAAAAAAAGTATAAAAAAATAAAATAAAAAACCCACTTTAAATAAAAAATAAAAAAACAAATTATATAGTAAAAACGAGAAAAAAAGAGAAAAAATACGAATAGTAAAGAAAAGTTATACTTTTTGAAAAGCTAAAAAAGAAAATTTTAGTTAAAAGTGGTTAAAATTGGTTAAACATCATTTATTTTGCTTGAAATGGTACTAAGTTTATAGTATAATATTTTTTAGTGACGATTTTTTTAAAGCAGAAAAGGAGAGTGAATTTTATTTTAATAAATTGGGTTAAATATTATACTAAAGAAACTTTCAAAACCCTAAAACTTGTCACAATTGGTTCTGCCATAATAATAACTATGGTATGTATTAAATACAAACCTGCATATAAAGTCACAATATCAGGTGAGACAATTGGATTTGTATATAATGAAGAAATTATAAAAGCAAAAATAGACAAATATATAAATGATACTACTGGAAATATTGCATTTAGAGAAATATCACAATTACCAGAGTATGAATTACAATTGATTAGTAGGGATAAAGAAACAGAAGAAAAAAAGGTTATGTTAGCAATTAAGGACTTGACAACAACAACATATAAAACTTATGCTATAACATCAAATGGAGAGCAAAAGGCAATTGTTTCTAGTCAAGAAGAAGCAGAAAACATAATAAACGAAATTAAAGCAAATCTAAATGAGAATGTAGATTTAAAATTAGGAGTTGCTGATGTTTATTCAACAGAATATTCAGTAATTTCATTAGAAGAAGCCAAAAATTCATTAAATGAATTGAAAATGAATAAAATTACAGAATATGAAACTAAAAAAGCTGAAGAAGAAAGAATAGCTAAAGAAAATTTAGAAGCACAAAAACAAAAAAATACTAAAAAAGCTATAGTTTCAACAACTCAAGTTGCTGCTACAGGAAGTATTAGTGGAATGCCACTTTCTATTCCAGTAAATGGTTCTATTAGTTCAAGATTTGGAGCAAGAAGTAGTTCTAGATCTTCTGCTCATACTGGACTGGATATATCTACAGCAAAGGGAACAGGAATAAGAGCAATATCAGCTGGTACAGTTTCTTATGCTGGATATAAAGGTTCTTATGGAAATTTAATAATAATAGATCATGGTAATGGCATCCAATCATATTATGCTCATTGTAGTGCACTTTATGTGTTTGCAGGTCAGTCTGTAGATTCAAGCACAACAATAGGTGCTGTTGGCTCTACAGGAAATTCAACTGGTCCACACTTACACTTAGAAATAAGAATTGGTGGAACACCAGTAAATCCACAAAATTATTTATATTAAAATTAAAATAAAAACTGATTTAAAATTAAGTATATAAATTTTTACTTGATTTTTAAATCAGCTTTTTTTACATTTTTTTTTCATTTTAGTAACATATTGAATTACTATTGACAAGAAAACTTAATTAATATTAATATATTATTAGATAATAGTATATTTTAAAAGGAGAAACAAAAGAAAATGGAAAATGAAGAAAATAATGTAAGTACAAAAAATAGATTTACAGCTTTAATGTTATGTTGGTTCTTAGGATTATTTGGAGTACATCGTTTATATGCTGGAAAAATAGGTTCAGGATTTTTATTTTTATATGGAACGATAGTATCAATATTAGCATTGATAGTATGTCAACCAATTGGACTTATGTGTCTTATAACTATGTTAGCACTTGTAGCTAATGATTTTGTTTTTATAGCATTTGGACAATTTAAAGATTGTTATGGAAAATTAATGTCATCTGATAATTTATATAGATAAGAATTAAGATACTAAAGTTTTTGTTTGTATACAAAGGAGGAAAAAATGTATAAAATTAAAAATTTATTAAAAAATGAAAATGTAAGAACTCTTGACAAAAAAGAGGGAATGAGAATAATAGAATATGTTAATGACTTAAGTGTTACACCTTATAATTCTGTAAGTTCATATTTCTCAAATAAAATGAACATCAGAAAAAGACAAGTATTAATTGAAATTAATGATAATGAATACACAGTAAGTGCTGGTGCAATGCAATGGACTTTGGGAAATGTAGAAATAAGTAGTGATGTTAAAGGTGTAGGAGATTTTTTAGGAAAAGCAATAAAAGGTGCTGTAACAAAAGAATCTGCAGTTAAGCCAAAATATAAAGGAAAAGGACTTCTAATGTTAGAACCTACATATAGACATATTTTATTAGAAGATATGGCTGAGTGGCCAGATGGAATTGTTTTAGATGATGGTTTGTTTCTAGCTTGTGAATCTACAGTAAATCAAGAAATAGTAGCACGTTCTAATTTATCATCAGCTGTATTTGGAAGAGAAGGTTTATTTAATTTAAAATTAGTAGGACAAGGTATAGTAGCTTTAGAAAGTTTTGTTCCAAGAGATGAATTAATAGAAATAACTCTAGAAAATGATGTATTAAGAGTTGATGGAAATTTTGCAGTAGCATGGTCTGCAACTTTAGAGTTTACAGTAGAAAAATCTACAAAATCTTTAATTGGTTCTGGTATATCTGGAGAAGGTTTAGTAAATGTTTATAGAGGAACAGGTAAAGTATTACTTGCACCAGTTAATAATCAAGCAATGGAACAAACACACGGTTCACCTGCTCCATCAAATGGTGGTGGTTCTACAGCAACTAATGCTGCAATTAAAGGTGTATTAGGAATGATTAATTAATAATATTTATATAATTAAAAAATTAATATAAAGTAAAGAAAAGTTTAAGATTTTAGATTGCTAAAATTTTAGACTTTTTTATTTTATTAGAAAATATTGAAATTTAATTTAAACTTATTTTTCTTGTTTTCTTGTTTTTTTTTATATTTCAGTATATAATATTTCTATTATTTGAAGGGAGTGAAGTAAATGGCAATTAGTAGAGAAGAAATAATTCATATAGCAAAACTTGCGGATTTAAATTTATCAGAAACAGAAATTGAAAAGTATACTAAAGATATGCAAGAAATTTTAGAATTTGCAAACACAATTAATAATGTTAATACAGAAGGAATGAATGAAACTATTGCTGCAAATGAAAAAAGCAATGTTTTAAGAAAAGATGAAGTTGTAGATTTTGGAAACAGAGATATTTTATTGCAAAATGCTCCAAGTCAAGATGAAGGAATGTTTAGAATTCCAAAAGTAATTAATTAAAAATTGTATATGGCAATAGTAGGCAAAGAAAGGAATAAATAAACATGATAATAGGAATAGATATTGACGATACAATAGCAGATACTTGCGAAATAATGCTTAATTATGCACAAGAGTATACAATAGATGTACTAAAGAAAGAGCCAATTTTAAAAGATGGAAATTGCAATACACATTTTTATATTCAGTATTTACATGATTGGAAAGAAGGAGAAGATATAGAATTTTTAAATGAGTTCTACGAAAAAATTATTACTGAAACAAGACCAAAAACATTATCAATTAAATATCTTCAAAAACTTCATGATGAAGGGAACAAAATTGTATTAATCACAGCAAGATGGGAATCAGATAAATTTGATGTAATTAATACAACTAAGAAATGGATTAAGAAAAATAATGTTCCTTGCGATAAACTTATTGTTAATGCTGAAAATAAGTTAATAGCATGTAAGCAAGAAAATGTAGAATTATTTATAGATGATAGTTTTTTAAATTGTCAAATGGTATCTGAAAGTGGGATAAAAACTTTTTTAATGGATACTAGAGCAAATAAAGGATTAGAAAATAAAAATATTGAAAGAGTTTTTTCTTGGCCACATATTTATATGAAAATAAAACAAATTGAAAATAAAATTAAGGAGAATTAAGATGGAACTTTATGAATATACAGTACACGAGCTTATAGAAAAGCTTGAAAAGGGTGAAGTAACTTCAGAAGAAATTACAAAAAGTTACTTTAATAGAATAAAAGAAAAAGATAGTAAGGTTAAAGCTTATGTTTCTACTTTAGAAGAATCAGCATTAAAAAAGGCAAAAGAAGTAGATGAAGCAAGAAAATCTGGAAAACAAGTTTCAAAATTTGCTGGTATTCCTATAGGAATAAAGGATAATATGTGCATTACAGGAACAAAAACAACTTGTAGCTCAAAAATGTTAGAAAATTTTATTGCTCCTTATAATGCAACAGTTATTGAAAATTTAAATAAAGAAGATTTAGTTTATCTTGGAAAATTAAATATGGATGAATTTGCAATGGGAGGATCAACTGAGTATTCAGCATTTTTTAAAACACATAATCCATGGGATTTAGAGAGAGTTCCAGGAGGTTCATCAGGTGGTAGTGCAGCGGCAGTTGCAGCAGAAATGGCACCATGGACTTTAGGAAGTGATACAGGTGGAAGTATTCGTCAACCAGCTTCTTTATGTGGTGTTGTAGGACTAAAACCTACTTATGGATTAGTTTCAAGATATGGATTAGTTGCATTTGCTTCATCACTTGACCAAATTGGACCAATAACTAAAGATGTTACAGATTCCGCTTTACTTTTAAATCTAATCGCAGGACATGATGAAAAAGATTCAACATCAATAGATATGGAAAAGAAAGATTACACTTTAAGTTTAGTAAATGATGTAAAAGGAATGAAAATAGGACTTCCAAAGGAATATATTGGAGAAGGAATAAATGAAGAAGTAAAAAAAGCTATATTAGATGTTGCAAAAAAATACGAAGAAATGGGTGCAACAGTTGAAGAATGTTCATTAGATGTTGGAAAATATGCAACAGCAGTTTATTATATAATAGCTTGTGCAGAAGCAAGTTCAAATTTAGGTAGATTTGATGGAATTAGATATGGATATAGAACAGAAAAATTTGATAATTTAAAAGATATTTATAAAAACTCTAGAAGTGAAGGCTTTGGACCAGAAGTAAAAAGAAGAATTATTCTAGGTACTTATGTTCTTTCATCAGGTTACTATGATGCTTATTATAAAAAAGCTCAAAAAGTTAGAACTGTTATAAAAAATGCATATGATGAATTATTTAAAAAATATGATTTATTATTAACACCAACTTCACCAACAACTGCTTTTAAAATTGGAGAAAAAACAAGTAATCCACTAGAAATGTATTTAGCAGATATTTGTACAGTTCCTGTAAATATAGGAGGATTACCTGGAATGAGTGTGCCTTGTGCCTTAGATAGCAAAGGTCTTCCAATTAGTTTTCAATTAGTAAGTAAAGCATTTAATGAAGAAGCTATATTTAGAGCAGCATTTACTTATGAACAAAATTCTAATTTTAGAGAAAATAAACCAACATTTAAAGGAGGGGATAACTAATGGTAAGAGATGATTACGAAGTAGTAATAGGATTAGAAGTTCACTGTGAGCTTTCTACTAAAACAAAAATATTTTGTTCTTGTTCAACAGAATTTGGTGGAGAGCCAAATACACATTGTTGTCCAATCTGTATGGCAATGCCAGGAACTTTACCTGTTTTGAATGAAAAGGTTGTTGAATATGCAGTAAAAGCAGGACTTGCTACAAATTGTAGTATAGAAAAAAATAGTAAAAACGATAGAAAAAACTATTTTTATCCTGATTCACCAAAAGCATATCAAATATCACAATTTGATAAACCTCTTTGTTATGATGGATATGTAACTATTCAAACTGATGAAGGTGAAAAGCAAATTAGAATAGAAAGAATTCATATAGAAGAAGATGCTGGAAAATTAAATCATGATGAATATGGAAGAGGAACTTTTGTTGATTTAAATAGAGCAGGAGTTCCATTAATAGAAGTAGTTTCAAAACCAGATATGAGAAGTTCAGCAGAAGTTGAAGCATATATGAGAAAATTAAAATCAATTTTTGAATATATAGAAATTTCAGATTGTAAAATGGAACAAGGTTCTTTAAGAGCAGATGTGAATGTTTCTGTTAGAAAAAAAGGTGCAAAAGAATTTGGTACTAGAACAGAAATGAAAAATATGAACTCTTTTAGAAATATAGTAAGAGCAATTGATTATGAAGCAGAAAGACAAATTGAAGAACTTGAAAAAGGAAATAAAATTTTACAAGAAAGTTTAAGATGGGATGAAATTTCTGGAAGAACATTTTCTATGAGAGATAAAGAAGATGCTCAAGATTATAGATATTTTCCAGAACCAGATTTAGTAGCAATTAAACTTTCAGATGAATATATTGAAAACATTAGAAAAAGTTTACCAGAGTTACCAGAAAGTAGAAAGAAAAGATATATAGAAGATTATGAATTAACAGAAAAAGCAGCAAATTTTGTTGTTGCATCAAAATACTATTCAAATCTTTTTGAAGAAGCAACTAAAATTTGCAATAATCCAAAAACTGTTGGAAATATGATAATGTCTGATATTGCAAGAATTTTAAATGAAAGAGAAGAAGAACCAGATGCTTTAAAATTTACAGGTAAAGAACTTGGAGAACTTGTAAGCTTAATAGATAAAGGAACAATAAGTTCGGCTATTGCAAAAAAAGTTTTAGAAGAATTATTTAATGAAGTTAAAATGCCAAGTAAAATTATAGAAGAAAAAGGCTGGGTACAAATTTCTGATGAAAGTGCAATTAAAGAAGTTGTAATGAAAATTTTAGAAAATAATCAGCAATCAGTTGCAGATTATAAAGCTGGAAAAGACAAAGCTTTAGGCTTTTTAGTAGGTCAAGCAATGAAAGAAACTAAAGGAAAAGCAAATCCACAACTTCTAAATAAATTATTCTTAGAAGAATTAAAAAAATAAAGAAATAAAAATTAATATAAAAACAAGTTTATTTTAAATGAAATTTACATTTAAAATAAACTTGTTTTTTATTATATGAAAAAAATTTTGTTTTTTAAGAATACAATTTTTTGAAAAATTTTACAATATAAATTTTACAAATTTGATAATAATATGAATATAAAAATAAAATAAGGAGGAATTCTTATGAAAAAAATAATAAGTAGTTTTATATTATTAATAATAATAAATATGCTTATATTAAATGTTTTAAGTTATGCAAGTGAGGACTTAAATATTTCAGTAGATGTTCCAACAATAGCAAGACCAGGCCAAACAGTAGAATTATTTTTTAATTTTGGTGATTTAAAATTAAAAAAATACAATTTTGAAATTTTGTATGATAGTAATATTTTTGATTATATAAGTGTAAATAATGGAACAGCAAATGATTCTGAAGGAGGATTAGGTGACTCTAGAACAAAAAAATTAACAATTAATTATAATCAAGAGGAAACACCTATAAGAACAATGAAAGTAACATTTAAAGCAAAAGAGGAACTAACTACTTCAAACACAACTGAATTTAAAATAACAGGAAAAGAATTTAAAGATATTAATGATTCAGAAGATTATAATGAAGCTAAAATAGATAAACAAATATTAGTGGAACCAGAATATATTCCATATGATATTAAGTTAACAGCTGAAGAAAATATATTAAAAAATAAAGAAATACCAATGAAACTTTCGTATTCTTCTGCTATGGGACGTTATTATGAAAAAGCAAGATTAATAGCAACAGCTGTTGTACCAGAAGGAGCAACAGTTAAATTATTAGGTGAAAAATTAGATGAAAAAGAATATGATATTATAGAAGAAGGATGGGGAAGTACACAAGGATATGGAATTGGTGGAGCAAATGTAGTGCAAGAATTAAATTTAACAGGTATTTTTACTGAAGCAGGAAAATATGATATTACTTTAAAGTTAATAGATTTGGCAAAATCAAATGAAACAATAGCAGAAAAAACTTTTTCATTTAATGTTTTAGATGATGTTAAGCCACAAGTGGCATCTGAAACTACAGTAGAACCTCCAATTCAAGAAAATACAACAAATGAAGTTGAACCAACTGTGCTTCCCAAAACAGGTGTAAATATATATGTACCAGTTACAATTATTTTATCAATAATAGCTTTTTATTGTGTATATAGTATTAAAAAGAAATAAAGTTAATATAAAAAAAGAAGGTGTTTTTTAAACATCTTCATTACATATTAGTTAGTGAGAAAAAATAAATATGAGAAAGGGATTAATTTGAAAATAGAAAAATATATTTTTCTTGTAGGATTAATTTTTTTATTTTTAATAATTATAGTAATAGAAGAGTATGAAGAAACGAAATTTATTCAAGAAAAAGAAATGGCTTTAAAATATAGTATTGAAAGCAAAAATGTAACTTATAAAACTCAAAGAATAAAATCGGAAGAAATAAAAGAATATCCTAAAGAGGAGGTAATAAGTAAGTATAAAGAATATGATGTATGTGCTAAATTAGAAATTCCTAAAATAAAGTTAGAAACATATGTGCTTTCAAATCATTCTATAAGTGCATTAGGAATATCTGTTACAAAATTCTGGGGACCAAATCCTAATGAAATTGGTAACTTATGTATTACAGGACATAATTTTATAAATGAAAATATGTTTCATAATTTAAAAAAATTATCAATAGGAGATACTTTTTTTTTAATAGATAATAAAATTGGAAAATTAGAATATGAAATTTATGATACTTTTGAAGTATTGCCAACAAATGTAGAATGCTTATCACAAGAAACAAATGGTAGAAGAGAAGTAACACTAATTACTTGCACAAACGATTCTAAAAAAAGAATTATTATAAAATCAAAAGAAAAAATATATTAACATTAATTTACAAAGTAAATTAAATAATGTAAAATAATAGGCAAATATATGAATTATTAAAAATAAAAGGAGTTGATTTCTTATGAAAAAGAAATTACTTATATTTGATGTTGATGGAACTGTATGGGATAGTGAAAAAGATGTGTTTTTATCGTTTAATCATACATTAAAAGAGAATGCTGGATTTGAAATAACTAAAGATGAATTTCAAAAGTTAGCAGGGATGCCTTTGGGAAAAATGTTTGAAGAGGTTTTACCTAATGATAAGAAAAATTTATCTTCAGAGTACCAAAAACATTATAAAAAATATTATATAGAAGAAGGACATTTTGCAGATGCAACAGTGCTTTTTGAGAATGTAAAAAATACAATAGATTATTTTAAACAACAAGGATTTTTTATGGCAATAGCATCAAGTAAACCTAAAAGAATATTAGATAAAATGGTTTTACATTTTAATCTAGAAGGATTTAATTATGTTTTAGGAACAGAAGAAAGCAATTTCAAACATAAACCAGATCCAGAAATAATAAATTATATAATGGATAAATTGAATGTTTCAAAAGAAGACACTGTAATTATTGGAGATAGTAAATCAGATATCTTAACTGGAAAAAATGCTGGTATAGATACAATAGCAGTTACATATGGATATGATAAAGTAGAAAACTTAAAAAGTGCAAATCCGACTTATATTATAGATAAATTTGAAAAATTATTAGAAATATTAGAATTAAAAGATTAATAAAACTTTAAGTAAATATTACTAATTAATTTATATAAAAAAATAACAAAAAAAATTCTCTTTCATACATTATATTATGAAAGGAGTTTTTTTATGGCAAAAATTTTAATTTATAATAATAATACAAATCGTATGGAAACATATTATAGAAATGAATCACAAGCTATGCCATACAATTCAAATAAAAGTTTAACAGTAGGTGAATTTAGAGGTTCTAGTAAGTCTGGACTTTTATGGACTGATAGAAGAGCAATGGAAGCTTGGAATAGTTTTAGATATATATATGGAAAGCCAATTTTTGTTGGTTTTGCATTTAAAAGACCTTGGGAAGGAGGCCATAGTAATTTATCACAACATTATGCAGGACTTGCATTTGATGTAGGACAAAATTTAAATGAGGCACAAAGAAATGAAATGCGAAATTTAGCAATTAGCTCTAGAATATGGAATTATGTAGAACCAGCTAGTCTTACGCCTAGATGGGTGCATTTTGATGAAAGGCAAGTTGCATATGGTTATCCGATTATTAGACAAGGAAGTAGAGGAGTATATGTTTGTATAGCACAAGATGCATTAACAACTTTAGGATATGATACAGGTGGACTAGATGGTGTTTTTGGACCAAAAACAAGAGAATCAATTCTTACTTTCCAAAATAGAAATGGACTATCACAAGATGGAATTATTGGAAATAACACATGGAATAGTTTGATGTCACAAGTAGTTGGAAAGGGAGCAAGTTCTACAACTATTTTACCAACGTAGGTTTGACATAATATATAAAGTATGCTAGAATAAAAAAAATAAATAAAAGGAAATAATTATGAAATTAAAAATATTTTTAAACGAATTACATCATCATTTTTAAGAGCTTGTAACTATTACAATTAAATTGTTGTAGGTACAGGCTTAAAGTGATGTGTACCTACAGTAGTTTAAAAATATTTTATAAATTAAATATTAAAAAAAGCTATATGTAGGATTTTTATACATATAGCTTTTTTTTATTATAAAAAATTAATTTTAGAAAGGAGTAATTATATGAAAGAATTTAGTTTTAAGGTATTAAATCCAGGTGGCAACAAAACAGCATTAATATTTGGAAATGATTATAATGAAAAAGAAAAAAAAGAAATTAATGATTACATTTTAAGGGAAAATACAGAAGTAGAACAAGTAGGCTTTTTAAGTTTAAAAGAGAAAAAATTAGAAATGGCAGGTGGAGAATTTTGCGTAAATGCAAGTAGATGTGCTATTTGGGAATACTTAAATGGAAAAGAAGGCACTATAAATTTAAAAGTTTCAGGACAAAAAAATATTTTATTAGGAGGAATAGATAAAAAAGGTGAAGTTTTTGTTGAGTTAAAAATAGAAAAAAATATATCTGATTTTTTAAAAAAAATTAAAGAATATTATTTAGTAAATTTAGATGGAATAGATTTTATTGTTTTAGATGAAATAATATCAAAAAAGTATATAAAACAATTACATGAAGATGAAAATAAAGCTAAGCAAGAAATAAAAGAAATTATGGAAAAAGTAAAAACAAATTCTTTAGCAATTGGAGTGATATTATTAGAAAAATTTAATAAAGAAATAAAAATAAATCCTATTGTATGGGTAAAAAAAATAAATACTTTATATTATGAAACAGCTTGTGGAAGTGGAAGTATAGCAACAGCTATATATAAAAAAATTTTTAATAATCAAAAAGAATTTAAAATAATTCAGCCTTCAGGATACTATATAAAGATAGAATTAGATTTTATAAATAATTATATGAAAAAAATAATTGTTAGTGGAAAGGTAATAGAAGATGATGAAAGTGGAAGAAATATTAAGAAAATTAGTATCTTTTAATACAGTAAAAGATAAGGATAATTGTAAAATTATTAATTATATTGAAAAAATTTTAAAAGAAAAGGGGTTTGTAACAGAATATAAAACAAAAGGCTTAATTATGAGCATAAAAAATAGGCAAACAGTTGGATTCTTAGGTCATACTGATACAGTTAGTTATGGAGATAATTGGAAAACTAATCCTTTTAAGCTTACCAAAGAAAATAATAAGATTTTTGGTTTAGGTGTTTGTGATATGAAAGGTGGAATAGCAGGTATTTTAAAAGCAGTTTGTGATACAGATTGGAAAAAAATGAAAAAAGGAGTAAAATTGTATTTTACTTATGATGAAGAAATTAATTTTTCAGGAATAAAAGAATTTATAGAAATAAAAGAAGAATTTCCTAAAATTATGATAATTGCGGAGCCAACTAATAATGTAATTATGAATGGTAGTAAAGGACTATTAGAATTAAAAATAAGTTTTATAGGAAAGGCTTCTCATGCAAGCATGCCTACTTCAGGAAAAAATGCAATAGAACAATGTTTAAATTTTTTAAATGAATTAATTAATTTTTATAATAATAATTTGAAAATAGAAAAATATCCATTTGAAATTCCATATACTACTATGAATATTGGAAAAATAAATGGTGGTACAAGTATAAATATAGTTCCTAAAAATTGTGAAGTATATATTGATTTTAGAATATGCAATGATAATCATATTAATATTATTTTAAATGAACTTGAAAAAATATTAAAAAAATATGATGCTAATTTAGAAATATTAAATAATATAAAATGTTTTACAAATACAAATGAAAAAATTGTTTCAACTAATTTTATAACAGAAGCTAGTTTTATTAATTGTAATAAAAAATATATTTTAGGTGTAGGACCGATAAATCCACATACAACTAATGAATATATTACAGAAGATAGTTTAGAAAAATTAGTAGAACAATATAAAGAAATTATATATAAAAATTGCAAATAAAATTTATGATAAATTATTAAAAATATATAAAATAATTTTAATTTAAAAGCTTGATTTAAAAATAAGATGTGATATAATAAATCAAAATTAGGAATTAATCCTAATTTTAGGAGATTTTTATGAAGAATTATTCAAGACAAAGAGAAGAAATAATAAAAGTAGTTAAAGATTCTTGTGATCATCCAACAGCAGAAGATATTTATATGATTGTTAAAGCTAATGATCCTAGTGTTAGTAGAAGTACGGTTTATAGAAATTTAGGAATGTTAGTAGAAAGAAACATGATAAATAAAATTCCTATGCAATCAGGTGGTGATAGGTATGATTACCCAAAACAACAGCATAATCATGCTATTTGTATAAAATGTGGAAAAGTCTTTGACTTTTTATATGATCTTGATAATGAAAAAATGAAAAAAGCTATAAAAGAACAAACAGGAGTAGAAATCTCTGATGCAAGAATTTTGGTTCAAGGAATATGCAATTCTTGTAAAAATATTTAAATAGGAGGAATGAATAATGCCAGAATTAAAAGGTACAAAAACAGAAAAAAATTTAATGGAGGCTTTCGCTGGAGAATCTCAAGCAAGAAATAAATATACTTATTTTGCAAGCAAAGCTAAAAAAGAAGGTTATGAACAAATAGCTGCTATATTTTTAGAAACAGCTGATAATGAAAAAGAACATGCAAAATTATGGTTTAAACTATTACATGATGGAGATGTTCCTACAACAACAGAAAATTTAAAAGCTGCTGCTGAAGGTGAAAACTTTGAATGGACAGATATGTATGAAAGAATGGCTAAAGAAGCTAAAGAAGAAGGATTCGATAAAATTGCTTACTTATTTGAAGCAGTTGGAAAAATAGAAAAAGAACATGAAGAAAGATATAAAAAATTATTAGAAAATGTTGAAGGTGACTTAGTATTTAGTAAAGATGGAGATAGAATATGGAAATGCAGAAATTGTGGACATATTTGTGTTGGACAAAAAGCTCCAGAAGTTTGTCCTGTTTGCAATCATCCAAAAGCATTTTTTGAAATTAAATCTGAAAATTATTAATATAAAAAAAAACCTCAGTTTAGATTTTTAAGTACAATAAATAATATTTTATTGTGTTTAAAAATCTAAATTGAGGGTTTTTTATTTACAAATTTTAACCACATTCTAAATAATTTTCAAAAAAAATACCATAAATTATAGAAAATGTTCCAACAAATAAACCAGTTCTAAAAACTATAATGCTGGCATCAAATAAATATATAGATATGTAATATGTATTATAAATCCAAAGCATTATAATTGCTAAGCAACATATAATAAAAGAGATTAGTAAATTTATACCTACTAATCTTTTTATTTTTTTACTTTTTATTGTTATTTTAAAATTATCCATATTTCATATCTCCTTTGTTTAATGATAGCACTTTTAAAAATGCAAAACAAATGAAAATATTGGAAATATAAATAAAAAAATAATCGTATAAAATACGATTATTTAACTGTATTTAATTTTTTTGCTAAATTTGATTTTTTTCTAGAAGCTGTATTAGCTTTTATAACACCTTTTGTACAAGCTTGATCAACTTTTTTAACTGCTTCTTTAAAAGCTTCTTCTGCTTTTGATTTATTTCCTTCTGCTACAGCAGCTTCAAAAGTTTTAACAGCTGTTTTGTAAGCAGATTTTACCATATTATTTTGTAGTGTTTTTGTTTCTATAACACTAACTCTTTTTATAGCTGATTTAATGTTTGGCATTTATTTTGCACCTCCTCTTAAATGATAAAGTAAATTTTACTTCAAATATTTTAACATGAATATATTTAAAAATCAAGCAATTTTTTAAAAAACATAAATTATGAAAATAATTTCACACAAAATTCACATTTATGGATTAGAATATTCTTGTATTATAAAGAATTGTGTGATATAGTATGGGCAAAATAAACTATAGGAGGAATAAATGATGATAGCTTTAGGGTCAGATCATGGAGGATATGAGTTAAAAGAAGAAATTAAGAAATATTTAGAAGAATTAAATATTGAATATAAAGATTTTGGAACTTATAGTGCAGAAAGAACAGATTATCCAATATATGCAAAAAAAGTTGCAGAAGCAGTTCAAAATAAAGAATGTGAAAGAGGAATATTAATTTGTACAACATCTTCTGGAATGGTAATAACTGCTAATAAATTTAAAGGAATAAGATGTGCACCATGTTTTGATGAAAATACAGCTAAGCAAGCAAAAGAACATATAAATGCAAATATAATTGCTCTACCAGGAAGTTATTTAAGCATTAGTAAAGCAGTACAAATTATTAGAGCTTGGATTGGAGCAGAATTTTTAAACGGAAGATATTTTGAAAGATTACAAATGATAGAAAAAATTGAAGAAGATAATATGAAATAGAGGGGACACATATTATGTGGGGAGATATAGCAATAGCTTTTCTAATAGCATTTATGACAGCTTTTATGGCAACGCCACATACAATAAACTTAGCAAAAAAATTAGGGGCTGTAGATACACCAAAAGATGAAAGAAGAATAAACAAAATTACTATGCCAAGACTTGGTGGACTAGCAGTTATAGCTGGTTTTTTTGTATCAATATTATATTTAATAATAATAATGTGCATAGAAAATAAAATCAATTTATATGAGGAAAATTATATACAAAAAATAATAGGTTTTATTTTAGGAGCTGTAATCATAGGAATTGTTTGTTTTATAGATGATGTAAAAGGTGTTAAAGCAGTTTGGAAATTAATTGCTCAAATTATAGCGGCAATAGTTGTAATAAGATTTGGTATAAGAATTGATAATTTGGATATTCCATTTTTAAATTTAGAAAATGCTGGAGATGCTTTTTATATATTGCTTACAATAGGTTGGATTGTTGGTATAACAAATGCTATGAATTTAATTGATGGATTAGATGGATTATCTACTGGAATATCATTAATTTCTTGTATATCATTACTTATAATTTTTTCATTAAATTCATCTCCAATAATTTCAATTGTTTTAATTACAGCATTGGGCGGAGCTTTGTGTGGTTTTTTACCATATAATTTTAATCCAGCTAAAACTTTTATAGGGGATACAGGTTCAAATTTTTTAGGATATTGTTTATCTATAATTTCAATTTTAGGAATTGCAAAAACATATACAGCTATAGTTATAGTAGCTCCTATTATGGTACTTGCATTGCCAATATTTGATACATTATTTGCAATATTTAGAAGAATAATTCATGGAAAATCTTTAAAGTCAATTATCGAGCCAGATGCTGAACATTTACATCATAGAATGCTAAAAAAAGGTTTCACACAAAAACAAGCAGTTTTAATTTTATATGGATTAAGTGCAATATTTGGAATGTTTGCTATTATTCTTATGGATAGTGGAATATGGAAAGCTTTATCATTTGCAATAATTATGATAATTATTATTGCATTAGGATATAAAGAATTTTTTAAACAACGATTGTTAGAAGATATATGTGAAGATGAAAAAGAGAAAAAAGAAACAGAAATAAGAAAAGAAAAATAAAAAATTACTAGAAAATCTTTCTAGTAATTTTTTTTAATTTAATAAATCCTTATATGAACAGATATAAAATCATAAGAAATATTTGTGTAAATATCTAATAAACATAAAAATTGAAAAATAATTGTATAAATATATAGATATAAAAGTTTAATAAATTTTTTATAATAATTAATAAATATAAAAAAAGAAGATTTTTTTAGATTAAAAGAGATAAATGGAAAAAAATAGAAATAAAATATTTACTATTGATTTATTTAAAGTTTTATAGTATAATTTAATTGGTTATAAAATTAAGAGAGGAATTTTAAACAAACTATGAAAAACATAAGAAAAAGATTAAAACAAAATAACATAACTTATGGTAATATGGTCGCCCATATTACGCTTAATTTTTATAGTCCAAATAATAATAGATTAAAAAGGGTAGGTATATAAAATATAAAAATATATAAATATAAAATTAATAATACCTAATTAATCTAAAGATAAATTAGGTATTATTTTTTGCACTATTTAATTTTACATAAAAACAATTATCAAAACATTATTAACAGGAGGTAAAAGTTGAAAAAGGTAGGTATTATAACAATATTTGATGAAAATAATTATGGAAACAGATTACAAAATTATGCAGTTCAAGAAGTATTAAAATCTTTACATCTGAATCCAGAAACTATAAAAAATGCCAAAATAGTAGATGATAAGAATTGCATAGAAGAAGCAAAGAAAATTTTTCAAGGAAGAAGAGAAAGATTTTTAGAATTTAATAGAGAAAATGTTAATTTATCTAATGATGTTATATACCATGATAATATTCCAGAAAATTTTCATGAAAAATATGATTATTTTATTATTGGAAGTGATCAAATCTGGAATTATAAATTTAAAGATAGATTTAGCGATTTTTCATTCGCAAGATTTGCACCAATGGAAAAAAGAATATCTTTTTCTGCAAGTTTTGGAATAAGCGATATACCAACAGATAGCTATGAAAAATACGAAGCTTTGAAAGAAATGAAAGCAATTTCTGTTAGAGAAGATATAGGAAAAAATATTGTAAAAGATATAACAGGAAGAGAAGATTGCATAGTTTTATTAGACCCTACAATGATGCTATCAGCAGAAAAATGGACTTCTGTTATGAAAAAACCAGTTCAATTAAAAAGTAATAAATATATATTAAAATATTTTTTAGGAAATGTTTCAAAGGAAAAGAATGAAGAAATAGAAAGATTTGCAAAAGAAAATGGTTGCGATGTTATTGATATATTAGATAAAAATTCTTTTTATGCAAGTGGACCTGCAGAATTTTTATATTTAATAAAAAATTCTTTTATGGTACTTACAGATTCATTTCATTCTTGTGTATTTTCAATTATATTTGATAAGCCATTCTTGATTTTTGAAAGAGATGAAGAAGGAATGCGTGATATGAATTCTAGAATAGAAACTCTTTTAAAAAAGTTTGAATTAAAAAATAAAAAATTTAATGATAAAATTTCTAATAAAAATTTAAAAACTGATTATGAAAATATACCAAATATTTTAAAAAGAGAGCAAGAAAAAGTAATTAACTATTTAAAAAATGCTTTAGATATTAATAAAGATAATTTACAATTAGAAGGGTAGAAAATGATAGAGCTTAAAAATAAAAAAGATTGTTGTGGTTGCTATGCTTGTAAAAATGTTTGCTCTAGAAATGCAATATCAATGGTAGAAGATGAAAAAGAATTTAAATATCCTAAAATAAATTATAATTATTGCATAAATTGTGGTTTATGCGAAAAAGTTTGTCCAATAATTAATGAAAGTAAAGAAGACACAGATATTCCACTTGCATATGCTGCTTTTAATATTGATGAACAAACAAGAATGAATAGCTCATCTGGTGGGCTATTTTCATTAATTGCTGAGTATATTTTAAATAATAATGGTATTGTTTTTGGAGCAATATTTGATGAAAATTTTTTAGTAAAGCATATTAAAGTGGAAAAAATACCTGAAATTTCTAAAATGATGGGATCAAAATACATACAAAGTAATATAGGTGAAACTTATAAAGAAGCAAGAAAATATTTAAATGAAGGAAAACTAGTATTATATACAGGTACCCCTTGCCAAATAGAAGGATTAAAAAAATATTTAATGAGAGATTATGATAATTTGTATACACAAGATTTAATATGTCATGGAGTTCCTTCTAAAAAAGTTTGGAAAAAATATTTAGATTATAGAAAAAACATAGATAATGATATTTTAGAAAACATTTCATTTAGAAATAAAGAAAATAGAGGTTGGAATGAATATGAACTTTTATTTAAATATAAAAATTCTAACAAATATATAAATCATATAGAAGATATATATATGAAAATATTTTTAAGTGATATTGCTTTAAGAGATTCTTGCTATGATTGTAAGTTTAAGAAAAAACATAGAGTATCAGATATAACACTTGCAGATTTTTGGGGAATAAATAGTATTTTGCCTGAAATGAATGATGAGAAAGGTACTTCATTACTTATTATAAATTCATTAAAAGGAAAAGATATTTTAAACAATATAAAGGATAAAATAAAATTAGAACAAGTAAATTTTGAAGAAGCTATAAAGCAAAATCCAAGTATGATAAAATCTCCTAAAGAAAATGAAAAAAGAGAAAGCTTTTTTATTGATTTAGAAAATAATGTCGAATTACCAGAATTAGTTGAGAAATATATAGTAAAATAATCTAAAATATAAAGTTAAAAAAACATCTTATAAGATGTTTTTTTTTATAATAAAATATTAAGAATTATGTATACCAGTATAATTGACATTTATTGTTAAATTATGGTATAATATAAACTGAGGTTATTTATATGTATTATAATTGGGAAGAAAAAACTAATACTGATGAGCTTAAAGTAGTATGTAACTTAATAAAAAATGGTGAACTTGTAATTTTTCCAACGGAAACAGTGTATGGAATAGGAGCAAATGCGTTAGATGAAAATGCTGTTGGAAAAATTTTTGCAGCTAAAGGAAGACCATCAGACAACCCAATGATAGTTCATTTAGCAGACAAGAGAAAGATTGAAGACATTGCTCAAAACATTACTGAAGTAGAACAAAAATTAATTGACAATTTCATGCCAGGACCTTTTACTCTTATATTAGAAAAGAAAGACATTATACCAGATATTGTTACTGCTGGACAAAAAACAGTAGCAATTAGAATACCAGATAATATAATAGCAAGAGGAATAATAACTTATGCAGGAGTTCCAATAGCCGCACCAAGTGCAAATATATCCGGAAAGCCAAGTGGAACTAATATTCAAGATATTAGAAAAGAGCTGGAAGGCAAAGTTTCTGCTATTGTAGATGGAGGTAAAACCAGAATAGGTTTAGAATCAACTGTTGTAAAAGTTGTTAATGAAATTCCAGTTATTTTAAGACCAGGTGCAGTTACACCAGAAGAAATTGATGATTTAATTGGTAATGTCATAATCGATGGTAATGTTTTTAAAAGAGTAGACTTTGGTACTAAAATAGAAAGTCCAGGAATGAAATATAAACATTATTCTCCAGATACTAAATGTAAACTGATATACTGTGAAAATGAATTGGATCAAATTTTCTATTTAAAAAAATATGTAAAAGAATACAAAGGAAATGTAGTTATAATTGGATTTAAAGAGCACGAAGAAAAAGTTATTATATCAGATGGTAGATTTATTAATGTAGGTTCAAAAAATAACTATGATGAAGTAGCAAAAAATATTTTTTCAGCTTTAAGACAAGCAGATAAAATAAAACCTGAAATAATACTTATCGAAGGCTTAAAAAAAGAAGGCATTGGTTTAGCAATTATGAATAGATTGCTAAGAACATGCGAATTTGATTATATTGAAAAATAATTAAATATCTAAAAGATATTTATAGGAGGAATTTATGGATGAATCGAAAAATATTAGATTTAGCGTAATAGTATGTGCATATAACTTAGAAAAAATAGTTTCAACATCAATTGAAAGCATATTAATGCAAACATATAAAAATTTTGAATTAATCATTGTAGATGATTGTTCAACAGATAATACATTAAAAGTTTTAAGAAAATTTGAGAAAAAAGATTCTAGAATAAAAGTAATAGCTAACGAAAAGAATTCAGGTCCAAGTATATCAAGAAATATTGCAGTTGAAAAAGCTGTAGGTGAATACATAGTTTATTTAGATGGAGATGATACATTATATAATAAAGAAACCTTAAAAAACATTGATAAAACAATAGGAGAAGATGGCGCAGATATCATTTATTTTGGTGTTCAATATGTTGGTGGAAGTAATAAATCTTATATACCAACAGCTGAAAACTCAACAAGAGAAGCTAGAATAGTATGTGATATGCATTTTCCTGTTGCAAGCAAAGTTTGGAGAAGAGAATTTTTAAATAAAAATGATATAAAATTTATTGGTGGAATGTACTATGAAGATATGGTATATTCAATAAAAGCAGCAATTTTAGCAGAAAAATTAAAATATGGTGAATTTCCTATCTATATTTATTATAGAAATAGAGAAGGTAGCATTATGTCTACACCTAATTTAAAAAGATGTACAGATATGTATTTGGTTATGTATCATCTTATGAAATTATATGAAGAAACACCTGAAAAATTACAACCATATCTTATGAGTTTTATAAAAAATGAAACTTATAGTATACCAATGAGATTAGATGCTGTTTTAAAATCTATGAAAGATAAAACTTTTTCACCTGTAATACCTAAAAGACAGTATGTTTTTACAGAGGGAGAACCAAATGTCATTGTAAATGATAATAATCCAAAAGTAATACCTGTTACAGAAAAACAAGATATTCCAGATATGGGTTATGGTAAAAAAGTTAATATTTCAGAAATAGAACCAAGTGTTGCAGCTTCAAGTTTTGATGAAGATAAGAAAAAAATATTTAAGTTTGATAATTAACTATAGAAGGTTGCATTATTAAATGTAACCTTTTTTACTATTTATTTAAATTATAATATACAATTAGATAAAAGGAGAATTAATATGAAAACGAAACTTTATATAGTAAGACACACACAAACAACTGGAAATATAGATAAAAGATTAACTGGTAGAACAGATTATGATTTAACAGAAGAAGGTATAATTTATGCAGATAGATTAACAGAAAAATTAAGTAAAGTGAAGTTTGATATTGCTTATAGTAGTACATCAGCAAGAACAGGTAAAACAATAAAAAAATTAGCAGACTTAAATAATTTAAATATAATTGAAGATGAAGATTTATGTGAAATGAATTTTGGTGCTTATGATGGTATGACTTGGGATGAAGTAAATAAAATTAATCCTAGAGTAAAACAAATACAAGATAAAATAAATCATATTTGTGAAATACCAGACCAAGAAAGTATGGAAGATGTAACAAAAAGAATGTATAAAAAAATGTTAGAAATTGCTCATGAAAATATAGGAAAAACAATTTTAATTTGCTCACATGGGGTTGCAATAGAAGCTTTTTTAAGACAAATAACAAGAATTCCTTTTTCAGAAAATAGAGAAGAATATAGTCAAAAAAATACATCACTTAATATTGTAGAATATGATGATGAAGAAGGAAAATTTGAAATTAAAGTTTTAAACGATATAAGCCATTTAAAAAATATTAAAGAAAAAGAAAGTTCTAGTCATGAAGAAAGATAAAATTAAAAGATAGATGTAAATAACATCTATCTTTTTTTAGTAACAATTTATATTTTAATAATTTGATTAATTATTATATCATTATTTATATTGTTTTTTTGCAAATTTTGCTTTATAATAAAATAGATTTAAGGAGAGATAAAAATGTATTTAATAGTTGGTCTTGGAAATCCAGAAGATAATTATTCTAAAACAAGACATAATATGGGATTTAATGTTGTAAATAAATTATCTGAGAAGTATAACATTGAAATTAATAAGTCTAAATTTAAAGGATTGTTAGGAAGTGGATTAATAGAAAATGAAAAAGTAATTCTATTAAAGCCACAAACCTTTATGAATTTAAGTGGTGAATCAGTTGTAGAAGTTATGAATTTTTATAAAATACCATTAGATAACCTTATTGTTATATATGATGATATTGATATTGTTCCAGGGAAAATTAGAATTAGAAAAAATGGTTCAGCAGGGACTCATAATGGTATGAAATCAGTAGTAAATTCATTAAATACCGAAGAATTTATAAGGGTTAGAGTAGGAATAGGTAAACCTAAAGAAAATATAGATATGATTTCTTATGTTATAGGATATATTCCAGAAGAAGATTTAGAATATTTAAATAATGGTGTAGAATTAGCAAAAGAAGCAGTTATTGAAATTATAAAGAATAATATAGATTCAGCAATGAACAAATTTAATTAAAAGAAAGATTTTTAAATGAGAGAATTAATAATTTTTAATGAAAATAATAAAAAAACAATAGCATTATTAGAAAATGAAGAATTAGTCGAAAAATATGAAGAAGATGAAAATAATAAAACTATTGAAGGAAATATTTATGTAGGAAAGGTTCAAAATGTATTAGTAGGTTTACAATCTGCTTTTGTTAATATTGGAGAAAAAAGAACTGCTTTTATACATGCTAAAGATATTTTACCAAAAGTAGATGTAACAAAAGAAGTTTTAGAAGAAGAAAAACCAATAAATGAACTAATAAAGCCAGGAGATCCTATTATAGTAGAAGTAAAAAGAGAAGCAGTTGATAAAAAAGGTCCAAGGCTTTCTACTCATATTAGTTTAAGTAGTAGATTTATAGTTTTTATGCCAAATGCAACTTTTATAACAGTATCACAAAAAATAGAAAGTGAAGATGAAAAAAATCGTTTAAAAAATATTGCAAAAAAATATTTACCAGAATCTACAGGAGCAATAATAAGAACTGTTGCAGAAAACTGTAAAGAAAGTGAATTAAAAGAAGATATTGAAAAATGTATAAAAAGATGGGAGGAAATACAATCAATAAGTATAGATAAAATTCCACAAAAAATTTACGATAAAGGTGGAATATTAAAGAAAACACTTATTGATTTAGTAGATACTAAACTTGATAAAATAGTTTTAAAAGATGAAGAAAATTTAGAATTAATAAAAAGTATTTTAAATGAAATTGGTGCAGAAGTTAATATAGAAGTAGATGCAGAAATCTTAAGAAAATATTCTCTAAAAAAGCAATTAAAATCTTTGGAAAGTAATAAAATATGGCTAAAAAGTGGTGCATTTATAACAATAGATAAAACAGAAGCATTAGTTGCTATTGATGTTAACACAGGAAAATATATAGGAAAAAAAGATGTTGAACAAACAATTACATCTGTAAATCTTGAAGCTGCAAAAGAAATTTGTAAGCAAATTCGATTAAGAGATATTAGTGGAATAATTATAATAGATTTCATAGATATGCATGAAGAAAAAGATAAGCAACTAGTTATTGATGAAATTATTAAAAATTCTAAAAAAGATAGATCAAAAATTCAAGTAGAAGAATTTACAAAATTGAATTTAATGGAATTAACAAGAAAGCATATTAATAGTAAAAAATAATACTAAAAACTTTTTAGAAAGGAATAAACTATAAATAATGAAAGTTGGATTTATATCACTTCGGATGCAGTAAAAACTTAATAGATACAGAAATGTGTATAGGAATATTTAAAAAAGAAAAATTTGAAATAGTAAATAATCCTAAAGAAGCTGAAATCATTATTATAAATACTTGTGGGTTTATTGAATCAGCAAAACAAGAAGCAATAAATTGCATATTAGAAATGGCAGAATATAAAAAAAATGGTAATTGCAAATATTTAATTGTTATGGGATGTTTAGTGCAAAGATATAAAAAAGATTTGCAAAAGTCTATTCCTGAAGTAGATTTGTTTTTTAGTATAGATGAATATGATAATTTATGGGAAAAGATTTCAAAATTATTAAATAAGAAAATAAAATCAATAAATACATTAGATTATTTAGATAGAGTTATTTCAACAGGAAACACTACTGCATATTTAAAAATTGCTGAAGGATGTAGCAATAAATGTACATATTGTGCAATTCCATATATAAGAGGCCCATATGTTAGTAGGAGAATGGAAGAAATTTTAGAAGAAGCAAAAAAACTTGCAGAAAAAGGAATAAAAGAAATAATTGTAATAGCTCAAGATACTACTAAATATGGAGTTGATCTTTATGGAGAGCCTAAACTTGCAGAATTACTTGACAAATTATGCAAAATAGAAGGATTTAAATGGATTAGATTTTTATATGCATATCCAGAAAGTATAACAGATGAACTTATAGAAGTTGTTAGAAAAAATGATAAAATATGTAAATACTTCGATATACCACTTCAACATTTTTCAGATGAAGTCTTAAAAAGAATGAATAGAAAAAGCAATAGTGATTCAATTAAAAAAGTAATAAAAAAGATTAGAAAAGAAATTCCAGAAGTAATATTAAGAACAACAATGATTGTTGGTTTTCCAGGTGAAACAGAACAGGATTTTTTTGAATTATATGAATTTATAAATGAAACAAAATTTGAAAAATTAGGTGTGTTTAAATATTCAAAAGAGGATGGAACACCAGCAGAAAAAATGAAAAATCAAATTCATTATAAAACAAAACAAGCAAGATATGATAAAATAATGAAAATGCAAGAAAAAATTTCTAAAATAAAATTAGAAGAAAAAATAGGTAAAACATATGAAGTAGTTGTTGATGGATTTTCATATGATAACAAATATATATGTGCGAGAAGTTATATGGATATTCCAAATGAAGATGGAATAATTTTTATTAAAAATAATAGAAAAGTAAAAATCGGAAGTTTTACAAAATGCAAAATAATTGGTGTTAAAGAAGATTATGACTTAATTGGAGAATTAGTTTAGTTTATAGGTATTCTATAAAAACCTAAATTATGAATATGGTGTTAAAAATATGATAAAAAAAGTATTAAAAATTATCGTAGTAATACTTATGATTATAGGAATTTTCTGTGGTGTTTCAATAACCGTAAAAAAAGAAATACCAAAATTAGCAAGAGAAGAAAAAGAAGTTAATATTATAAACATGGTACAAAATAGAATAGCAGATATAAAATCATTTTATACGTATGGCAGAGCATTTAATATAAGTGGAGAAGTTAGTAATATAAATAAAGATAATTTTGAAGGAGCCAAATTAATAATAACAGATGGCGAACAATATGAGAAATCTTATAATTTAAATTATGAATTTAAAGATAATAAATTAAATTTTTCATCTGATATAGAAATAAATTCAGGAATAATAATAGATGAGTTAGAAAATAAAGATTATTATTGTTTATTAAGATTAAAATTAAATAATAGTGCAAATCCTAAATATTATTCATTTGTAAATTCTTCTGAATATAAAGATATAGAATATTATACTATAACTAAAGAACGGAAAAAATAGAAAAGCCAATATTGGTTTTATAAAAAACACAATTGATAATAAAGAATATAATTTTTTAAGAATAAGTTTAGAAGATTCTGAACTTCCAGAAAATTTATGTGATATTATTATAGATGCAGGTCATGGTGGAAAAGATCCAGGAGAAAACGCGGGAAATATTACGGAAGCAAATGTTGCACTTGACTATTCAAAAACTTTAAAACAAAAATTAGAAGAAGCAGGATATAAAGTTAAATTAACAAGAGATGATAATAATAGTGAAACTTATACAGAAACAAATATGTATGATGAGGATGGAAGAATAACAATAGCTTGTAAATCTCGAGCAAAGCTTATGATTTCATTTCATATAAATAATGGAGTAAAAAATCTAAATGGGTTAGAAATTTACTCACCTAGCAAATCAAATTTAGATTTTGCAAAAGACATGGCAAATAAAATAAAAGAATATTCAAGTATTAATTATTCAAATAATAATTCTTTTAAAAAAGCAGATGGAGTATATGTGAGAAATTTTACAAAATCAGTTATAAAAGATTTTGAAAATACTGCTAATAGAAAAGGTTACGAACCATATAATATAAGTTTAGATACGCCATATTTATATACTATAAGAGAAGTTGGTGGAATTGCAACAGGAGCTTATGTTGATGGAAGAAATAAACTTTATTCTAAAAACGAATATTATAATTCAAATCAAGGAATAGAAAGTTATCAAATAGAACTTGGATATTTTAAAAATGATTTAAATATTATACAAAATGAAAAAGAAAACTATATAAGAGGAATTGTAGAAGCAATAGAAAATAATTTTTAATAATCAAAAGATTAAAGAAAAGAGGTATTAATGGACGAAGCAGAAAAATTTGTATTATTTCTAAAAGAAAAACTTACAAAAAAGGAACTTAATTTAATAAAATATATTTATGACACGAATTTATTAACATATTCTATGATTAATGAAACTATTTTAGAGAATGATAAAGAAATTACTAAACCAACAAATATATTAGATTTATCATATTTAAAATTGTGTGCTAAAAATTTTGATGATTCAAGTAACTTGCTAGAAAAAATATTTTTAACATACATAGGATATACTTTAAATGAATATAGAAATACTTGGAGATTAAACTTAAATAATTTAGAAACGAGTTTAAAAGCAAAGTGTACATATTGTAATGTACAATGTAATTCTTGTCCTTTTAAACTAGTTACTTACATAAATAAATGTATTTCAGATAATAAATTTAATTCTAGAAAAATCTATGATATGCTTGTTAATGAGGAAGAAAAAAATTATATAAGAGATAAGTATTTAGTAGATTCTGTTGCAAATTCAATTAATCAATATGTTACGAATTCTATTGATATAGTAGGAGCAGAGATGATATTAGTTTCAAACAGTATTATGATAGATAGTGCTGATGATGAAAAAATATCATACAAATATTTAGATTTTAATGTAAAAAATAATTCTTTTTTTAATAATTTAAATGATTATTTTAGTAATAAAGGAATAGAAGAAACATTTGATTTAAAAGAAATAAAATTTAAAGATAATTTTTCTTATATTTTCGATAAATCTCCAATTGAACTTGCAGTTTTTATAAGATATTTATGTGGTAAAAATAACTTATTAGAGCAAGATGTATTAAATAAAATATTAGAAAAAAGAGATTTTAAAGAAAATGAATTTAGAATTTCATATTATAATCAATATGTTCATGCCATCCAAGAACTTGATTGTTCAGATAAAGAAAAAGAAGATATAATATCAATTCTTACATATATTAGAAATTATTATTTTAATGAAGATTTACCTTATATTCACTTTAATATTGCTTTATACACAAAAAACAATATTATTGCAGATAAAATTATTAATATTATAAATAAATATGTAAGAACTTTTAATTATATAACAAATAAACCAACTTTATGGATAGATACAGAAATGCTTGTTAAAAGAACTAAAGATTCAAGTGATATGATTATGCAAGTAGAATCTATGTATGCAAAAAATGATATATTAATTTTTGAAAATTTAGGAAAAATTAAAAATTTAAACGAATATAGAATAGAAGGTTTATTAACAGCAATAGAAAAATTTAATTCAAGAAATCAAAAGTCAATTAGTATATTTGTAGAATGTGAAGATGTTTTTAAAGATGTAACTCAAAAGCATCCTATGATAGAAAATACAATAATAAATAAAAAAATTTATATTGATGGTTTTAATGTTAAAATTATAAAAGATAAAATAGTTCAAAAACTAAAAAATATAATGAAACCTAATAAAGAATTTTTGGATGATTTAGAAAAATATATAAAAGATACATATAATCCAAATACTATGGATGAGTATACTTACATAGATAAACTATATAATGAGATAGTATTTAATAAATTTAAAATATTAAATATAAATAATTCTTTTGAAAAAAATGATGTTCCTGAGAAAGAAAATCTTAGAGAAATTGATGAAATAATGCAAGATATTAATTCTCTAGTGGGAATAAATGAAGTAAAAGAAAATATTAATGAAATTTTAAAATATCTAGAGTATAGTAAAAAAATTTTTGCAGAAGGTTTTGTAAATCTTAATATGATATTTAAAGGAAATGCAGGCACTGGAAAAACAACTGTAGCAAGATTATTAGCAGAGCTTTTTTATAAGTTAGGATTTATTAGCGAAAATAAAATAATAGAAGTTAGTAGTAAAGATTTGATAGGAACTCATTTAGGAGAAACAGCACCAAAAACTCAAAGTGTAATTGATAGTGCAATAGATGGTGTGCTTTTTATAGATGAAGCTTATACTATTATGGCAAGCAGAGGGGGTTCAAATTCAAATTATTCTGCTGAGTGTATGGCAACAATATGCAAAGCTATGGATTTATATAAAGATAGATTAATAATAATTTTTGCAGGCTTTACAAAAGAAATGAATGATTTCATAAATCTAAATCAAGGATTAATGTCTAGAATAGGATATGAATTAGAATTTCCAGATTTTTCTCAAAAAGAATTAGTACAAATTTTTGAAAACGAAGTAAAAGAAAATGATTTTACATTAGAAGATGGAGTTATATCAAAAATAGAAAAAATAATAATGAAAAATAAACTTGGAAGAAATTTTGGAAATGCTAGATTTGTTATGAATTTATTTGACAGATTAGTTGTAACACATTCAGCTAATTATAAAAATAATGATGAACTTAAAATAATAACAAATAATGATGTTGATATATTTAATGAAACAAAAAAGGATAAATCTCGTACAGTTGATGATATTTTAAAGGACTTAAATTCGTTAATAGGACTAAAAAAAGTAAAAGAAACAATAGATGGATTTGTTTCAATTATAGAATTAAATAAAAAATTAAATCGTGTACCAGATTTTAATATGCATATGATATTTAAAGGAAATGCAGGTACAGGAAAAACAACAGTGGCAAGACTTTTAGCAGAAATATATTATAATTTAGGATATATAAAAAACAATAAGTTAGTTGAAGTTCAATCACAAGATTTAATAGGTGAATTTTTAGGACAAACAGGACCAAAAACTCAAGCAGTTATAGATAGTGCCGTAGATGGAGTATTATTTATAGATGAAGCATATGCAATAATGGAACATAATGGTTCTAATGCAAGTTATTCTGCAGAATGTGTAGCAACTCTTTTAAAGGCAATGGAAGATTATCAGGGAAGGTTGATAATAATATTTGCTGGATATACTGAAGAAATGAGAAAATTTAGAGATTTAAATCCTGGTTTAAAATCAAGAGTGGGCTATGAAATAGATTTTGAAGATTATTCAATAGAAGAATTACTAAAAATATATGATAAAAAAGTTAAAGATAAAGGCTTTAAATCAAGTAAAGGTGCAAGAAAAAAAGTAGAAGATATTTTAATAAAAGCAAAAGATGTTGAAAATTTTGGAAATGGTAGGTTTGTAGAAAACATAGTTCAAAAAATAATTATCGAACATGCAAAGCAAACTAAAGAAGTAACAGACATGGAAAGATTACTTACTTTTGAAGAAGAAGATGTTTCAGAAATAAAAGCAGAAGAGTCAAAGAAAAAAATAGGATTTTAATTTTAAAAATATAAATGAAAGGCTTATATTCTAATATAAGTAAAGGTATTATTATGGGAGTTCATGAATTAAATCATCCATTAGTAAAACACAAATTAACAATTTTAAGAGACAAAAAAACAGGAACAAAAGAATTTAGAGAAATAATAGGGGAATTATCTACTATACTTTGCTATGAGGCTATGAAAGATGCAGAATTAGATAATAAAGAAATTGAAACTCCAATATGTAAAATGCAAGGTAAAATTCTAAATGAAGACAAATATGCTTTTATTCCAATTTTAAGAGCTGGAACAGGAATGTTAGATGGACTTATAAAAGTAATGCCAAATGCTAAAATTGGACATATTGGTATGTATAGAAATGAAAAAACATTAAAGCCAGTAAAATATTATTATAAAACTCCAAAAGATTTAGATAAAAGAGAAGTAATAGTATTAGATCCAATGCTTGCAACAGGTGGCTCTGGAATAGATGCGATTACAAGTTTGAAAGAAAGTGGAGCAAAAAAATTAAAGTTTTTGTCTATTATAGCAGCACCAGAAGGATTAAAAAAGATGCAAGAAGTTCACCCAGATGTAGAAATATACGTAACTGCTATAGATGAGAAATTAAATGAAAATGGATACATAGTCCCAGGTTTAGGAGATGCTGGAGATAGAATATTTGGAACTAAATAATTTTATACAAGTTTCATAAAAAAACCTTCAATCATAATATAAATTAAGATTGGAGGTGCCAAAATGAAAATAAAAGTTTTAGGTATAACCTTGTTAATATTAATATTTTTACCAGTTAGTGCATTAGCAACAGTAGCTTCTAGTAGCACAATATATAGTGGTATAGATGTTAGTAATTGGCAAGGTTATATTAATTATGAAGAAGTTAAATCTGATGGAATTAATATTGTATATATAAAATCTAGTCAAGGAAATAATATTGTAGATGCATATTTTAAAATAAATTATAATAATGCAAAGGCAAATGGACTTCAGGTTGGCTTTTATCATTTTTTAACAGCAAGAAATGTGGAAGAGGCAATAGAACAAGCAAATTTTTTTGTTTCGGTTATATCAAATACTATGCCAGATTGTAAATTAGCAATGGATTTTGAACAATTTGGAAATTTAAATGTGCAAGAAATAAATAATATTTCAGAAGCTTTTTTGCAAAGAGTGGGGGAACTTACAGGTAAAGAAGTAATAATTTATAGTGATGCATCAAATGCTAAAAATGTTTTTAGTATAGAGCTTGCAAAAAAATATCCACTTTGGATTGCAGAATATGGAGTTGAGGTTCCAAGCAATACTAATTGGGAATTTTGGGAGGGTTTTCAATATACAAGTGAAGGAACTGTAAATGGAATACAAGGTTTAGTAGATAGAGATAAATTTACCAAGGATATATTTTTATCTGAAACCACACAGATTTCAGAAACAGGAAATGAAGAGAATTATAATCAAGATACTACATATATTGTTCAAAGTGGAAATACTTTGAGTCAGATAGCTATAAAATATGGTACAACAGTAAAAGAATTAGTTATGTTAAATAATATTAAAAATCCTAATCTTATTTTTCCAAATCAAAAAATAATAGTACCAATAAAGAGTAATGTACAAAATGATACTTTATATGATTCAAATCATATAATTTATACTGTTGAAAAAGGAAATACATTAAGTGAATTAGCCGTAAGATTTAGAACTACAATTATGCAAATTGCAAAATTAAATGATATACAAAATGTTAATTTAATATTTACTGGAGAAAAATTAAGAATTGAAATATAAAATATATTAAAAATGAAAAAAACTGGCAAATGAGCCAGAAAAAAACAAATGAGCTTTTTTTTTAGGAAAGGAGTACAATCATATAGGAATTCATCATTGTAATGATGAAATAATTGTTTATTTTAAGTAACGAAAAATTATTATAATAACTCCTTTTTTATGCAAATATGCAAATATAAATTACTGCATTACATTATATCACATTTTATAATTTTTTTCAAATTTAATTTTTATTTTATAAAAAAATTAATAAAGTATAATTTTATAGGAACATGCTTAAAATATAAAAAATAATATTAATAGTTATTATTAATTAAATTTTAAGAGGTGTTTATATGAAAAGTTTTTGGAGCTTAGAAATAGGAAAACATAAAGAATTTGAAAATTTAAAAAATAATATTCAAGCAGATGTATGTATAGTAGGTGGAGGTTTAACAGGAATTTCCACAGCATATTATTTATCAAAACAAGGTAAAAAAGTTGTTTTACTAGAAAAAGATAGAATATGTTCTAGAACTAGTTCAGGAACAACTGGAAAGCTTACAAGTCAACACGGTTTGATTTATAAATATTTAGAAGATGAACATGGAAAAGAGAATGCCAAAAAGTACTTTGAAGCAAATGAAGAAGCAATAAAAAATATAGAGAAAATAATTTCTATAGAGAATATAGATTGTGATTTTGAAAAAAAGAATGCCTATGTATACACATGTTTTGAAAAAGATGTGGAAAAAATTAAAGAAGAAATAGAAGCAACTAAAAAAATTGGAATTAATTCTGAATTTGTTCAAAAAATAGATTTACCATTTGAAATTTTAGGAGCAATAAAATTTCAAAATCAAGCTCAATTTCATCCAGTAAAATATGCATATGGTTTAATAAAATCAATTATAAATAATAATGGAAAAATATATGAAAAATCAAAAGTACTAAATATAGAAAAAGAAGATAAAAATTATAATGTAATTACAGATAAAGCAGTAGTATCTACAAAAAATGTAGTAATTGCAACAAGATATCCAATAATAACTTTTCCAGGATATTATTTTTTAAAAATGTATCAATCTACGTCATATGCTGTTCTTTTCGACACAAATACAGATTTAAAGATGGATGGAATTTATATAAATTCAGAAGAACCAAAACTATCTTTTAGAAGTGTAAAAGATGGAGATAAAAATTATTTATTAGCTGTTGGATATGATTATAAAACAGGAACTGAGATAATAGGGAATAGTTTTGAATATTTAAAAAAATATGTTAAAACTTTTTTTCCACTTGCTAAAGAAATTGTTTCTTGGACAGCAGAAGATTGTATAAGTTTAGATAAAATTCCATATATTGGTGATTTTTCAAAAATAATGGAAAATGTTTATGTTGCAACAGGATTTAATAAATGGGGAATGACTAGTTCAAATATTTCTGCGAACATTATTACAGACAAGATTTTAGGCAGAGAAAATAAATATGAAGATATTTATAGAAGTTCAAGATTAGAATTAATAAAAAATAAAGATGAAGAACTAAATATGATGAAAGAAGCTACAGATAGCATAGTAGTAAAAAGAATAAAAGGTACAGAAACGCCAACTTGTACACATTTAGGTTGCAAATTATCTTGGAATGCTTTAGAAAAAACGTGGGATTGTCCATGTCATGGTTCTAGATATGATGAATATGGAAATGTAATAGAGTCTCCAGCTGTAAAGAATACTAAAGTAAATTAAGTAATTTAAAAAAAATAAATAAACAAAAAATGAATATTGCAGTAGAAAAATATCAAAAATTATGTTATAGTAATTTTTGATATTTTTAATTTTAAGGGAGAAAAAATGAGAGTAGCATATTTAGGACCAAAAGGGACTTTTTCTTATGAAGCTTGTCAAAATTATTGTAAAAACAATGAAGAACGAATAGAATATAAAACAATAATAGATACTATTTTAGCATTAGAAGAAGGAAAAGTAGATGAAGCAATTGTTCCAATAGAAAATTCTTTGCAAGGTTGTGTAACAGAAGCAATAGATACTTTAATTCAAAAAGAGGATATAAAAGTAAAAGGAGAACTAATATTAGATATAAAACAAAATTTATTAACAAATAAAAAATGCAATCTAGAAGATATTGAAGAAATTTATTCTCATCCACAAGCTTTAGCTCAATGTAGAAATTATTTAGAAAAAAATTTACCAAATGCAAAGCTAATTTCTGTTGAAAGTACTTCTTATGCGGCTCAAATAGTAAGTGAAAAAAATAAGTTATGTGCATGCATATCTAATATTGCTTGTTTAGATGTATACAATCTAAATTTATTAGAAAAAAATATTCAAGATAATGAGTACAATAAAACTAAATTTTGGATATTAAGTAAATTAAGATCTAATGAAAATATTAAAAATAAAATGTCTATGATTTTTTCAGTTAAAGATAAACCAGGTGCACTTTATAATGTTTTGGAAATTTTTAATAAATATGATTTAAATTTAACAAAAATAGAATCAAGACCTGCTAAAACAACTTTGGGAGAATATTTTTTCTGGATAGATGTTACTATTAATAATAGTAATGAAGAAAAGGCAATAGAAGAAATAAAAGAAAAGGGAATATTTGTTAGAATATTAGGAAAATATTAGAAAAATAATTTAATATTTATGTTTTTAGTATAGGGGAGATATTATGATTTCTAAAAAAATGCAAAAATTAGTTGAAAATAATTCAGTAATTAGAGAAATGTTTGAAGAAGGAAAAAGACTAGAAAAAATATATGGAAAAGAAAATGTATTTGATTTTAGTTTAGGAAATCCTAGTGTTCCTGCTCCAAAAGAAGTAAATGAATCTATTATAAAAATAATAAAAGAAGAAGATTCAAATTTTGTTCATGGATATATGAGCAATAGTGGATATGAAGATGTAAGAGAAAAAATTGCAAATTCTATAAACAAAAAATTTTCTACAAATTTTAAATTTAATAATATTATAATGACAGTTGGTGCTGCAAGTGGATTAAATATAGTTTTAAAATCTATTTTAAATCCAGAAGATGAAGTTATAGTTTTTGCACCATACTTTTCAGAATATAATAACTACATTCAAAATTATGATGGAATAGTAAAAGTTATAAAACCTAATTTAAAAGATTTTATGCCAAACTTAGAAGAGTTTGAAAAATCTATAAATGAAAAAACAAAAGCAGTATTAATTAATACGCCAAACAATCCAACAGGAGTTATTTATCCAGAAGAAATTATAATAAAGCTTACAGATATAATGAAGGAAAAAGAAAGTAAATTTAATAATCCAATTTATTTAATTTCAGATGAACCATACAGAGAACTTGTATATGAAAATATAACTGTGCCATATGTAACTAAATATTATGATAATTCAATGATAGTTTATTCATATAGTAAATCTTTATCATTACCTGGAGAAAGAATAGGATATGTAGTTATTCCAGATGAATTAGAAAATTCACAAGAAATGATAGATGCTGTAACAATTGCAAATAGAATTATAGGCTCTGTTAATGCACCTTCTTTAATGCAAAGAGTTATTGCAAATTGTTTAGATGTAAATGTAGATATAGAAAGTTATAATAAAAATAGAAATTTACTTTATAAAATATTATTAGAAAATAATTTTAAATGTATAAAACCACAAGGAGCATTTTATATTTTTGTTAAATCTCCTATACCAGATGAGAAAGAATTTTGCAAAACTGCTAAAAAATATAATTTATTATTTGTTCCGGCAAGCTCTTTTGGATGTCCGGGTTATGTGAGAATTGCTTACTGTGTTCCTTATGAAATGATAAAAAAATCAGAAGAATCTTTTTCAAAACTTGCAAAAGAATATAAAATGTGAGGAAAAATAAATGGAAGAAAGATATGTTAAAGAATTACTTCCAACCATAAGAAAAGATATTTTAAAATTAGAATGTTCAAAAGAAATATTTGATAGAGAAATTGGAAATTTAATTAGATACTTACACAATATAATTTACAAAATAGAAGAGGAATAATAAAGCTCTACATTTAGAAAAAAATATAAAAATTTTATAAATAAAAGAAAAGAATATTACTGCTTAAGTATTATAAATGAAAAAAGTAGAAAAAATTGATAATATAGTGAATTTAATTTAAGAAATAAAGAGGAAATTTAAATGAGTATACCTAATTTTCTAATAGAAAATTTAAAAAATCAATATAGTGAAAAATATGTAGAAGAAATACTAAATGGATATAATGAAAAAAGAAAAGTTACTTTTAGAGTTAATACTTTAAAATCTAATGTTTCAAAAATAGAGAAAGTACTTGAAGAAAATAATATAAAATATAAAAAAGTTAAATGGAGTAAAGAAGCTTTTATACTAGATGATGCCAAAGAAGATGATATAGAAAAATTAGATATTTATAAAAATGGAGAAATATATCTTCAAAGTTTATCTTCAATGCTACCTCCTATAATTTTAAATCCAAGAGAAGGTGCAGATATTTTAGATATGGCAGCAGCTCCTGGGGGAAAAACTACTCAAATTGCAGCTTTAACCAATAATAAGTCACATATTACAGCTTGTGAAATGAATAATATAAGAATAGAAAAATTAAAATATAATGTAGTAAAACAAGGAGCATCATGTGTTTATATTATGCAAAAGGATTCAAGACAAATTGATGATTTTTTCTCTTTTGATCAAATTTTATTAGATGCACCATGTAGTGGAAGTGGGACTTTAAATGTTGATGATAAAAATTTAGAAAAATATTTTACAGAAAAGCTTATAGAAAAATCTATTAAATCACAATACACTCTTTTAAAAAAAGCAGTAAAAATATTAAAAAAAGGACAAGAAATGGTATATTCAACTTGTTCTATTTTACGCATCGAAAACGAAGAAATAATTTCAAAAGTTATGAAAGAAGAAAAAATAGAAATTATACCAATATTTTTTGAAGGAATAGAAGAATTACCAATCTTGCCAACAAATATTAAAGAAACTTTATGTGTATATCCAAATGAATTATATGAAGGTTTTTTTATAGCTAAAATACGAAAATTATGATTCTTTTTTTATTAATTTTTTAAAGAAATCATAGTAAAAAATCACATTTGGTGCTACTTCATTGTTTTTAATCATATTATCAAATTCATCTAAAGTAAGCCATTTAGCATCACAAACTTCTTTTTCTTGAAGAACTAAATTTTCTAAATTAATATCTGCTTTTGCTAAATAAACATCTATAAAAGTTAAGTTAAAAGACTTATAAGATAAAACAAATTCCATATCACTTTTATTTAAAGTTATTCCAAGCTCTTCTTTGCATTCTCTAATACCTGCTTCTAAAGAATTTTCACCAGTATCTACACCACCACCATGACATGACCACATATTAGGATATTTTCTTTTTTGAGGGTTTCTTTTTTGAATTAGAAATTCTCCTTTGCTATTAACTATCCAAACATGAACAGATAACCTATATTCATTTGGAACTTTAGTATGCCTTTCAGATGTTTTGTTTAAAGGAATTTTTTTGTTATCATACTTATCAACTATTTCCATAAAATACCTCCTAAATTTTATAAATAATATTTTCCTTGGTATAAATTGTTAATTTTCATATATTTATCAATTCCGTTTATAATCCATTTTTTATGTTTATTCCATTCTGGTGCAACAAGTAAATCTTTTGGAGCATCACCAGAAAGTTTGTGAATTATAATTTTTGGACTTATATGTGTTAGAACATAACAAGCACTTTCTATGTAATAATCTAATGTAATAGGATTATATTCGTTTTTATTATACATTCTTTCTAAAACAGTATTTTTAGTAATATAAGTAGAATGAATTTTTAATCCTTGAATATTATGCAAGTTTAAAAAATTTACAGTGTTTTTTAAATTTTCAAAATTTTCGTTAGGAAGACCAATCATTATGTGAGTAACAATATCAATATTATATTTATTTAAAAGTTTTACAGCATTTGAAAAATCTAAAGAAGAATAACATCTATTTATGAATTTACCTGTATTATTATTTGATGTTTGAAGTCCGAGTTCAACCCAAACATCAATTTTTTCTTTATATGAAGCAAGTAATTTGCAAATATCTTCATTTATACAATCTGGACGAGTAGCAATGTCTAATCCTATAATTTTTTTATATTCTAAAACAGAATCATATTTTAATTTTAAATTTTGAATAGTATCATATGTGTTTGTAAAATTCTGAAAATATGCAATAAATTTATTTGCTCTTTTTGCTTTATAAGAATTAAAATAAGTATCTATTTGAAATTTTATATTTTTAATTTGATTTTCTAAAGAATTATTTTCAAAGAAAGTTTTATTAGAATTATTTAAAATAAATTTTTCAATATGCTCTCCAGAACCTTGTTTACTACAAAAAATACAGCCAGTGGATGATTTTGTTCCATCACGATTTGGACAAGTAAAGCCAGCATCTATACAAATTTTTAAAGTTCTTTCTCCAAATTTTTCTTTTAAATATTTATTTATATAATTATATTTATCAATCATTAAAAACCTCTTAAAAGTTTAATACAATATTATTATAATATAAAATAAAAGGAATTTAAATGAATTTAAAAAATAAATAAAAGCAATTTGTAAATACTATGTGAAAAATATTGATTTTTGAAACAAATTGTTATAATATAACTACAAATTTTAAAAAGAAACGGAGAAATAAAAAATGGGAAAAACTTATATTTTTGGACATAAAAATCCAGATACAGATTCAATTACTTCAAGCTTAGTTATGGCAGATTTTGAGAGAAAAATGGGAAATTTAGATGTAGTAGCTTGTAGATTAGGAAACTTAAATAAAGAAACAGAATATGTGCTAAATTATTTAAAAATTGAAGCACCAAAATTAATAGAAAGTGTAGAAGATGGATCAAATGTTATTTTAGTTGATCATAATAGTCCAAGTGAATCAATAGATAATTTAAATGATGTAAATATTTTAAAAGTAATAGATCATCATAAAGTAGCTTTAGAAACATCATATCCACTTTATTATAGAGCAGAACCTGTGGGTTGTACAGAAACAGTTATATATAAATTATATAAAGAAAATGGACTAGAAATAGATAAAACAATAGCAACTTTAATGGTATCAGCAATTATTTCAGATACACTTCTTCTAAAATCACCTACAACAACAGAAGAAGATAAAAAAGCAGTTGAGGAATTATCAAAAATAGCTGAAATAGATTCAGAAAATTATGGTTTAGAAATGTTAAAAGCAGGAACAGATTTATCTTCTTTTAGTATAGATGAAATATTACATTTAGATGCTAAAAAAATAGATTTTAAAGAAGTAAAAGCTATTGTAGATCAAGTAAATACAGCAGATATTTCAGAAGTTATGAAACTAAAAGCAGATTTAGAATCTAGAATAAACGAAATTATTTCTGAAGAAAATCTAGATTTATTTATGCTTTTAATTACAGATATAGTAAATAGCAATTCTCAAGTAATTGCTTTAGGAAATTCAGCTTCACTTGTTGAAAAAGCTTACGGAGTTAAATTAGAAAATAATACAGCATTATTAAAAGGTGTTGTTTCTCGTAAAAAACAAGTAGTTCCAATAATGACAGAAAATGCTTAAAATTAAAACCATTTTTATTAAAAAAGAGGTATTTTATGAAATTTAATGAAGAATCTGGTAAAGCCAAAATTATATTAATTATTTTAGTTTTAATAATTCTAGTAGTTGGTGTAATAATTTTCTTAAATTTAAATAAAGAAAAAACAGTAGAAACAATAAAGCAAAAACCTTATGAATATTTTGCTTTATATTCATCAGATGGAAAAGTTGGTATTATTGATAAAGAAGGAAATAAAATAATTGAAAATAAATATTCACAAATATATATTCCTAATCAATCAAAAGATGTATTTTTTTGTTTTAAAAACGAAACAGAATATACTGTATTAGATAAAAATGGAAAAGATATATTCACAAACTTTACTAATGTAATGCCAATAAATATATCTGATACAACTTTAGAAATGGAAAAAGATGTTCTTTATTATGAAGAAAATGAAAAATATGGTTTAGTAGATTATTCAGGAAAAAAATTAACTGATGCAATATATGAAGAAGTTAGTAGTTTAACAAATAAACCAGGTTGCATATTAGTTAAAAAAGATGGGTTATATGGAGTATTAGATTCAGAAGGAAAAACAATTGTTGATATAAAATATAATTCTATAAAAGGAGATGAATATTCTTCTGAGGATGGTTCTTATGAGAAAGAAGGATATATAGTTTCTGAAAAAACAAAAAATGGAATAATATATGGATATATTGATTATAAAGGAAAACTATTAATAGATCCAAAATATGAATCTATTAATAGAGTAGTAGATTATGAAGATGATATATATCTAATATTTATGGATAAAGGAAAAAAAGGAATAATAAAAAATAATAAAATTATTGTAAAATCAAAATATCAAGCAATAAATTTTTATACAAATTCAAAAGTTTTTGTTGTAAATAAAAATGGAAAATATGGTTTTTTAGATGAAAATGGAAAAGAGATTCTAAAACCAGAATATGAAAGTTTTTCAATAGCAGGTAATTACATTTCTGTAAAAAAAGCTGATGAATCTAGACTATATGATTTGCATGGAAACTTAGTAAATACAAATAATTATGTAAGTATTTTAGAAACAGGTAATCCGTCATTTTTTATAGCACAAGATGAAAAAGGATATTATAGTATAATAAGTAAAGATGTGCAAATAGATAATAAATATACTTATATAAGCTATGCTTTTGATAATTTCTTTATTTTTACAAATGAAGAAGGAAAATCAGGCGTATTAAATGTTTATACTGGAATAGAAGTAGAACCAGAATATGATAATATTATTTTATTAGAAAATGCTAGAGCTTTAGAGGCAAGAAAAGAAAATGAAGTAGACATATATTCTGAAAATTTTGAAAAAACTTTATCAATGGTAAATGGAGTTGTAGAAAGTGTAAATGAAAATTATATATCAATATATTCATATAATGATTTAAAATACATTGATAATAAAGGAAATTTAGTTAAAAATACAGATGTATTTAAAGATTTGCCTTTATATTCTTATCAAGCAGAAGATGGAAAATGGGGATTTAAAGATAAACAAGGAAATATTGTAGTAAATGCTAAATATGATATTGTTACAGAACTTAATGAATATGGATTTGCAGGAGTTTATCAAGAAGGTAAGTGGGGAGTTATAGATAATAAAGGAAATGAAATTGTAGTACCTACTTATGAATTAGAAACATATTATTCACCAAGTTTTGTAGGAAAATATTTATTAGAAGAATTAGAAGTAGTATATTGTACTGAAATCAATGAAAATAAATAAAAATTCATAATATTATTAAAAAATAGTACTTTTTAAAAGTACTATTTTTTTAGAATTTGCAAATCTTGAAAAATGCCTAAAAATATAGTATAATCTTAGAAATTTAAAATTTGAAAAGAGATTGGTAAATAATGAAAGTAGTAATAATAGGTGGTGGACCAGCTGGAATTATATCAGCAATTTCTTCTGCCAAACAAAAAGAAAATAAAGTAATATTATTAGAAAAAAATAAAACTCTTGGAAAAAAACTTTTAATTACAGGAAAAGGTAGATGCAACATAACAAGTTCATTAAACATTGAAGATTTTATTAAGAATATTCCCGGAAATGGAAAGTTTTTATATAGTGCTTTTCAAAATTTTACAAATGAAGATATTATAAATCTAATTGAAAGTAATGGGCTTAAAGTAAAAGAGGAAAGAGGAAACAGAATTTTTCCAGTTACTGATAAAGCTCAAGATGTTTTAAATTGTTTTATAAAAGAATTAAAAAAATATAAAAATATAGAAACAAAGCTTGGAGAAAAAGTAGAAAAAATAATTACTTACGAAAATAATGTAAAAGGTGTTTTATTATCCTCTAAAGAAATAATTGAAGCAGATAAAATAATACTTGCAACCGGTGGAAAAAGTTACCCATTAACTGGTTCTAATGGAGAAGGATATAAAATGGCTAAAGAATTGGGACATCACATAGAAAGTATAAAAGGTTCGTTAGTTCCATTAGAAGCAGATAAATTTATATGTCAAAATATGCAAGGTTTATCTTTAAGAAATATAAAGATGGAAATTAAAGATATAGAAAAAAATAAAAAAATTTATGAAGATTTTGGAGAATTGCTATTTACACATTTTGGAGTAAGTGGACCAACAATATTAAGTAGTTCAGCACATCTTTTAAGATATAAAAATATTGATAAACTTTTAAAAGAAAATAAAATTAAATTATATATAGATTTAAAACCAGCGTTATCAGAAGAAGAATTAGATAAAAGAATATTAAGAGATTTTGAAGAATTTAAAAATAAAGAATTTAAGAATAGTTTGGATAAACTTTTACCTAAAAAAATGATAGAAACTGTTATTAAACTATCAAAAATAAATGAATATAAAAGAGTAAATGAAATAACTAAAGAAGAAAGGCAAAAATTAGTAGCAATTTTAAAAAAATTTGAAATTAATATAGAAGGTTTTAGACCTGTTGAAGAGGCTATTGTAACAGCTGGTGGAATTTCTACTAAAGAAATAAATCCAAAAACTATGGAATCAAAAATTATAAAAGGTTTGTATTTCGCTGGGGAAATTATTGATGTAGATGCTTATACTGGTGGATTTAATTTACAAATAGCATATTCAACAGGATTTACTGCAGGATTATCTTAAAAAAGTTAGTATATACATTTTTCTAGTAAAGGAGAAGATATGTTTAAAACTATAGCTAAGGATAGCAACTCTGAAATAGTGGAAAAAAAATCAAAATTTATTGCAAACGTATTTTATGTAGAAAGCATTCAAGAAGCAGAGGAAAAAATAAAAGAAATAAAAAGAAAGTATTACGATGCAAAACACAACTGTTTTGCATATAGTGTTTTTTCAGAAGAAGGAATAATAAATAGATTTAGTGATGATGGAGAACCTTCTGGAACAGCAGGATCTCCAATGCTTAATATAATTAATTCAAAAGAATTAACTAATATATTAGTGGTAGTTACAAGATATTTTGGTGGAATTTTATTAGGAACAGGAGGGTTAGTTAGAGCATATACATCTGCTTTTCAAGAAGCTTTAAAACAAACTAAAGAAATTGAAAAAGATGTTGGAATGAGAGAAAAAATAGTAACAACATATCAAGATTTAGAAAAACTTAAATATTATTTAAAACAAAAAAATATAGATATAATGAAAATAGAATATAATGAAGATGTTAATGTTTTTATAGATATTAGCAAAGAAAAGCTAAAAAAACTTCAATCTAGTATTAAAGATTTAAATTTTGAAATTAAAGAAATAAATTTAATAGAAGAAAAATATATAGAAAATAAATGAAATATTTTGCAAAATTTAAATTTATTTTTAAGAAACTGTAATTTTGTTTAATAAATATAATAATGTTTTAAATTTATTAATCAAAATTGCAGTTTATATTTTTTTGTGTCGAATTTTGTAGAACGGTGAAGTTCGAAAATACTTAAAAATGAATAAAAATCGTTGCATTAAAAATTTATAAGTAATATAATTCCATTTGTAAATATTTACAGAAATTTTTAAGGAGGGATAATTTTGAACGAAAAAATCAAAATACTTATAGCAGATGACAATTTAGAATTTGTTTCTACATTAATTACATATTTTAATACGCAAGATGATGTAGAAATAGTAGCAACAGCAAAAGATGGACAGGAAGCATATAATAAAATAATAATGGAAAGGCCACAAGTAGCATTATTAGATGTAATTATGCCACACTTAGATGGATTGGGAGTATTAGAAAAATTAATTTCATCAAATGTGGAATTACCAATTTGTATAATGTTATCAGCTGTTGGACAAGATTCTGTTACAGCACAAGCTATAAATTTGGGAGCTCAATATTATATCCTAAAACCTTTCAAAATGGATGTTCTTATGAAAAGAATAAGAGAATTAGTAAATTCACCAGAACCAAAACAATTAAATAAAGTAGTAGTTACAAAAGATACAAAACCTAATTATATAAGTATTAGTAATCAGGCTAGCAAAGAAGAAATTTTAGAAATAAAAGTTACAAATATCATCCACGAGATTGGAGTTCCAGCACACATAAAAGGATATCAATATTTAAGAGATGGAATAATGATGGTAGTAAATAATATTGAGGTTATTAATCAAATAACAAAACAGCTTTATCCAGATTTAGCAAAAAAATACAAAACAACTCCTTCAAGAGTTGAACGTGCAATTAGACATGCAATTGAAGTTGCATGGAATAGAGGTCAAATAGAAACAGTAGAGAGCATATTTGGGTATACTGTAAATTCAAATAAAGGTAAACCAACTAATTCAGAATTTATAGCAATGATTGCTGACAAATTACGTCTAGATTTAAAAAGTGCATAATATAAATTTTATGAATCTTTCTTTAATTTAGGAAAGATTCTTTTTTTATAAAAAATTGAGATAATAAAATTATGTAATGCAGAAATATATAATAATAGTAATTAAGTAATTAAAAAAATATTTTATATATGTTTATAATTTGCAATATAAAACCTTGAATGTTATAATCAAAATGAATTTAAACATATTAAATTGTAAATTAATTTTAGGAGGTTTTATGTATGGCAGTTCATAATGAAGCAAAAATAGGTGAAATAGCAAAAACAGTACTAATGCCTGGAGACCCAATGAGAGCAAAATATATCGCAGAAAATTTTTTAGAAGATTACAAGCTAGTAAATAGTGTACGAGGAATGTATGCTTTTACAGGAAAATATAAAGGAAAAGAAGTAACAGTAATGGCATCTGGTATGGGAATGCCAAGTATTGGAATTTATTCTTATGAATTATACAAATTTTATGGAGTAGAAAATATAATAAGAATTGGCTCTTGTGGAGGACATGTTGATTATTTAAAAGTTTTAGATATAGTTTTAGTAGATAAAAGCTATACAGAAGGAAATTTTGCAAAAAATATGACAGGTGTAGAAAGTCATATTTCTATGTCTTCTGATTATTTAAATAAAATAATTGAAGAAACAGCAAACGAATTAAATCAAAAATATATTAAAGGAAATATGGCATGTACAGAATGTTTTGATCCATATTTAGATGATCCGATGCAATTTTTAAATAGACTTCCAAAAGAATATAACTTAATGGGCTCAGAAATGGAAAGCTTTGCATTATTTTTTACAGCTAAACACTTAGGAAAAAATGCGGCATGTTTATTAACAGTTTCTGATTCATTATGTACAAATGAAGAATTAACATCTAAGCAAAGACAAAATTCAATGAATGATATGATAAAGTTAGCATTAGAATCTACTTTAAAATTATAAATAAAATAAGGAGAAAAAGAATATTAAACATATTCTTTAAAGTAAAATTATGCAATCTTTAAGAGAATTATATAAAATAGGAAAAGACTTGCAAAGCCATTATAGAGAGACAAGTGAGGGAGCCTCATCAAAAAGTATTGTAGGAATAAATACTATAATATAGATATGAAGGAATAATAAAATATTTTATCAAATTTAAGTAAAAACCTTATAATGCTATCTAGAGTTGAATTATAGAAGAAATTGTGCTATAATAAAAAAATAGAAGCTTAAAAATTTACTAAACTTTATAAGAAAGGATAAATATTTTATGAAAAATGCTTTAACTGAGCAAGTTATAAATAATTTTAAAAAAAGTTTAGGAATGGATAAAGAAGAAGCTAGAAAGCAAGGAATTCAAGGTGAAGATAGACATGCTTTTGTAAAAAGAATTGGAAAAAGTGTTGAAATTGTTCCAAGAATTCATGAAGAATATATGCCAGCAATAAATATAAAAGATGTAGATGTTTTTGAAAGAAATCTAAAGAAATATTTAGAAGCTATAAAATACACAGATATAAAATCAACAGTAATTGATGATAGACATACAGAGAGATATTTCTTATTTAATATATGGAAAAATGCAACTGTTTCAGATTTTCAAAATCCAGAAAAATTTATTTTAAGATATACAAATTTTATTAAAGATCAAACATTTTCAGAATTTGATGAATTAACTTCAATTGGAAATTTTGCAGGAAGTATGGTTATGGCACAAAGATGTCAAGATGACTATGGATTTGAAACACCATATATCATGCATTTATCACTTACTGATGGAAAACATATATATAATTTACCATGGATTAGATATGGAATTACACAAAATCGTTTTGGAGAAAAACTTGCATATATTTATGCAATTCAAAGAATGGAACCATCAAATACTGAAGAGTATGGTTCTAAAATGCAAAAAGCAGTAAATGGTGTAAACACAGGAGTTAAAGAACGTAGAAATATAACTCCTAACTTTATAGCAGCTTTAGGAATTTTTATGGGGATGCTTGAAGGAGAAGGTGTAAAAGTAATAAAAGCACCAGATTTTTTAATCGGAAGATATGGAAGGTTTAGTAATGCTACTACACAAGAAGAAATAGATAAAATTCAAAAAAATTTAACTGAAAATTTTTTTAGAAATTTTTTAAGATTAGATGACCAATTGGAAAACTTTAAAATAGAACCAATTGATGTAAGTGAATTAAACAGCTTTTTATGTATGAGCTTAGATAAGTTTAAAGGTTGCAAAAATGAAACTTTGGCACAATTATATAAAATAGGAAGGACTGCTGTTGAAAAAAGAATAGATTACATAGAAGATAATATTCAAGATAATGATTTACGCAAAAGAAATAGCTTTGAAGATTCTGGAAGATGAATATAAAAGAAGTATGTTATTTTGAAAACAAAAATAAAGTTAAAGCAAAAGTGGTATTTATATAAAATACCACTTTTTTTATATATTTTTTTTAAAATTTATTACTAGATTAAAAGCAATTTATAAGTAAAAGCAACTTTTTTAAAAAAATTAAAAAATAACTTAAAATATTTTTAAAAAAGTGTTGACATTTAAATTTAAGAGTGTTAAAATAATGAATGTTCACAGGAAATGTGAGCCAAGAAAAAAGAGTACATTGAAAAGTAAACAATAAATATCCTTTAAGAGAAACCAAGCGGTAGTTTAAAACTACCAAA
>CANQVF010000011.1 GCA_947627185.1 uncultured Clostridia bacterium | reverse complement strand
AAACAATATCATTTTTGGTACTCTCTTTCAATATTTTTTTTTCAATTTACTTGTGACATATCTATTTTAAACCTATATTATTGTAATAAATTATAATTTTTCAATTTTAAAGTATATCATTTTTCATAAAATAAATAGTATTCTAATATAAAGAATACTATTTATTTAAAATTTAAATTATGCTATTTTTAAAGCTTGTCCCACTTAATTTTGGCATTTCAAATAAATCTAAAACTGTAGCTGAAATATCTGCATAAGTCTCTCTTATACCTATATCTACATTTCGTTTCAATTTTTTTCCGTAAATAAGAATTGGTATATATTCTCTGCTATGATCTGTGCTTGGTGTGCTTGGATCATTTCCATGATCTGCTGTTAAAATTAAAATGTCATTTTCGTTTAAAGCATTAATTATTTCTGGTAATTTGCTATCAAATTCTTCTAATGCATTTCTATAACCTTCTATATTATTTCTATGTCCATATAGCATATCAAAATCAACTAAATTCACAAATATTAAATCTTCACTAGAATTTTTTATTTCTTCTATTGTTTTATTAATTCCATCTGTATTTCCAGATGTATGAATAGCTCTAGTTATTCCTCTTCCAGAAAATAGATCTTCTATTTTTCCTATTGCTAAAACTTTTTTATTATTTTCTATAAAAACATCTAACATTGTTTTTCCAAAATCTTCTGCTTCAAAATCTTTTCTATTATATGTTCTAACAAAATTATCATTATTTGTTCCAATAAAAGGTCTTGCTATTACAGTTCCAATTCCATAACCCTTTTCATCTATTACATTTCTTGCAATTCTACATAATTTATGTAGTTCAGAAACAGGCATCATATTTTCATGTGCTGCTATTTGAAAAACACTATCTGCTGAAGTATAAACAATAGGCATATTTAATTTTATACTTTCTTCTCCATATTGTTTTAGAAAATCTGTTCCTGAACCTTTTTTATTACATATAAAACCTTTTATATTTCCTCTTTTAGATATTTCATCTAATAATTCTTTTGGAAATCCATTATAATAAGTTTTAAAAGGTTTTTCATTTATAAATCCTGCTATTTCCCAATGACCAACAGGACTATTTTTTCCCTTTGATTTTTCAGCAGCTTTTCCATATATTCCGATTGGCTGATTTTCCTTCTCTGCTATTTTAATTCCTTGTATATTATACAAACCCAATTTTTTCATATTAGGAATATTTAATTTAGAATTATAATATATTCCTTCTAAAGTATTGCTTCCAACATCACCATATTCGTTTGCATCTGGAGTTTCTCCAACTCCAAAACTATCCAAAACAATTATTATTGCTCGATTTATCATTACAAAACCCTTCTTATTTTAATTCAACATCATATTCATATACAAATACATCTTTTGATTTTGGTAAAACTAAGTTATTACTTTCTGTAAAATATTTATTTGTTCTAAATTTATTTTTCTGTACTAATTTAAAGTTCAATTTTTTACAATCTAAAAATACACTTGTAGATGCATCCATACCAATAGGTAAAGTTTGATTGTTATTATCATAAAATATTATATTTGTGTAATAAAGAAGTGGAAGTCCTACTTTATAATTTAATTTTATTAAATTAAGTGCTCCTTCACCATCATCTTTATATTCTGTTAAAGCATTTTCAACACTTATATTATACACATCAAATGAATTTTCTTTTACTTTTTCTGTTATTTGAGAAACTTTATATAAAGAAAAATCATAATCTGCAGACATTTTTGGTACAGCTCCTTCTAAATAAGTTATAATTGTTTGTAATTTTTCAGTAAAATCAAAAACATCAATCTTTTTGTTTATATTTAGTATTTTAAATTTACTTTTTTCATTTTCTCTATGACCTTTGTTTCCAATATATTTTAACTTTCTATTATCATCTTCTACATTACCAAAAATATCAAATGTTTCATTATCTATATATAGTCTATTATTATTAAACTCTGATTTTAATTCTTCTAAAGTATCTTCTAATAGATTCTTATTTAAATCATTTTCTCTAAGCATATTTATCAAATCTAATATTTCTGTTTTTGCAATAAATAAACTATCCATTTCCTCTTTTGATAATTTTTTTCTTTGAAGAGTATCTAGTTTAACTCCAAGTTCTTCTATTTCTGTTTGGAAATCAAAAACTTTTTGTAAAGTATTTTTGTTTTCTTCTTTATCTTCTTCTTCTCCCATTTCCAAACTTAATTTTTCATCTTTATTAGAAAATTTCCAAAAGTCAAAAATACTTTTTCTGTGTTTATCTATTTCTTCAATATATAAATTTGCATTTTTTACTTTTGAAGTAATATTTTCAAATTTTAAAGTTAATGCTTTTAAATCTTGATTTAAATTTCTACAATTTTTTTCTGCTCTTTCTAATAATGAATATATTGTAACTAAATCTTCTATAGTATAGAATTTTTTTTCAGCAATGACTGCTTCAATAGCATCACTTTTAACAATTTGTGTAGTTTCTTCCTTTTCAAATAATTCATCTTTTATTTCTTCTAATTTTTCTTCACTAGTAATTTTTTTCTTTTTAGCTGATTTTGGAGATTTAAAGAAATATTTTACTTTTCCTATAAAAGTTTTTTTACATTCTAAATATGTAGAGATTTCTTTTTGTTTTACTAAATATTCATCTTCTTTTTTCTTAACATTATCATTTAAATTTTTTAATTTTGCTTCAATATCAATTATTTTTTCATTTTCCGTTTTTATTTGTTCTACTGCTTTTTGAATTTCTTCTTTAATAAAATCTGTTAACATATCATATGTTAATCTTTTTCCATTCATATATAGTTCTAAACCATTATTGCTATCAATTTTAGTTTCAAAATTGAAATGATTTTTTATTTCAGTTTGCATTATAAACAAAGCCTTTAAAAGTTTATAAAACTTAATTGCTTCTTCTCTACTTTGTAATTTCACTTTATATGAACTTTTTACTTTTTCATATACAAAAGTTTCACCAACAATTTGTATTGACATCTTATTTGTCTTATCATATACCTCAAAAGATAGTGCCCACTCTTTAGTGAAAAGCCATAAATAATTTTCTAAATCTGCAATTTCATTTCTATTTAAATATTCTTCTGAATAATTTAATGCATTTATAGGAACATAAATCTTAGGGGCAACTCTTTTTTTACTATTTGCAAATTCTATTTTAGATTTTAATAAATAAAAGAATTCACCAAATGTTTTTTCTTTTAAACATACTAACATAAAATATCTGCCAGTAGCTTCTGAATAATATATTTGCCACATATTATCTTTATTATATTTTACTTTAAATGGTTCTTTTTTCTCTAATTCTTTTTGAACTGTCGCAACAGTTTCTATTTCTGGTATAGTAACTGTATTTAACATTCTTAAAAATTCTGTATATCTTTCTAAATCATCATCATTTTCTGCTTGTAATATATATTTAAACAATGGCATTGCCTTTGAATATTTATCTCTTAAAGGATCTGTTCTTAAACATGGAGTAACTAAAATATCTATTTTATCTATAGGTACAAATCTAAAAACTCTATGATCTTTATCATTACTCAATCTAGAGACATTAAAGTTAAGTGGCGAATAATCTAATATTTCATCTGGTATATCATCTAAATCTAAATTTAAATAATCTAATTTTTTCTCTAAATCATTTTTTGCAATATTATCCATGTTTTTCCCCTTTCATTCATTAAAAAGAAGTATATCATACAACATTTTTTAAATCAATTACATTATTATTATATTTTTTTACTTTTTATTTCATCATGTATTTTGTTTAAAAATTCATCAAGTTTCATTTGCCCAATATCGCCTTCTTTTCTAGCTCTCACTCCAACTGCATTTGCTTCTATTTCTTTTTCTCCTAATATTAACATATATGGTATTTTTTGAAGTTGTGCTTCACGAATTTTATATCCGATTTTTTCTTGTCTATCATCAAGCTCAACTCTTATTCCTTCTTCTTCTAATTTTTCTACAACAAGTTTTGCATACTCTTTTTGATTATCAGATATTGGTAATACTTTTACTTGAACAGGTGAAAGCCATACTGGGAAAGCTCCTGCAAAATGTTCTGTAATAATTCCAATAAATCTTTCAAATGAACCAAATAAAGCTCTATGAACTAAAATAGGTGTTTTCTTTTCTCCATTACTATCAATATAAGATAAATTAAATCTAAGTGGTAATTGAAAATCTACTTGAACAGTACCCATTTGCCACTCTCTTCCTAAACAATCCTTCATTTTAATATCTATTTTAGGTCCATAAAAGGCTCCATCACCTTCATTTATTCTATATTGATTTTTTCCACATAGTTCATCTAATACATCTCTTAAATTTGCTTCTGCTTTATTCCAAAGTTCAATATCTCCCATATAATCATCTGGTCTTGTAGAAAGAGTAAGTTCAAAATCTAATCCAAAAATACCATATAAATATTTTGCAATTTCTACTATATCTTTTATTTCTGAACCTAATTGTTCTTCTGTTATGAAATTATGTGCATCATCTTGTCTAAACATTCTTACTCTAAATAAACCATTCAATTGTCCTGATTTTTCATTTCTATGAATAACATCTATGTCATTAAATCTTAATGGTAAATCTTTATAACTTCTTAATTTTGAAGCATAAATTTTTATTGCATTTGGACAATTCATAGGTTTTAATGCTTGTTCTTTTCCATCAGAATCTGTTAAAATAAACATGTCTTCTTTATAGTGATCCCAATGACCAGAAGTTTTCCATAATTCACTACTATTTAATTGTGGACCAGAAAATTCTAAATATCCTCTTTTTTCGTGTTCTTTTCTCCATAAATCTATTAAAATATTCATCATTTTAAAGCCTTTTGGCATCCAATATGCCATTCCTGGTGCTGTTTCATCAAAGAAAAATAAATCTAATTCTTTTCCTAATTTTCTATGATCACGCCTTTTGGCTTCTTCAATCATATTTAAATATTCTTCTAATTCACTCGCTTTTGGAAAAGAAATTCCATAAATTCTTTGAAGCATTTTATTATGCTCATCACCTCTCCAATATGCTCCTGATGAAGATAATAATTTCACAGCTTTTACAGCTCCTGTTGTTGGTAAGTGTGGACCTCTACATAAATCAGTAAACTCTCCTTGTTTGTAAAAAGAAATAACTTCACCTTCTGGTAAATCTTCAATAAGTTCTACTTTATATAGTTCTTCTTTTTCTTTCATTAATTTAATAGCTTCTTCTCTTGGAAGTTCAAATCTTTCAATTTCTAAATCTTCTTTAATTATCTTTTTCATTTCTTCTTCAATTGAAGCTAAATCTTCTTCTGAAAAAGGTTTTTCTACATCAAAATCATAATAAAATCCATTTTCAATTGATGGACCTATTGTAAGTTTAGCTGATGGAAATAATCTTTTTACAGCTTGTGCCATAATGTGAGAAGTTGTATGCCAATACATACTTTCTTCTACGTCCATTGTTTTTCCTCCGTGTAATTTTACTTTAAACATAATAAATTCCTCCTTTGCCAAATTTCTTGGCTTATAAAAAATTTATTTTAAGTACTTATTTTGCTTTAAGGATTTTTGCATCTATTCTGTTAAATTTTTATATTAAAAAAATAAAAAACAAAAACCCTATAAGCACTAAAAAGTACTTATAGGGGTAAGTTTATTCTTACGGTTCCACCCTACTGTTTAACTTAATTTCGATATTAACGCCATCTTACGCGCCACTTTTTCAAATGGAAGCTCCAAGGTAGTTTTTCAAATATGTTTTCTTAAGCTAGTTTTCAGCCTATGACTAACTCTCTCTTTTAGTAACCTTTATTTTACTTTTCCTTTTCACAGCTCATATATACTATGGTAATATTTTACTACTCTTTTAAATTTATGTCAATTAATCTTTTAATTATATTTGTTAATTTTTTTTTTTATTTAATTATTCTTTATTTTCATTATTTACATCTTTTTTATTATTATTTAATATTTTATTTTTTATTTCTAAAGGATTTAATTGATACATCAAAAATATTGAAACTATTGTTAGTAATACTGATTTTGCAATTTCTAAAATTAAATTTTCATTATGTTTATACATATCTATAAAAGTAGGTATTCTCCATAATGGTGTAAAAATAAAAAAAGTAAGAAATATAAACTCTAATATTTCACCAATTTTCATAGTTCTTTTCTTATTTTCTTCTCTAATTTCTAAATCCAAATCCTGTAGTGATTTTTTTATATAAAAAATATAATTTATTATTGTTGCACTTACTATAAATATTGATAATGAAACTCTTGCTATAACTTCTGTTCTCTCATCTTTGTATGAATTTGCATCAATAAGTATATATATTCCTAAAATTATAAGTAAAGTAGAAATTATAGTTATAGAATAAAATTTTGTAACTAAAGGAATTAATTCACTTAATTCAATTTTATTTCTTTTATGATGTTTATTAAATATTAAATAATATATTATTCCGTAAAATAATTATATATATACCTACTAAAATTGAAAATGTACTAAATTTAATATTCGGCATAGAAAAATTCTCCATTTTAAATCCTTTCTAAATTTTTATTATAAAATAATTATAGCAATATTGTATTTTTTATTCAATATTGCTTATTCTAAAAAAATATTTTAAATTATTTTTTTCACTAATAAATAAAATTATATCAAATAATTTTATCTTGATTTTTAATTTTTAAATAGGTATAATATCTCTATGCTTATATAGCTCAGTTGGTAGAGCAACAGATTCGTAACCTGTAGGTCGGCGGTTCGATTCCGCCTATAAGCTCCAATTTAAGACAACTTACGAACCATAAGGTTTTGTAAGTTTTTTCTTTTTTAGAAAAAATAAATCTTTATAAAAAATGTTCTCTTAAATCAAAGAAAGGAGGACATTTTTTATGCTTGAATTTGAAGTAATACAAGAACTAAAGCCAAATAACGAATTGTTAGAACTTATTAAAAATTACACTTATACAACTAAAAATGGAAAAGTAAAGAATTTGTTACATACTAATTTACAATTTATTGAACCAACTGAATATATAATTGCATATCCTGTAAAGCTTTCAATGTTTGAATATAAAGTTAATGAAATAAGTAATAAACTTTTTTTTATTAAAGAGTACAATGAAAAATATGACTCAAAAGAAATTAAACAAATTCTCATAAAATTAAAAAAGTATAAAAAATTTTAAAATTTTGTTATACAAAACCTCAAATTTTTCCTTTCAAAGAGTAGAGGGATAAATTTTCCTTAATCAAATATATAGGAGGTAATTTTATGAGATGTGGAGTTTATGTAAGAGTTTCAACAGATGATCAAAGAGACAATGGATATTCCATTGATTCACAACTGCGAATGATAAAAGAATATTGTAAGAAAAACAAGTATGATATTGTAGATGTATATAATGATGCTGGACACTCTGGAAAAGATTTAATGAGACCAGAAATGCAAAGATTATTAAAAGATATTAAAGCAGGAAAAATTGATAAATTAATTGCAATTAAAGTAGATAGACTTACAAGAAATAACTATGATGGCTTTTGGCTTTTAAATTATTGTGAAGAACATGATGTAAAAATAGAACTTATATTAGAGCCTTATGATGTATCTACTGCAAATGGTGAAATGATATTTGGAATGAATTTAGTTTTTGGTCAGAGAGAAAGAAAGGAAATCGGAGCTAGAACTAAAAGAGCAATGGAAGAAATGGCTATTCAAAAAATACATCCAGCAAAAGCACCTTATGGTTATATAAGAAATAAAGAAACAGGACATTTAGAAATAGATCCTATTGAAGCACAAGTAGTAAAAGAAATATTCGAACTATGTAAGCAAGGAAAATCAACAAGAGGTATTGCAAGTATTATGAAAGAAAATAAGGCATATTTAAAACAAGGTAAATGGAAATCAGATAGAGTTTATAATATACTAACAAATTCTATTTATATTGGAACATATGCTTATGGGAGATTTGCAAGAAAAGAAAAAGATATCTTATATGTAAAAGATTATTGTGAACCAATAATTGATGAGAAAACATGGAATGAAACTAGAAAAGTTTTAGAGAAAAATAAACATTCTAATTATGGACAATATGTGCACTTATTTACTGGATTAGTTAAGTGTCCCGATTGCAAAAAAATATTATCTTCTACAATGTCATTCAAAAACAAAGGAAAACAAAATGAAAAAGTTTATTACTTTTTAACTTGTAAAAATCCTAACTGTAAATCAAAAGGAATTCATTATAGTTGTGAAAAAATCGAAAAGAAATTATCGACATTTTTAGAAGAATTAACAGACTATATTTATAAAATGGAATATGAAATAATAACCTGTAATTCAAATAAAACAAAAGATATTAAAGACATAGAGAAGGCAATAGAAAAACTAAAAATGCAGGAAAAAAGATTAGTGGATTTGTATGTAAATTCTACTCTAGATATTGAAACAATCAATCATAAAAATGAAGTAATAAAAAATGAAATTAACAAACTAAAAAAGAAAAAAGACGAACTAAATCCAGAAAATGATTTCAAAGAATATACCATAGAATTATCGAAAAAATTGGATTGTAAAATCAAAATAGATGAAAGTTTATTTGTTATAAATAATTTTAGTTTTTATGATATATGGCAAGATACAGATAGAAAAACTAGAAAAGATTTAATACAAAAATTAATATCTTCTATTGAAATAAAAAGAGATAAAAATTATGAAATAGAAATAACAAATGTAAAATTTACAGAAGAATTTATATCAAAAAATTCAAAAGAATATTTAAAATATTTGAATGGAATTATAGAAAATGTGTCCTAGCAAGCACTGAATTTGAGTACCCGCCAAATTCAAAATGTCGTCCCAGCAAGCACTGAATTTGTATATACGCCAAATCCAGTATATGGGAAAAATCCCAATCCCTTTTTGAGAATAAATTTAAAAATATGAGGAGCAAAGAAATATGAAAAATGAAAAAGTAAATTATTTGATTGATATGATTAAAGAAATGGATAAAAATAATAAATTAAAACTAGCAATAAGAATAAATGAAAGCAGTTATACACCAATAGATTATTATAGAAAAGAAATGCTAAAATATTTTTCTAATAAATTAGCAGAGATAGATGAAGAATATAAAAAGTTTCCAGTTATAAATTCAAAGTACATAAATTTTGCTATGGCAAAAATTATGGAGATGAATATAGCAGAACGAAATCAAGTTGCATTATATTTGTTTAATAACATTTAATATATTTGAAATCCTAAACTATTGAAGATATTTAGATTTGATGATATAATATAAAAAATATAGGAGAAATTAATATGTTAGATGGAAATAAAATTAATGATATAAAAGAAATTTCAAGATATGGTAAAGCAAAAGGTTTTCTTGTTGCAAAAAGGTATAATCTTCCTACATACTCTAACTTTTTTATATTAGAAAATGAAGAAGATATAAAACTATTGTTAGAAAGATTTAAAGGACAAAATGATTTTTGTATGCGTTCAGATACATTAGTTGGTAACATTTCTATAGGTATTGGTGGACAAAATGGAAATCGTGAAAGTATTCTTGAGTATATGAGAAATATTAAGAGAAGAGAGAAAGAATTAGGAGTATCAGGAGTTGCAATAATTTATTGGAATGACGGAAAATTTTGTCCAACCTATGAGACAGAAGGTTCTTTTTACCTAGATTATAGAACGAATAAAGAACTACTTATTGATTATGTAGGAAAAGGATGGGATGGTTCATTCTTAAGTCATGGAAGTGCATGTCATGAAACTTATTCAATACCATGGGAAGACATATTATTTTTTGATGATAATAATAGGGGCAAATATAGAAAACAAATTATAAGTGAATATGCATATTCTGAATTACGTAAGGCTAGAATTAAAGATTTAAATGAAAAGTATGGATTACCTTTAGAAAAATGTGAAAGTGTTATTCCTTCTAAATATAGCGGAATTAAAAACGAATATTTTAGACAAATAATTAACCAAGTTATTTTACCAATGTATGATAGTAAAGATTTACAAAAATATTATAGAGAATATATACCAATTGCACAAATTGAAAATGGAAAAGTTTTAGTTCCAGAAGTAATATTACCAGAAAGATTAAGAATTAAGGAAAAAGGTGTAAATATTGAAGAAAGATAAATTAGAATATTTTGATGTTGTAAATGAGAAAGATGAAGTTATAGGAAAGATACCAGAAAATGAACAACATAATGTAAAACCTTCAGAATTACGCTTTATTAATATTCTTATAAAAGATGATAAAAATAAAATTATAGTGCCTAAAAGAAGTTCTAATAGAAGAATTTTTCCCAATTGTTATGATTTTTCTGTTGGTGGACATGTTAATTCAGGAGAAACATATGAGCAAGCAGCATATAGAGAGTTAGAAGAAGAACTTGGAATAAAAGGTGTTACACTAAAAAAGATTGCATATTTTAATCCTTACAATAGTAAGAGCAATACTTTTCAAACAGTTTATACATTAAACTATAATGCAAAAATTATTAATTATGATAAAAATGGAATTTCGAAAATATTTTATATGACAGTACAGGAAATACAGGACTTAATGAATAAACAGCCACAGTTATTTAAAACTGATTATATAGCTATAATGAATTCCATATTTGATTTATTATAAAAATACAAATTTTAAATATAATATTATTAATGAAAGGAGTAAATAGATATGTCAAAAGAAATGGAAATATTAGATGATGATTTTGTTAAGATAGTTAAAAAGATTGAAAAAGATATACTAGACACTAGGTTTAATATTATTACTAAAGCAAACAAAGAAGTTATAGATTTTTATTTAAGACTTGGAAAAACAATTAGTGATAATGCAAAATACGGTAGTAATTTTATAAATAGATTATCTGTAGCATTAAAATTAGATTTTCCAGGAGAAACAGGATTTTCTCCTCGTAATTTAGCAAGAATGAGAAAGGTTTATGAAGCATATAAGGATATTGTAGAAATTCCAGAGGAATTAGGTATGATATCATGGTCTCAAAATTGTATATTAGTTGATAAAATACATGAAATTGAGAAAAGACTTTGGTATGCAAGACAAGTCCTAGAAAATGGGTGGTCAAAAACAGTTTTAAGTCATCAAATTGATTTAGAATTATATGAAAGACAAGCTATGCCAGAAAAATTAACAAATTTCCATAATAGATTACCTGCTGTGCAGAGTGAATTTGCAAGAGATATGATAAAAGATCCATATATTTTTGAACTAGCAAATATAACTAAAAAATCAACAGAACGAGATATAGAAAATGCAATGATAGAAAGAATTAAAAATGTGCTACTTGAATTAGGAAAAGGATTTAGTTTTGTTGGAAATCAATATAAAATTTCAACAAATAATAATGATTATTATATTGATTTGTTATTCTATCACTTAGATTTAAGATGTTTTATAGTAGTAGAATTAAAAAATACTGAATTTAAACCAGAATTCATTGGGCAATTAGGATTTTATGTTACAGCAGTTGATGAAACACTAAAAAAAGAAACTGATAATGACACAATAGGATTGTTACTTTGTGAAGATAAAGATAAGCTAACAGTAGAATGGTCTCTAAAAAATGTAAATGCTCCAATAGGTGTAGCTTCATATAAAGTAAAAAATGCAATTCCAAAAGAAATAATGGAAAAATTGCCTACTGAAGAAGAACTAAATTTGTATATAAAAAAATTATTGGATGATGATATAAGAGAAGAAAATGATTAAAAAATGAAATTTGCCACTGGTGGCAAATTTCATTTTTATAATTTTTTTTCTTTTACTTCTTGCTTATAATTAGAGTAAATATCATCAACTATTTTATCAAATCTTTGCTTATAATCATTATTAGAGTCATACTCTAATGCATATTTCTCAAAATTGTCAAAACTACTTGGAGTAAATTCATAACCATATATAGTTATTTTATTGTGATATGGAACATTAGCTATTTCAGCTTGCATTTTACAAAGAGGAATAAAATCATCTTTTAAATAGTTAAACATTTCTTCATATGTCATTTTACCATTAAATAAATTAGGATATTTATTATTTAAATTTAGCATTTTTTTAGCATTGCCATATTTAAGTTCAATTAGTCCTTCTTTGTATACAGCATCATCAGGAATTAACTCACAGGGTATGTTTATAGAAACCATAAAAGCATTATTCTTTCTAGCATATTCAATTAAACTTGGAACTTGAATATGTACATTGTCTAAATATTCCAAAAGAAATAGGTAAAAAGAATATAGGGAATTTTCTATATTACTATCTGATCTAGCTAATAAAGTTTCATTACTAGGAACTAATGTAACATCAGTAACATTATTTTTTTGAACATTAAATATTAACCCTTTATCTAAAATGCAAATAATAGAAATTTGATGTCTAACATCTATATGCTTATTTATCTCAAATAATTTTTTTTGTATTTGTTCTAGAGTATATGTAGAAGAATATGCAAATACAAAACCTAAAGGATAAACACAATCATATAAATTTTTAGAGTTATTTATGTTTGGCAGTTTATTTAATGTTCTAACACTCTCAATATTTTTTGCACTTTGTTCTAAAGTATGATAATCAAGAGTTGATTTTATTTCTATTGTTGCATATACACTTTCAATTGGTAAAATAGAGTTAGAATTTGTTTTAAAAAAGCTAGGACAGTTAAATGAATCATGTATTATAAAATCTTGTTGTTTACTTTGTGTTTGATTATTGTCAATAATAATACCACTTGAAATAGAATATTTTTCTGGTAGGAGATTTTTTATATAATCTTTTAATAAATCTTCTCTAGCACTTCCTTTAACACCATTGTGCTCAATTTGTTTAGTTATACCATCAAAATCTATTTTTAGTTTTTTTGCAATATCTTCCAAATTAAATATAAACATTTTAACATCTCCAAATTAATTTAATATCACTATAATTATACTATAAAAAACTAAAATTTTACATATTTTATTGAATTTTTATAACAATTTATGTATAATGCATTTAGAAAGAGAACAAGAGAGTTCGTAACCTGTAGCTCACCCGCTCCATTAAGTAAAATTGTCGCACTCTGGCGATATATTAATAAATCAACTGTAAAATGTTGATTTTTTTGATGCCTTTTATATTAATCGAAAGAATGGTGTGATAGATGATTACTATAATAAAAAAGAGAAATTAAAATAGGTAAAAAATTATCATCTAAAGTGGGATTTTTGGTGTTTAAGTTCCTATTGAAATAGATATATAAGAAAAATATATATGAACAAGTGTCAATATAAATGATAATATGTTAATAAATGGAATTGATGAAAAATTAAAGATACTCACTTATATTAAATTTATTTTTTAGTGAGTATCTTTTTCTATTTTTTTCCAAAATCGCGGAAGCATATTGATTTTATTTTTTTCAGTATTATAGTCAAAAAGCTTTCTTTATGATATTCTATAATTTTATTGTTCTTAATTTTTTTCTTCTTTTGGAAAAATATCACTATAATTTGAATTATCTTTTTTTTCATTTTCTTTTTTATACTCATGATAGGCATATAGTTTTTTTAAATATTGCTTTTGTTCATCTGTAACAATAAATTCCATATTTATATAGGATAAAATAGCAATTGTATCATTGTTTAATTTTTGTTCATACAATTTTTTAGTTTTATCTATTTTCCAAGTATAATTGTTATCCTTGTTTTCAATTATAAAATTTAAAATATTCTTTGGTATTTTTTCAAAATCTGTTTTAGGTAAATATTTTAAAATTTCATATACTTCTGTAAATCTTTTTGATATTTCCGAATCCATTCTTATCTCCCTCTGAAAACATCTTTTACTTTTGTTATCATATTTTTAAACTTACTTATCAATGATATACCAGTTTGATGTAACTGTGATGTTTTTACTATATCTGTTGCAGTAACTACATAATCATCTAAAAAATGCCCATCTTTATATTCTATTCCAGCATCTATAGCAATTTCCTCATCTGTTCTCCAATCATTTTCTTTTCTATATAAACTTTCTATATATCTTGACTTGCTATCATCATCTGCAAAAAACATGTCATATTTTTCTGAATAAATTAATCCTTCATTTTTAGATATTTCTTGATTGGTATTTTTATCACTGGAATTACATCTTTTTTCCTCTTTATTTATTAAATCACATTTCATTCGATTATGTTTATTAGAAATGACATCTTCTCTAGTATATACTCCTTGCATATATGTTTGTTTTTTTAATGGCTTTATTAGTTCAGCAATTTTTAAATTTTGTTCTTCTTCACTCATATCATCTAATTCAAATTCTCTATAACCTAAACATATATCCATTGGAAAATTTTCATCTATAATAGAATTTTCGTTATATATTGATGGATAACCAAATACTATCCTATGATCTATAATTATATAATTCTGTGGTTTTTCTTGCATTAATTGTAAAAATATTTTTTTATTTTCGTCTGATAAAGAATTATAATGAATTGCTATCTCTGAAAGCCTTGTATCTTTTTCATGGTTTGAACAAAAAGTATCTATTCCTTTTTCATATAATAATTGACATGCAAGTAATGTAGAAGTATCTGCAACATTAACTACATTCGATAAACTTGTTAAAGTTTGCATCGCTTCTGTTTTCTTTTCAAGTTTTAATATGTGAGGATTTGACAAAATTTCATTTTGATTTTCCATGTTTTGTCTTAGTACTCTTGGATTTCCGAATCCATTTTTTTCATATTCACTATCGTCATAGTCTGTAATTGCACCCATTTCTTCATAATATTCTCTTAAATTTCTTGAATAGTTTTTTTGTTTAAGAACTTCATTTATTAATTGTTCAATTTCATCAGTAGTTTTTCCTGTTAATTGTTTTACATCAGTTACAGGATCAGCAATTAATACTTCATCAGTATCTTTATCTCTATAAATAACTGCTGCATGTAAATATCCATCATCATTTAATGTTGAAATTAATCCAGCAGAATATCCATTATTTCTTAATTGCTTAATTGCTTAATTAAATTTCTTGAAAAATCTATACATACACCATGTGTTTTACCATCAATTTCTTTTTGGTTTCCAGCAAAATTTTCATCATAATAACTTGATAATATTATTTTCTTATATATTTCTTCCATAGTAATCCCCCCAATAAAACAATTATATTATACCATAAGAGAATATATTTTGCAATTTATAATTGAGAAGTTAAACTATTATAACCCTTTTATTTTATTAATTTATATTGCAACCTATATCTTTATGATTAAAATCTTTATATAAAGCATACGTTAAACATTTTAAACCACCAGCACATAATTTTGAATGTTCACATTTTTTGCAATCATCTGGTATATTATCATTTCTAAGTTTTTTCAAAATACTACTGTTTTTGTATAATTCATACATGTTTTCTTTTTGTAAATTTCCTACAACAATTGGCATTCTTCTACATGGAACTAAATCTCCATTTTCCATTACTGTTAAGAGACTTTTTCCAGCAGTACATGCATACGGATAATTATTAGTCATTTGAAACTGTAATGCTCTATACATTGCAATATTAGTTTTACTTTTTCTTAATTTAAGTTTTGTTTTTTCTTCTTTCATTATTTTCAAATATTCATTTGTTTCAGCTTTGTTCATCTGAAGATTCATATCCGTATTTAAATTTAGTGGTATAAATCTATCAGACTATAAATTATTTACACCATATTTTTCTGCAAAATTTACTACTTTAGGAAATTCCTTATAATTTAGTTTATTAGCAGTAAAAGACAAAGAAACATATATATTATATTTTTTTAAATATTTAATTGCTCTAGCAACTTTTTTAAATACTCCATTTCCTCTTATATAATCATTTGTTTTTTTTCCAATTTCAACATATGCATTATTTATTCTAGTTCCCCAAAAATCACCGAATGTGTGAAATATAAATTCATCAAAATTTTCATAAGGATCTGTTCCCATATCATAGGTATATTTGATTGCATAAGTATGAGTTCCAATCGGTAAAGTTCTATTTGCACTTCCCATTTTTATTTGCAATTTTCCTTTTTCAAAACCAACACTATATTGATCACTATATGAAGTTAAATTGCTTATTTTTGCTTTTCTAGATATAGTTTTATTATCCTTACCAGTATATTTTAACCACTGTGGAATAAATCTATAAATTCCATGATGACCTGCTTCATAAAAATCAACTGTAATATATTCTTTTACATCAATCGAATTATTTTCATTAACATCTAAAATCACTTCATATCTTTCTATAGTAAATCCATCTGCACTTTTGATGAACTATCTTTAGACAAATTATTGTAAGATGTTTTATTAGAATTTTGTTCTGTTAAAGCATAAGTATTTAATGAATAAGTTAATAATAAAAATAATATGATTAAAATATTTAGGAGAGTTTTTTAAACTCTCCCTTTATTATTTATTAATTTAATTTACAGGTGCAACATTTTGTGATTGAGAAGTAGTATTAGTAGTTGCTGTTGCTTCATTTGTAACTGTTTGATTAGCAACAACATTTGATACTACATTTTCTGTTGTAGCAACTGCATTTGTAACTGTATTTTCAGTAGTTGGTGTAGTTTCATTAGTTGGTTCTGCAGTTTCTGTTGGTTCACCTTCTGTTGGTTCTTCTTCAGTTGTACCAGTAGCTGTATTTAAAGAATTATAATAATCTTCATATTTTAATGTATATAAATTCTTTTCATCTGAACCATCTATTTTTACTAAATTTATAGTTCCTGCAGTATCACTACTATCCATATAAAGAATCCAATCATCTATTACATTTAAGAAACTAGAATATGTTTCTAATTCTTTTATTGTTTCTGCTTTTTTACCTTCAAAAGAAGGATCAAGAGTCACTCTATAAATACAAACTGTATAATCTTCGTTTGCTTCATCTTTATAGTTTAAGAAATATGCATATTCCCCACTTACATTCAAATTATAAGCTTGTGAATCATAAACTAATTCTTCTTCATTTGAATCTAATCTTGTTCTATATATTTTTTTATCTTCATTTGTGTAATATATATAATTATCTTCTATATTTACACTGTATAGTCTTTTATCTTTTATAATTGGTCTTTGATTTTTTCCATCAATATCCATTATATTTGTAACATATTCCTCTGTGCTTCCTTCTTTTAATGTGTTATATATTATATATTTATTTGTAATACCTAAATATCCTGTACCATTTTCTACTACCACTTCTTTATTAGAACCATCTTGTTTCATTCTTGCTACATTAGCATTTACATCTATATAATAAATATAACCATTTATTATATAAATTTCATAACAATTATTATTAAATTCATTATCATTAATTACTTCTACATCAGAACCATCTGTTTTCATTCTATATATTTTATTATCAACTTGATCTTGCTCACTAGGAGCTTTAGAAGATATACCAATAAAATATACATAATTTCCATAAGCATTTACTGAAACTATTTCTTGTTGTTCATCTCCTGAATTCATAAATAATTGTTTAATATCTGTTCCGTCTTTTTTTACTTTAAAAATTCCAACTTGTGAGCTATCTTCATTTGGAGACAAGTAATAAATATAATTTCCAGATTTAGCTCCATAACCATAATTTCTAATGTTTCCTATTGAATTTCCAGCAGTTTTTACATTCATATTTAAATTATCTGCAAAAAAATTCTTTATTTTATTTATATATACATTTGTACCTGTATAAAAGATTCCTAATGAAAATATTACAACTATTAATATAAGAATAATAGCTATTATTATTAAAAAAGGATTTAAATTTTTTTCTTTTTTTGATACATTCTCTTTATTTTGAGTTTCTTCCTTTTCTGATTTTTTTTCATCATCAAAATTTTCAGCATTTGTAATTTCTTCTAAAATCTTTTTTTGACATTCTTCACAAATTTTAGTTTCTCCATCTGGAATTTCCTTTCCACATTTTGTACAATACATTTTTCTCCTCCTTATTTTTACTTTCGTAATTATTTTAATTAAAAATATAAATTTTATTTATAGAATTTATTATAAAGATAACTTTTCTGCTCCTTTTATATAATTTAATATAAACACTACATCAGTTACTGTATATTCTGCTTGATTTCTAACTTTAGCCGCAATTTCAAATTCGTTTTCTAGTTTATATTCTCCTTTTATTGCGTTTAATATTAAAACTCCATCTGTTACAGTTGTTTCGCCATTGCCATCAACATCACCTTTTTTTATTACTTTGTAAGTTTTTCCACCAGTTGTAATAGAAAAGCCAGTTCCTAAATTTCCTGATGTAACAACTTCTCCTGTTGATTTTTTAATTTCTGCATCTGCAAATTTAGTTTTTATATTTTCACAAGATATATTTGGTAATACATTAATAGAAGTATCTGTAACTTTAATATCGTTTTCTAAATCAACTGATGGAGTAACTGGATTTGGTTCTTCTATAGATGGTCCACTTGGTTGAGCTGGTGCAGATGGTGCTGGTGGAGTAGGATTTGCTGATGCTGTTCCTGAATTACTTCCAGAAGATCCAATAGAATTTATATGTTGATTTCCATCGGTTGATCTTGCTGCATATCCATATGTTCCATCTTGATTAGATACGATTAAATCCCAATAATATCCATCAACTTCTGAACCTGCTCTTTGTAAAATTTTAATTGATTCATTATTATTTAACGCACCAATTGCAGTTCCACTTTTTCTTCCAGCTGCCCTAACAGTTAATGAACTACTAATATTTTGTACAACACCATTTTCATAATTAATTGTATTTGCAACAGAAACATTTGGTCTTGGTGATACTGTACTTGGTATATTTTTAAATAATGGAATTATAAAAGTATGATTTCCATCAAGTGAAGTATAGTAACTTTTAAAACTTGTACCTTGTGTTTGAGCTGCCATAATATTTTGTTGATATTGATGTGATGCCATAGAAGATCTTCCAGATACATTAAATTTTTGATAATAAAAAGTATTTTGACTATATTCATTCATGTAACTATTTCTTACAATTTCTGTACCTCCGAAAATAGAGGCTCTTCTAGATGTCCAACCATGATCTTGTGCATATTTTAATCCGTTCATTATTACTTTTTCTTTTCCGTTTCCTGTAGCACCTAAATTAAAATAATTATATACTCCTACATAATTACCATTATAACCATTACCATTACTTAATGTAGAACCATTTGAACCATGTTCATTTATTATTTTGGCTACCAAGAAATATGCATTTATTCTATATTGATTAGCAGCATCTACTATTGCTTGTATTACTTCTTGATTATTAATAAAGCTTCCATATCTAGATACAACTCTAGCAATATCATCATATGATGCATCTGCACTTTCTAAATCTTTAAATTGGAATACATCTGTATCATTAATAGAATTTCTAGGATCCATCATATATGCTAGTGCTTCTAAAGAAGGACAACACCATGTTCCATTATCATACTTCTGAGTTCCACATAATGGGCATATCCACATACCATCATAATTATTACCCATTTGAAATAAATTTCTAGGAGTATGTCCATGTCCTTGATATTCTGCTGTTAAAACTTCATTCCAATCCATTCCTGTATAATATACTAGGAAAGTATAATTTGGATGATTATTCTGCATATTTTGTATTAATGATTTATATCCTGGATATAATCCATCATCAATTGCATTTATATCACGAGATAAAGTTCCTTTATCCATATCTGTTGCATAAGATTTATTTATTGTTATAGGAGAAAAAACTATTAGTAAATATTGTAATATTGCTATTAATATTACAAAAGCTATTATTTTTTTTCTTAACACCTATATCACCTCTTTCATAAGTACATTTTTCCACATTATTTTACAAATAAATTATATAAATAAAATATTTCAAAGTCAATAATTTCCATATTACATTTATGTTAAAAAAATGCCAAAAGTTAGCACTTTTGACATCTTTTTGTTACTTTTATATCTAATTTTTTTAATGATTTCTATAACTTAATCAAGATTAAACTAATTTTATTATTTGTTCCCAAGGTAAATCTTTTTTTCCAAAATGGCCGTAATTCGTAGTTTTCTTATATATTGGTTTTCTTAAATCTAAAGTTTCAATTATTCCTCTAGGTGTTAAATTAAATGTATTATTAATTTTCTTTACAATTTCATTATCTGGTATTTTTCCAGTTCCAAAAGTGTCTACATAAATTGAAACTGGTTTAGCAACTCCAATAGCATAAGAAAGTTGTATTTCACATTTTCTTGCAAATCCATTTGCTACAATATTTTTAGCGATAAATCTTGCCATATATGCTGCTGATCTATCTACTTTTGTTGGATCTTTTCCAGAAAAAGCTCCTCCACCATGCCTACTATAACCACCATAAGTATCAACTATTATTTTTCTACCAGTTAAACCACTATCTCCTAATGGTCCTCCTATAACAAATCTTCCTGTTGGATTTATAAAATATTTTGTATCTTTATCTAATAATTTTTCTGGTACTACTGGTTTTATAACATATTCTTTTATTTCTTCTTTTAACCTATTAAGATTTACTTTATCAGTGTGCTGACTAGATACTACTATTGTGTCTACTCTTTTAGGTTCACCTTTTTCATATTCTACTGTAACTTGAACTTTTCCATCTGGTCTTATATAACTTAAAATATTTTGTTTACGAACATAAGCTAATCTTTTAGCAAGTTTATGTGCTAAATAGATAGGCATTGGCATATATACTTCTGTTTCATCAGTGGCATATCCGAACATCATTCCTTGATCCCCTGCTCCTTCTGATTCTTCCTTTGAGCCTTGCTTTTGTTCTAAAGACTTGTCCACTCCTAAAGCAATATCTTGAGACTGTTTAGATATATTTAATAATACTTTACAAGTTTTATAATCTATATCTGTATTTTCATTGTCAAAACCTATTTCTTTAATTGTTTCTCGTACTATTTTTTCAATATCTACTTCTGCATTTGAAGTTATTTCTCCTGTTACTAATATTTGTCCTTTTCCAGCAACAGTTTCACAAGCTACTCTTGAATATGGATCTCTTGTTAAATATGCATCTAATATACTATCAGATATGTAATCACAAAGTTTATCTGGATGACCTTCTGTTACACTTTCAGATGTAAATAATCTTTTCATAATTCCTCTTCTCTCGTCCACTCTTGATAATTTAATTTTTTACTTCGCATATTTTATAACATATTATGTTAATTGTCAAGGTTTACTTTTATTTTACTATAAGCTTTATTTTCATAAATAAAGTTTTAAAAAAATTATTTATTTTGCTTGATACCAATTTTTTCCTTCTTCTACATCAACATTTAAAGGAACATTAAGTTTTGCTGCATTTTCCATGCAATCTTTTAAAATTTGTTTAACTTCCTCTTTTTCTTCTAAAAGTGTTTCTATAATAAGTTCATCATGAATTTGTAAAACAATTTTAGATTTTAGATTTCTATTTTTTAGTTCATTATAAACTTTTATCATAGCAATTTTCATTATATCAGCAGCAGTTCCCTGAATTGGTGTATTCATTGCTGCTCTATCTCCGAATTTTCTAACCATATAATTTTTTGAATTTAATTCCTGAATATATCTTCTTCTTCCAAAAATAGTTTCAACATATCCTTTTTTCTTTGCACTTTCTACAATATCTGACATATAATCTTTTATTCCATGATATGTTTCTAAGTATTGTTCAATATATTGTTTTGCTTCTTTTCTTTTTATATCTATTTGCTCTGCTAAACCAAAATCACTAATTCCATATACTATTCCAAAATTTACAGCTTTTGCTTTACTTCTTAATTGTTTTGAAACATCTTCTATAGGCACTTTAAATACTTGTGAAGCACTTATTGTATGAATATCTGCTCCTAAATTAAAAGCATCTATCATTGTTTTATCATTTGCAATATGTGCTAATATTCTAAGTTCTACTTGTGAATAATCTGCATCTACAAATACTTTTCCTTCTCCAGCCTTAAATACTTTTCTTAATTTTTTACCAAGTTCTGTTCTAGTAGGAATGTTTTGAAGATTTGGATCTGTACTACTTAATCTACCTGTTGCTGTAACTGTTTGATGAAAAAATGTATGAATTCTTCCTGTTTTTAAATTAATAAAAGGTATCATTCCTTCTACATAAGTAGAATTCAATTTCATAAGTTGTCTGTATTCTAATATTTTTTCAATTATTGGATGTGAATCTCTAATTTTTTCTAATGCATCAACATCAGTTGAATAGCCACTTTTAGTTTTTTTGGTTGGCGTTAATTTTAATTTTTCAAAAAGAATTTCTGCTAATTGTTTTGTAGAATTAACATTAAACTCTTCACCAGCTAAACTATATATATCTATTCTTAATTCTTCAATATGCTTTTTTAAATTTTCTCCATATTTAATTAATTCTTTTTCATCTATTAACATTCCTTCCCACTGCATATTGGCAAGTATTGTACTAATTGGCATTTCTATATTAGTAAATAAATCTAAAGAATTAATATTTTTTAATTCTTCTAGTAATTTCTCTCTTGATTTTCCTATTACATATGCATAAATACCATATTTATAATTAGTTTTTTCTTCTAAATTTGTTTCTGTATCAAATAAACTAGTTTGAATTTCATCTTTTTCTTCATTAGAAAAATTATCTAAATCTATATTTAAATATTGCCTTGCAATTTCTTCTAAAGAATATGCATTAGAAGTTGCATTTATAATGTATGCCGCAATTTCAGCATCAAACATCATATTTTCTGGTATAATTTCTTGTTGCATTAACAAAATATAATCTTCTTTGATTTTATATCCACATTTTAAAATAGTTTCATTTTCAAATATCTTTTTAAAATTTGTTTTATCAAATTTAACATTATAAACTGTATTTTCATTTTCCAAATAAATGTTAATAAATTTTATCTCTTTTTTTATTATTAAATTAAAATCATCTTTTTTAACTGTTTCAAAATAATAATTTAAAATTTTTACTTCATTAACTTTATTTATAATATTTTCTATTTCTTTTTCATTTCTCAATTCTTTATATTCAAAAAGATTTTTAGTGGTTTCAGATGGTGTATTTTTCTCTTTTTCTAATTCAAATCTTTCTATATATCTATTAAATCTTAAATTTTTGAATATTTCTAATACTTTTTTTCTATCCCATTCTATAACTTTAAAGTTTGATAAATCTTTCTCAATAGGAGCATTAATATCAATTCTTCCCAATTCTCTAGAAAGTATTGCTAAATCTTTATTATTTTCAAGATTTTCTTTTAATTTACCTTTAGCAATTTCTTCGCCATTTTCTAATTTACTATATATATTATCAATTGTTTTATATTCTTTAATTAGATTTAGAGCTGTTTTTTCTCCAACTCCTGGAACTCCTGGTATATTGTCAGAAGAATCTCCCATTAAACCTTTTACTTCTATTAAATCTTTAGGTTCTAAACCATATACTTCTAAAATTTTATTTCTGTCAAAATTTTCTGTTTCAGTTTTTCCATTTTTTGTTCTAGGAATTCTAATTGTTATTTTATTAGATGCAAGTTGAAAAGAATCTCTGTCTCCTGTAAGTAATGTAACATCAAGTCCTTGCTTTTCTGCATATTTTGCAATTGTTCCTAAAATATCATCAGCTTCGTATCCTGGTTTTTCTATTATCGTTATATTCATTGCTTCTAATACTTGCTTTATAATTGGCATTTGCATTGCAAGTTCATCTGGCATTCCTTTTCTTGTACCTTTATAATCTTTATACATTTCATGTCTTTTAGTAGGATGTTTTACATCAAAAGCAACAGCCAAATAATCTGGTTTTTCATCTTCTAATAATTTAAACATTATTGCCAAAAATCCATAAACAGCATTTGTATAAGTTCCATCTGCTGTTTGAAGCATTTTACTACTCATTATTCCATAAAATGCTCTATTTAAAATACTATTTCCATCAATAATTGCTATTTTTTCCAAAATTTCCTCCAAAATATTTATTCTCTAAATTTGCTTGATCTTATTATTGCTATTAATAAAATTAAAATAGACATTCCTATTACTATTCCAATTAGCTTTCCATTTCCAACTGCTGGTAATGTTCCATCTTTTGTAGTGTTATCATGATTTTGAGTATTATTTTCAATATTATTACTAATATTGCTATTTATATTACTATTTGCTATTTCATTATGAGTATTTGTATTTATTGAATTAGCATAATTTTTAATTTTTTGAAATTCTGAATTTAAATTTACTTTTAAGGTAGATATAAGTTTACAAGTATCATTTGCATTTGCCACTTCTTCTTTTTCAATAGTCCAAATAAATGAATTTATATTGTCATTATCATTAATTGATTCTTGATTTTTATATGTTAAATTCACATATTCCATTACTTTATTTGAGAACTCTGAAACTTTAATATTTTTTGAACCTCCACTTAATATAGTATTTCCAGAATCATCTATAATTGAATATGGACTATTACTATAAAAATTTCCATTCCAATTGCTATTCATATGAATATCAGAAAAATAAGCTATTGAATCACTATATTCAATATTATTTATATGTGCTATAGCTAAATATCCTAACATAGGTAACATTAAATTATCTGTTTGACTTTTAAAATCATTATATGACATTCCATTTTTTACAAACATTTCTAATTTAAAAATTATATTTTCTTCATTTTGTAAATCAAAATTTAAATTATATTTACTTCCATCTGATGTAGTTATTTCAATAAGATCATTACTAATTAATTTAATATCATAATTTTGATTATTTTCCTGCGAATCTACAAACTTTTCAAGAGCATTTTCTAATGATTCTTTTGAAATTCTATTTTCTACTGTATAAGTTTTATAACAATTACTAAACATAATAAAAACAATTGTTATAATTATCATTATTTTTAAAGTAATAGTTTTCATATAAAAACTTTCCTTTCTAATAAAATTTTATGATAATTGTACTATATAAAATTTATTTAGAGTATATCATATAATTTATTTTTTTTCTACTAATATTTTTTATTCATAAAATATTAGTAGATATAAAAAGAGATTCCCTTTCGGGAATCTCCTTTCGTTTGCTATAAAGCATACAAACTAGGTTACTACAAATTAAAACATTTTTCTGGCCAAGTAGACTCCAGAGGCCGAAGCCATCATAAGTCCACGAGTCAGTCCACAACCATCACCGATGCTGTAAAGTCCACTCACGCTGGTTTCCAGCGAAGTGCTGAGCTCAACTTTGTTAGAGTAGAACTTCAGCTCTGGACCATACATCAAGTTGTCTGGATTTGCAAATCCTGGAGCAACTTTGTCCATCATCTCAATGAACCCCAAAATATCACAGAGTTCACGATACGGCATCGCCAAGCTGAGATCTCCTGCAGAAGCTGACTTTAGAGTTGGAACAACCGAATTTTTTTCCAGTTCTTCTGGCCATGTTCTCTTTCCCATTCTTATATCGCCAAGACGTTGTACAATAACATTTCCGCCAGCAAGAGCATTCATGTTCCTTGCGATGTTCCGTGAATACTCCATCGGATTCGGCATATCCCTCAAGTTAAGAGAAACTAAAAGTGCCAAATTTGTATTGGTACTTTTTGTGTCTTTAAGAGCATGCCCATTCACCAAAGTAACTCCTCCATCATAAACCTCGGTGGTAACAAAGCCAGATGGATTCTGACAAAATGTTCTCACCTTGTCGTTGTATGGCAAAGGTTTTGCAATGAATTTTCCCTCATAAAGGAGTTCGTTAATCTGAGCCATGACAGAGTCTTTAAGCTCATAACGAACACCAACATCAATAACACCTGGTGATGTTTTGATATTGTGCTTATTGCACAACTCTAACAGCCAGTTTGCACCAACCCTTCCAACCGCGAGCACCACTGTATCTGCACTAACATAGTAGATTTCATTTTTAACCTTGTAGATCACACCATGTACAATGTTATCCTCAATGGTAAGATCCTGAACTTCAGCATTAAAAAGAAATTCCACACCATGTTTCTCAAGATAATTCTCAATCTTCTGGTACAAGATGTGAGCTTTATCAGTTCCCAGATGGCGAATTGGAATGTTAATAAGATCCAATCCAGCTGTTTCGGCAGTCTTCCGAATAAGAGAAATTTCTCCAGGATGGTCAACTCCCTCCAGCTCTTTTGTCGCTCCGAATTCCAAATATATGCCATCAGTGTAGTCAATAAGACGCTTGGTCTCATCAACACCAGCATACTTGTGCAGGTTGCCTCCGACATAGAAGTCATCATCTTCCTTGTTATAAAGAGACAATTTTCCATCTGAAAAGGCACCTGCTCCGGAAAAGCCATTCATGATCTGGCAAAAAGGTTTGCATTTAAGACATTTGCCTGTTTCAGCCTCAGGACACTTCCGCTGTTCTACACGTTTTCCCCGTTCAATTAGCAAAATACTCTTTTCCGGGTGTGTTTTGATCATCTCGAGTGCAAAAAACGCACCAGCAGGACCGCCTCCTACAACTATGATGTCATACTTTTCTTTTTTCCCCATATTAACAACTCTCCTTTCCTTTTGTCTGTTCTCTTTTTGTGTGTTACATGGAAAAAAATAAATTTGTAGCCCCCTTCCTAAAAAACACAAATTGCGTGTTTTTTTCTTAACGTAAAGCAAAAAAAGCTTTACATAATTAAGTATACAATAAAAATTTAAACGTGTCAAATAGTATTTATTACTATTTGGCACGCTTTATAAAATATTTTTTTATAAAATTATTTTTAAATTTTTATACTATTTTAAATTCTAACTTTTCATATACCAGTTATTTCATATTCTTTTAGTAATTTTATAATGTCTTCGTAACTATTGGGTATTCATATTCCAATTTTATTAGCAATATCAAAACTTTTATTAGTATCCTTGAAACCTCTCTGTTACCTTCTTTTTGAACTATTCGAAAATTTCGAATAGTTGAATCTTCTTCTAATTCATTATCTTCATAAATTTTTTTAATATGATAATTTATTGTGTTTAATTCAATTCCATATAACGTAGCTAACATCTTTTGGGTAAGCCAAATATTTTCATCTTCATATCTAACTTCTATGGATTCAGGATTATCTCCTATTGCTGCTACATAAGTTAAATATTCTGCTGCACTCGAACGAATAGATATCTCATTATCTTTTTTCTTTTTCAATAAGTACTCCTCCTTACTTCTTCTTTTAACTTTGATAAATTTTTAGACAAACTTATTATTTCTAATGGTATTTCAATCAACTTATTATCAATTGTGTCGTAAATACCTATCTTCCTCTGAACAATACACTTACCCCCACATTTTCTTATCTTTTTCTATTTTAGTTTTATATCTATCTTCCTCTGAAAAAATACATCCACAATATTTTTGCATATATAATCCTAATTCTCTAGCTTTTGCTTGTCCTTCTCTAAAACCAATTCTAAAATCTCTATATAGAAAATTTATATCATATTCTTTAGCCAATTTTTCACAAAGTAATTTTATCTCATCATGTTTTTGATATGGACTTACCAAAAGAGTTGTTGTAAAAGTATCAAATCCGTTTTGTTTTGCATATTTTACAGTTTCTTCTAGTCGAACTTTATAACAGTAATTTATGCATCTATTATTCAAGTCATCTATTACATTTTTACAAAAATCATTTAATCCATAGTTTTCATTAATAATAAGTTCTGCATTTATCATTTTTGAATATTCAATTAAAGTATCTCTTCTTGTTTTATATTCTATGTATGGATGTATATTGGGATTAAACCAATATAAAACTGGTTCAATTTTTTCCTTTCTTAAAGAATCTATACAATAAACACTACATGGAGCACAACAAGTATGCATTAATAATTTCATATCTTTCCTTTCTTTATTCCCAAAAACATACTGTATATTTAGTTTTATAATATTCTTTAGGAGAATTATCTCTTATATAATTTTTTTCTGAAACTGCTCCTAATATAATTGAAATTAAGAACATATAAATTGTTATTATTCCTAAAATAGATTGTAAAATTGTTCTTCCTTCTTCCGATTTTAAAGAACTGTATAAACAAGAGAATATTAAAATTCCTGCTAAAACAAATATCCAAGCATAGTCAATTAAATATCTTTGATTACTTCCTGCCATTACTATACTTATAATTGATATTAGTAATCCTACTATTATTAAAGAATTTATTAATATTTTTAATTGTTTATTATTAATTTTTTTATTAATTTTTATTACTAAGAAAATGAAGAAACAAATTGGTGCTATAATAAATAATCCACCAAGCATATCTTCTATATAATAATATCCATAAAATACTGGAATGTTTCCATTATTTACAATAAATGGAAAATCTAATATAAAATTTGGTATTCCAAATAAATTAGTTATCAAACCAATAGGAATAACATATAATCTACTTTTTAAATTATACAAATTTGCTATAGTTAATTGATATTTTGCACCAAAATCAAATGGATTTTCAAATCGTATATAGTTATAATACATAAGTAAGATTCCAACAGTTAAATATGGCACACTCACAGCAAAAATTAATTTAAACAATTTTGCTTTATTTTGCTTAAATTCCTTTACATTTTCTATTAATAAATTTACTAGGTATGGAATTATTAATAATGAAGCTAATAAATCTGTTGGTCTACATGCAACTGATAATGCTAAAAAAAGTGAACCTAGAAAAATATTAAAATATCTTTTTTCTTCATTTTCAGAAGATTTAATTATAAAATAAATACCTTGCAAAACAAAATATAATCCGCATTATTATAACAACTTCATATACTCTAGACATACCATTTGCATAAAGTATTAATGTTCCAGAGCAAAATATTATCAAGAAATATACAACATTTTTAAAAGGAATATCTTTAAAATATTTTTGTAAAAATTTTAGCAATATTTCTTTTAGCAAAATAAATATAAAAATTGAAAAAATAAATACTACTACCGAAATCTTTAAATATCTATGAAATATTACGTTATATGGCAAGAAAATTAATAAAACTGGTAATATACCAAAATATATATATTCATGTCCATTATATAAAGCTGTATCCCAGTCATAATCTTTATTTCTTTCAGCAAATTTATTTCTAGTTAGATTATCATAAGGATTTTCTAATTCTAAAACATTTGAATTTGGTCTTTCTAAAATATAAAATTTTCCACTTTTTATTGCATTTACAAAGTCTTTATTATATATTCCTCCTTCTGTATTTAAAAAGCTAGTCCAATTTGTTCCTTCGCTCTTTTCTTCACTAGAGTACGAATTAATTCCTGAAAGTATAATAAAGAAAACTAATAGTATAGATAATAAAACCATTTCTTGTTTAAAATTTTTTTGAGAATAATTTTCTTTAAATAATTGAAAATTTTTAATACTATATACAAACAATAATATTATTAATATTGATAAAAATCTTATTAAACTAATTTTAAACGGTATTTTATCATTTAAAATTAGCTTATCAAAATTTCCATTATCATAAATTTTTTTATCTATTTCTACAATAATTCCTTTAGTTTCACCAGATAAATATACTGGTACATATTTAGATTTTTCATAATCATTTATATAAAATTTAGAATTCAAACTATTATATTCATCACTTGTTTCATCTGAATAATAAATTCTATATTCTGTAACTTCATCTTCTTCAAAGTTCTTTAATTCTAATTTTATAGTTCCTACTTTTTTGTTTAAATTATCTATTTTTAAATAAGCTTTTGTATTTTCATCATTATATCCAGAAAATTCTAAATTAGTAAATTCTTGTTTTTCATATTTTCCAAATAAAAGACGATAAGAAGTAATATTAAAAACTATTACTTCTAAAAATAATGATATTACAAATATTGTTAAAATTTTTGAATATTTTTTCATAAATTTTCCTTTTAAATATTCTTTTCGATATTTACATTATGTACTTTCACACTATCTATTAAACATTGTTTTCTAACTTTGTTTCATGATATTCTTTATCTGTATTTACATTCCAAATGTTTTCTTTTGATTTAATTCCTTCTTTTATATTTTTTACTGCTTCAAAAGAAGTTGCCATAGAATGATCCATATTATTATATCTGTGTTGTCCATTTCTACCTACACAGTATAAATTATCAAAATTATTTAAGTATTCAATAATTTCATCTATTTGTTCATAAGTATCAAAATATGCTGGATATGCTTTTTTAATTTTTTCTCTATGAAAATCCATAACATCTTCTTTATCAATTATTCCAATACTTGCAAGTTCATTTATTGCAAATTCTGAAAATTCTTTATCTTCCATATTCCAATACTTGTCACCTTCTTGACAAGTATATTCTAGTCCTATCCAAACTGTATTTTCTGCATCTTTTACTAAATAAGGTGACCAATTGTTAAATATTTGAAGACGCAACATTTTTACTTCAGGTTCTTGTACATATATCCAACAATCTGGAACAATATTTCCTAAAGTTTTTATTTTTGTTTTATTTTTTAATTTTAATTTATTTACTAATACTCCAACTGTTTGAAAATCAACATATGGAAGTCCTTTAGCAATATTTAATATTTTTTCTGGAACTTCTTCACCATCAAAACCTACAACTAAATCTTTTACTGGCATTGAAGAAATAAATATATCTCCTTCAATAACTTCTTTTTTTCCATTTACTTCACATATAACAGATTTTACTTTATTATTTTTAATAGTAATATTTCTAACAAAATATCCTTTTTTTATTTTTCCACCATTTTCTTCTATTTTACTTGCTAATGTTTCCCAAAGCTGTCCTGGACCATATTTAGGATACCAAAATTGTTCTATTAGAGAAGTTTCAACTTCTTTTTTGTTTTTATTTCCTCCAAATACTTTTGAAAAAGCATCTTTTATAACAGCTTTAATAGATAATCCTTTTACTCTCTGTGCTCCCCAATCTGCTGAAATTTCACTTGGATGTCTTCCCCATAATTTTTCTGTGTATTTTTCAAAAAACATACTATATAAAACTTTTCCAAATCTATTTATATAAAAATTTTCTAATGAATCCTCTTTCTTTTTTACAAATATAGTTTTTAAATAGCTAAATCCAGCTTTTATTGTTCTTATTAATCCCATATTAGTAAAAGTTTGTAGCTTTAAACTAATAGGATAATCAAAAAACTTCTTCAAATAATAAATTCTGGATACTCTTGTTCTTAAAAGCATAACAATATCTTCTTTTTCTGGATTTGGTCCACCTTTTTCTAATGGTTTTTCTCTACCTAATTTTTCATCATCAAAAGAATTTTCTCCTTGAATAGGCATTAATTCTTTCCAAAAATCCATTACTCTACTATCTTTTGAAAAAAATCTGTGTCCACCTATATCCATTCTATTTCCATTATATTTTACGGTTTTTGAAATTCCACCAATATCTTGTGATTCTTCTAAAATAATTACTTCATAATCTTCTTTATTTTTTAATAATTCATAACCTGCTGTTAATCCTGCAGGTCCAGCACCAATTATTATTACCTTTTTCATTTCTTATGAGTTAGTTTTAATATTTTTTAACTAACTTCTCCTTTCTAGTATATATTTTTTATATTATATATAATCAAGTCCTAAATGTTTATAGCCTTCAGCTGTTACAATTCTGCCTTTTGAAGTTCTTGCTAAAAAGCCTATTTGCATTAAATACGGCTCATATACATCTTCTATTGTTGTTACTTCCTCATTTAAAGTTGCAGCTAAAGTTTCAACTCCTACAGCTTTTCCAGAATATTTATATATTATGGTTTCTAATATTTTTCTATCTATATTATCTAATCCTAATTCATCTATTCCCAATTTATCTAAAGCCATTTTAGTAATATCTAAACTTAATGTTCCATCTCCTAGAACCATTGCATAATCTCTAATACGTTTTAATAATCTATTTGCTATTCTTGGAGTTCCTCTAGAACGTTTTGCTAGTTCTTTTGCTGCATCTGTTTCAATTTTAATTTTCAAAATATTACTTGATCTTTCAATTATTGTAGTTAAATCTTTTACAGAATACAATTCTAATTTTTCAACAATTCCAAACCTATCTCTCAATGGTGCTGCAAGTGCTCCCACTCTAGTTGTAGCACCAATCAATGTAAATTTAGGTAAATCCAATCTTATAGACTTTGCTGTTGGACCTTTTCCTATAATAATATCTAAGCAAAAATCTTCTAATGCTGGATATAAAATTTCTTCAATATTTTTGTTCAACCTATGTATTTCATCAATAAATAAAACATCATTTTCTGAAAGATTTGTAAGAAGTGCTGCTAAATCTCCAGGTCTTTCTATTGCAGGGCCTGAAGTAATTTTTATATTGCTTTCCATCTCATTTGCTATAATTGTTGAAAGTGTTGTTTTTCCAAGTCCCGGTGGACCATGTAAAAGAACATGATCTAGTGATTCTCCTCTTTTCTTAGCAGCTTCAATATAAATTTTCATATTTTCTTTTACTTTAGTTTGTCCAATATATTCATTTAATTTTTTAGGTCTTAATGAAACTTCAGAAAAATCTTCATCTTCAATTAAATTGGGATTTAATATATTTTCTTTCATTTTACCTCCATTAATTAAAAAATGTTACTTAAACCTGTATCATATTCTAAATTTTCCATAAAAGGATATAGTTCTTTTACTCTTTTTAATGTATATATTGCATTTTTCTGATGTGGACATTTTTCTGGCGCATTTATTAATTCATTTTTATAACAATTTTTATTTAATTTATAAATTAAATATCTACAATTCAAATATGTATAATATATTTTATATCCGTTATCTAAATCTTCCCAAAACATTTCAAAAGTATAATTACTATCCAATTTATTTTCCCCTTATTTTATATTTCTGCTAAAACAGTAAGTAACATACCTAAGCCTGACATGAAAAAACTTGCTCCAAAAATATATATAAGCATTTTAGATGCTTTTGTTGTTTCTACAAATATTTTCTCTGGATTTGCAGGATTTACTCTTATATTTTCTTTCGTACCTATTTGTGGTAAATTATTTTTTCTATATCTTTCATAACATTGTTCATATTCATCATCTAAAAAAGTATATTTATAGATAGGTGCATACGCAATTTCATTGTTATTTACCTTTATTTCTTTAAATTCTTTTATTTCAGCTTCAACTACAATACTATATTTTTTCTTATATATCTTTTCTATTTTATTAGGAATATAAATCATTGCTAAACCTAAAATTGTAATTCCTGTTGTAAGCATTATTGGAAATATATTATCTTGTTTAAAATTAATATTTAATAAATAGCCCCATTGATTAATTGCAGGTAAAATTACACAACCAATTCCTGTGATTAAAGAAACAAATCCATAAATTTGTTTTTTAGTAATCAATATAATTCCAATAACAATAAATAATTGGCCAAAAGTCATTAAAGTAAAAGTTACTTGATTTAATCCTGAGAAGTAAAACATAAGTATAATTGAAACAATTGCCCAAATAATTAATGCACCTGAAATAATAGTATCGTGAAATAAAAATTTTTCTTTTGTTTTTCCTTCCATTTTTTATCTCCTTTGTTTTTTATTTTATCATTTCTATAAATTGTTGTTCATTTATTATTGTAATTCCTAAATTTTGAGCTTTTTGAAGTTTACTTCCACTATCTTCACCAGCTAAAACATAAGTTGTTTTCTTAGATACAGAAGATGAAGTTTTTCCTCCAAAATTTTCTATGATTTCTTCTGCATCTTTTCTAGAATAATTTTCTAAACCACCTGTTAAAACAAAAGTCATACCTTCAAACCTATTATCTGTATTTTTATTTTCTTTTTCTTGCATATTTATTCCATAATTTTTTAGTTTTTGAATTAAATCTTTAGTTTGTTTTTGAGAAAAGAAATCATAAATACTTTGTGCCATTATTTCTCCCATATCATCAATTTGTAATAAATCATCAACACTAGCATTTTGAAGTGTATCTATGTTTTTATATTTTTTAGCTAATTGCTTTGCCGCTTTTACTCCAATATGCCTAATTCCTAATCCATTTAGTAATCTATAAAATTCATTATTTTTACTTTCATTAATACTGTCTATTAAATTCTGAGCAAATTTTTTTCCATCTTTTTTTAGTGATGCTATATCTTCTAATTTTAAATTATATAAATCAGCAATATTTGAAATCATATTACGATTTAAAAATTCTTCAATTATACTATCACCTAATCCTTTTATATTCATTGCTTCACGAGAAGCAAAATGAAGTATATTCCTAAATTGTTTAGCAGGACATTCAATTCCAATACACCTTACAGCAGATTCTCCTTCTTCTCTTATAGCATCAGCTCCACAAACTGGACATTTTTTAGGCATTTCAAAAGGTATTTCTTTTCCAGTTCTTTTTTCTTTTAATACATTAACAACTTCTGGTATTACATCACCAGCTTTTTGTATTAAAACAATATCTCCTACTCTTAAATCTTTTTCTTTTATAAAATCTTCATTATGAAGAGTAGTTTTAGAAATTGTTGAACCTGCAACTTTAACTGGTTCAAGAATTGCCATTGGAGTTATTGCTCCAGTTCTTCCTACTTGAAAAACAATATCTTTTAATAGAGTTTCTTTTTGTTCTGGTGGATACTTATATGCTATTGCCCACTTAGGAGTTTTATAAGTAGTTCCAAGTAATTCTCTTTGATTTAAATCATCTACTTTAACAACAGCACCATCAATTCCAAATGTTAAATCATCTCTATTTTCTCCTATTTTTTCTATTTCTTTTATAACATCTGGTATATTTTTACATAAAACTTTAACTGGATTTACATTAAATCCTATTTTTTCTAAATATAATAACGATTCCATATGTGATTTAAAATTTATAGATTCACATTTTTGAACATTAAATATGAAAATATCTAATGGTCTTGAAGCTGCAATAGAACTATCTAGTTGTCTTAACGAACCAGCAGCTGCATTTCTTGCATTTGCAAAAAGAGGTTCTTCATTTTCTTCACGTTCAAAATTCATTTGTTCAAATTCTTTTTTTCCAATGAAAACTTCTCCTCTAACTGTTATGTCTATTGGTTCTTTTAATTTTTTAGGAATATGTTTTATTGTTTTTAAATTATCAGTAATATCTTCTCCTACTAAACCATTTCCTCTTGTTGCACCCCTTACAAAAATACCATTTTTATATTCTAAACTTACTGACAATCCATCAATTTTAGTTTCCACAACATATTTCAAATCTAATTTTGAATTTTGTTTTACTTCATCTAATGTAATTTGTTCATCATCTATATTTTTAGAACTTAAAGCTTTTTTTGTTCTTTCATCAAATGCATATAGTTCTTCATAATCAAATATATCTTGTAAACTTTGAAGTGGAACTTCATGTTCTACTTTCTCAAAACCTTCTTTTACTGTTCCACCAACATGTTGTGTAAGTGAGTCAGAAGTAATTAAATCTGGATATTCTTTTTCTAGATTTCTTAGTTCTAACATAAGCATATCATATTCAAAATCGCTTATTTCTGGATTATCATCATCATAATATTTTTTAGCATGATATGCTGTTATATTTTTAAGTTCTTCTATTCTTTTTTGAGCTTTCTTTTTATTCATTATAATATTTAAATTCCTCTCTATTCTTTGCTTAAGTACAGAGTATTTTAAAAGTAAAGGGATATTTATTTTTTAAAATATTCTAGTTTTCTTTAAATAAATCTTTTCCATTTTTCAAATAATCATATCCTGAAAAAATTGTTGCTACCACTGAAATTAAGATTAAAATTGAAGTAATAGCATTAAAAATAATTTCTCCTTGATTCATATATATTTGAAAACTACTAGAAATTGCTTGTGCTTTAACAGTTGAACTTCTTAGAAAATCAAAAAAATTATATTTATCTACAAAAATTAAAATTATAGCAATCATTTGAGTAACTGTTTTTAATTTTCCCCAAATTGATGCTGCAATTACTTTTCCGCCTTTTTCTACTGCAATTAATCTATAGCCAGATACTAAAAATTCTCTTGCTAAAACAATTACTGGTATCCATGCTGGTATTTTTCCGTATTCCACTAACATAACTAGTGCAGACAAAACTAAAATTTTATCTGCTAAAGGATCTAAAAATTTTCCAAAAGTAGTAACTTGATTTCGTGATCTAGCAATATAACCATCTAATTTATCTGTTATAGAAGCTATAATAAATATGCAATCCATTAATATAAATGTAACTGATATTCCAAACCATTCTCCAGAAATTATTCCTAAATTTCCTAAATATCCTATAACTACAAATATTGGTACTAAAATTAATCTAAAAACAGTTAATTTATTTGCTAAATTCATATTTTTTAAATCCTTTCATTTATATTAAATATTAACATTATTTACTATATTTTCAACTATATTAGTTATTGTATTTTCACTTACAGAATTATTAACTTCTTCTTGATTATTTTGTTCTAATTCTTCTTTTCTTTCTTCTAATTCATTTTTTCTTGCTACTTCTAATTGATTAATTAATGCTTGCAGACTTGTAATATCTTTTCCTATCATCTCAAAATTATTTGCTGATAATGAATCTTCAAGATTATTATTTGCTTTAATAACTGAATCAATTAAAGCCTCTATATCTTCAGTATTAACTATTTCTAAATCTACTGCGTAATCATCATTAAATAAATTTGAAATAGCACTTGTTAAATTATCTCCAATTGAAACTGTATTTCCTGAGGCTACAATAACTTTCTTTAAAACTGGTATCTCACTTTCATTTAACATTACTTGATAAACTGGTTCAATATATAATAAAGAATTATCTATTGGAACAATTATCATATCTTTTATAAGTTTTGTTCCACTTGTATTTAATTCTTCTAGCTCTTTAGATATTGTTGCATCTTGCTCAATTTGATTATTTAATTGCATTATTCCAACTACATTACTTTCTGAATTAAATTTATATAATGCTAAATTTAATTTACCATCTTTAATAGTTCCTACTAAATAAGATAATATATTTTGCTTTTCATATTTATTGAAAGTTAAAACTAAACCAAATTCTGGTTTATCATTATCATTAGTTTTAAGCATAGTATAATAAGGTTTCATTTCTTCTCCAGCAATTGTTGATTTTGAAGATGAAGCTTTTGTTGTTATTTGCCAAATATCATCTGCTCTATATAATGTGTCTTCACTAATATCATGATATATATTAATCATATTTGCTTGAATTGAATATAAGAATTTTGGATATATAATATGTTTTTGTATATCTTCTGGTAAATCATCTTCTACAAATAAATCTGGATACATATTTCTATATGTCATAATTATTGGATCTGTTTTATCTGTAATATAAAAAGTTGTTGTTCCATCATATGCATCTATTAGTACTTTTACAGAATTTCTAATATAATTTATTTTTTCTTTATACCCCTCAATATCTATAGTTGTTTCTTGAGAATATGGATAAGCATTTGATCTAGTATATGCATCTAATACCCATACTAATTTTCCTTCATCTGTTATTACTAAATAAGGATGCTCATCATATAGAACATCTGGCAATATCTTTTTTGCTCTTTCTATAATATTTCTATTCATCATTATTTTAGTATCTTCTTTTATATTAGAAGATAATGCTAATTTTAAATTTTTCTCATTTATTGCTAAAACAGCTCTATCTAAAAATCCTAAAGTCAATCCTGCCTTTCCATCATAAGTATTTTCCTTATTTGTAGTAGCTGTTATTGGATAATCATATTCTTTTCCGAAATTAGTATTTACCATAATTGTACTATTAGTTTCTAAACCATAATAAATTCTTGGTTCTTTTATATTTAAAATATCTTCGCTTGTAAAATCTGATAAAATATATTCTGCATATCCATCAAAATCAGAATCAGTTGCTGCACTAACAACAGCAGAATATCCATGAGTATATTTTAAAGTTCTATTATTATAACTAATTGTAGAATCATTTAAAATTTCACGAGGTGTTATATAAACTAACTTATCTGAATTATTTACTTTATATATTGCTAAAAAAGTGTTTTCATAATTATAGTAAACACTGTTTTCTTGATGTTCAGCAATAGCATTTAAAGTAACATCTTCAGTAATTATAGGTATATTTTTAATTACATCTTGATTTTCTGATACTTGTTCAGAAGTTATAGAATTATATGAAGTTATATTATGTTGTTCTATATCTATTCCATAAGCTGCTTTAGTATTTTTTATATTATATCCTATATATTCTTTTTCATTATCTAACTCATTTTTTCTAATATGAAAAGTTTGAAAATAAAGTATAACAATGAACATACAAACTAAATAAGCTGGTACTAATAATACAGAAATCATTCCTTGATTAAAATTGTTTTTCTTTATATATTTTAACAATCTTAATACTGCAAATACTATAACAAAAGCTAAAATTCTATATCCCCATAATTTAATTGTTACATCAATTTTTCCTGCTCCTGTAATTTCAGTAGAAACTTTATCTCCAACTGTAACCATAGTTCCAGTTAGAATGTTTTGTGCACTTACAAAAATATATATACAAAATGTAATAGTTATTAAAACTACTAAAAATAACTCCTGTTTTACAAATATATTTTTTTTCAAAGTATCACCATTAACACCATCAAAATAAGTGTTTAAAGTTATAACATAATAAAGTGCTATACAAATTATTTCTACAATTAATACTTCTATTATAAATATCAATAATGATTGTATAAAAGGAAGTACAAACATATAATATCCTATATCTGCATTAAATATAGGATCTGTTTGTCCAAACAATGCTGAATTTATAAATAAAGAAAACTTATCAGCAAGCATATTAGAAGCCACTAAACCACCTATTATAGATAACACTATGCATAAACTTTTATTAGGTAATTTAGGAATTTGCTTTTTTTCCTCATCAAAAAACTTTTTCAAGCCTTTTTTAGTAAATTTATTTAAAATATAAGTAAATATATATATAGTGATAAAAGTTATTCCAAATATTATATATTTATTTTGAATTCTTTTATAAAATACTGACTGATAATTTGAATTTATTTCTATAGTATTTAAATATTGAGCTCTTAAAGAAATTATTGTACCTAAAGCAAATATTGCTAATACTATTAATACTATTATCGTTCTTATTGCAAATTTTCCTTTACTTTTTTCTTCTATTTTTATATCATTAGTTTTTTTATTCGTTTCTTTAGAAGTACTTGAATGTAAGTTTTTTTCATTTTCTAAATTATTTTCATTGTCTTTTTCCATAAAATATTTTCTTTCCTTTCTAAGAAATTATATAATTGCATTCAAAAATTCTTCTGCATTAAATGTTTGCATATCATCTATTTGTTCACCAACACCAATAAATTTTACTGGTATTTGATTTTCTGAAACAATTCCTAGCACAACTCCTCCTTTAGCTGTACCATCTAATTTAGTTAAAACTAATCCAGTAATATCTGTTGTTTCCTTAAAAGCTTTTACTTGAGAAATTGCATTTTGACCTGTTTCTGCATCTAAAACTAATAAAGTTTCTTTGCTTGAATCGGGCATTTCTTTTTCTATAACTTTTTTTATTTTAAAAAGTTCATCCATTAAATATTTTTTATTGTGTAATCTTCCAGCTGTATCTACAATTAAAACATCAGCATTTATTTCTTTTGTTTTTTGAATTGCTTCAAAAACAACTGATGCTGGATCTGATCCTTCTTCTTTTTTTACTATTATACTATTAGATCTTTGAGCCCATATTTCAAGTTGTTCAACGGCAGCAGCCCTAAATGTATCTGCAGCTGCTACAACTACTTTTTTTCCACTTTTTACTAAATTATTTGCTATTTTACCAATTGATGTAGTTTTTCCTACACCATTTACTCCAACAACTAATATTATTGATGGCTTAGTTTGTAAATTTAATTCTGGACTTGCTATTTCTAATATATTTTTCATAATTTCTTTTAAAGCTAATTTTACTTGTTCTTCATCATTTATTTTTTCTTTTTTTATTTTTGTTCTTAGTTCATCTATTATTTTTACAGAAGTATCTACACCTATATCAGACATAACTAAAACTTCTTCTAGTTCTTCTAATAATTCTTCATCTACTTTTCTAAAAGTACTAAAAACATTATTTATTTTTTCATCAATAGAATTTTTAGTTTTTCCTAAACCATGTTTTAATTTATCAAAAAAACCCATAATTCCCCCTTTTAAACTTATCCTTTAATTTATATCATTAACACCTTAAAAAATCAATAGTTTTTATGGTTTTATATATGCATTTTATCTTTTTCATTTATTCTATTTTTCTCAAAAATTTTATTTAATTGTTCAGTTCTTTTATTAAATAACTGAATTACTTTTTTCTTTCTTGTTTTGCTTATTCCTTCAATATTTTCTAATGTATCTTCTAAATCTTCTAATGTAAAATTATTAACACTTTCAAATGCTTTTCTAGTTTGAATAGGATATTTCAATAATAAAAAATTAAAAAATTTTTCATAATCTGAATAATTTTGTTTTTTCATAACATCTTCTGGTGTTAAAATAGCAGATTTTCTTTTTTTATCTGCAACAGATAATTCTTCTTGTGAATATTCACTTTTTCCAATCATTTCATCAAATCCTAATATCATTTCATTATCAAACATTGGATATAAATCTGTTTTACCTGTTCTTTCATTTACTCTAAAAAACCAATTATCCATTCTTCTATCTGGATTCATATTTTTTATATCCCACACAGCCATATTTATAAAATCTTGTTTAAATTCTAAAAATTCTTGATATGGTCTTCTATGTCTATTCATAAAATCAAATACTGCATTAAATATTGTTTCAATATCTATATTTCCATATAATTTATTACTAAAATTTATTTTTTGTAAATAATTTCTAATTATTGGACCAGATGGAATAATTTGTTCATCTATATTTTTATCTACATAACTTATAACTCCATGTATAAATTTTGTATTATCTGAAGATGATGGTGTTTTATATAATTCTGCATCACAAACTTTTATACCATTTTTTTTAGCAATAATATAACCTAGAAGTTCTCCTATATGTGTATCTTCTGTCCAAATAGTTGTCTTTAAATAAAAGGTATTATGATTATTGCTTTTTGTTAAATTCTCAGGATTTATAGCTCTATATTCATTTATTCCCTTCCTAAATTCATCAACCCATTGATATTTTGAAAAATCAATATCTTTTCCTAAATATTTCATACATCCTCCAATATAATTTTGGAATTTTATTATATTACATTTTTATTCATTTTTCAATGTTTTTAAAACTTTTTAATATTATAGTTGTAATTTAAAATAATATATGTTATCATAAACGATAGTGTTTTTTTTAAGCTCTATTACATTATTTTAATAACTTTTTTATATATGCACACAAAATGTATGCCAATTGGCAAAGAGGAGGATTAATATGTCATACTATTTACGGAAAATTGAAAAAATAGCAACTGTTTTAGAAGAGCAACAATATCCTTTGTTATATGAACCTCAAAAATGGACTTTTCCTACATCAATATTTTCAAATTGCTATGCCTATGCTTTAAACTTACCTGTAACTGATCCAAGGAAAGAAATTTTTATTCCTGGATGCATTTCTAAACCTGATTCAACTCCACTAGTATTTTGCTGTTTAGATTTAATGAGAAAATTACAACGAGATTTAGATTTTTTAGGTATATCTTTTAAAGATGACGATGGTAATACACTAAAAAATAATGAATATCGAATTTACATTTACACATCTCACACATCTCATCACTGTTGGCCAGTAGGCTTTCACTTCATAAGACAAGATAGCGATGGTTTTTGGTCACATAAAAAATCTTGGATAGGAAATATTGAGAGATTCGAGAAATTAAGTGATATATCTGCTATTTTGAAAATGAACAATTTTTCTTTAGTTAGCAAATTAGTTTTATCAAGAAAATAATTATTTTCATGGCAAAGAACAAGAGGTTACTGCAATAATTGTAACCTCTTGCTCTTTTTATCTATATTTCAATTTTGGGTTCATACCTTTCAAGCCACATATTTACTTGACAAAGATATGCCATAAGTTGTGGTCCAGTCATAAGTTGCCCAAACCATGGTCTAGTAAATGCTTTACCTTCAGTTTTAATAATTTCCAGTATATAATTTCTATTTAATAACTTATTTATAGGTGCATTTTCATCTTCCATTATTTTACTTAATTTATTTTTTACTATTTGTAAATAATTTGGATTATGCGTTTTTGGATATGGACTTTTTTTTCTATATACAATTTCTTCAGGAAGAATACCTTCCATTGCATATCTTAATAAACCTTTTTCTCTCCCTTTATAAGCTTTCATTTCCCACGGAATATTCCATGCATATTCCACTATTCTATAATCACAAAATGGTACTCTTACTTCAAATCCATTATACATACACATTCTATCAGTTCTATCTAACAATGTCTGCATAAACCAATTTGAAGTTAAATAAATTAATTTTCTATGAATTTTGTCATTTTCTGTATCTGTTGGTAAATATTCTATTTTTGATAATTCTTTTTCATATTTTTCTTTTACATATGCTTTTAAGCAAATTTTTTCTGAAATATCTGGATTTAGTAATTCTTGCCTTTCATCTATTGATATTGACCAAGGAAATGTATTGCTTTTAATAGCATCATCTCTAAAATACCAAGGATATCCTCCAAATATTTCATCTGAGCATTCACCCGATAATGATACTGTTATATCTTTTTTTACTTCTTTAAAAAATAATAAATATGATACATCAACATCCGCCATTCCTGGAAAATCTCTTGCTATCATTGCATCTTCTAGTCCTTTTACAAGTTCTGGTGTATCTAAAATAATTTTTTTATGTTCGGTATCTAATTTATCCACCATTAAGTCTATATAATAATTATCTGTATTTGGTTGAAAGTCATTTTTTATAAAGTTTTTATCTTGATCTACATAATCCACAGAAAAAGTCTTTAATTTTTCCCCATATTTTTCTTTATAATAGTCACTTGCATATTTAGAAATAATACTTGAATCTAATCCACCAGATAAAAGTGTTCCTATTGGAACATCTGAGACTAATTGTCTTTGAGTAGAATCTTTTATTAAATATCTTATTTTTTCACAAGTTGTTTCTAAATCATCTGTATGCTCTTTAGTTTCTAATTTCCAATATCTTTCTTTTTTTAATCCATCATTATTAAATATTAAAAAATGTGCTGGTTCTAATTCTTTAATATTTTTAAATGGACTAATACCTGGTGAATGACTAGGACCAATTCCAAAAAGTTCTGCTATTCCAGTTTCATCAATTATAACTTTTGTAAGTGGATGTTCTAAAATACCTTTTACCTCTGAACTAAAAATCAAATTATCATCTATTATGCTGTAATATAATGGTTTTATTCCAAAATGATCTCTAGCAATAAAAATTTCACTTTTTTTATCATTCCATATAGCAAATCCAAAAATACCATTTAAATATTTACAAACGTCTTTTCCATAAAATACATAAGCTTTCAGTAAAACTTCTGTATCAGAATATCCTTTAAATTTAAATCCATTTTCTTTTAAAACATTTCTTATTTCATCTGCATTATATAATTGACCATTATACACTATTGTATATGTAACTTCATCAATTCTAAAACTCATTGGTTGTTTTCCGTTTTCCAAATCAATAATACTTAACCTTCTATGCCCCAAATTAGCATGTTTTGAAAAGTATAATCCATCACTATCTGGACCTCTTTTAGATAGAGTTTTTGTCATATTTCTTATAATATAATAATCATTTGATATATCCTTTTTACAGTTTACAACACCTGCAATTCCACACATAAAAAATAACTCCTTATACAAAAATAATATATAATTATTTTATGTAAGAAGCTATTTTTTATGTGCTTGTTTATTTTAATATTTCTTTTAATTTTACTAATGTATTTAGTGCATCTATTGGAGTAAGTTCATTTACATTTATTTTATCTAATTCATGAGAAATGTCCGCAAGTTTTAAGTTAAATAAATCAAATTGTCCTTCAACTTGTTTTTTAGATTCTTTATCTTCTTTAATTTTTATTCCACCTTTTTCAAGAGAACGTAAAATTTTATTTGCTTTTGTGACAACATTTTGAGGAACCCCTGCAAGTTTTGCAACATGAATACCATAACTTTCATCTGTTCCACCTTCTAATATTTTTCTTAAGAAAATAACATCTTCTCCTTTTTCTTTAACAGCAACATGATAATTTTTTATTCCTTCAACTTTTTCTTCTAGTTCTAACAATTCATGATAATGTGTTGCAAATAAAGTTTTGCATCCTATCTTTTCTTTATCCGCAATATATTCTGCAACAGCCCATGCAATTGACAAACCGTCATAAGTAGATGTTCCTCTACCTATTTCATCTAAAATTACTAAGCTTTTTGGAGTAGCATTTTTTAAAATATTTGCAACTTCATTCATTTCAACCATAAATGTACTTTGCCCACTGCTTAAATCATCTGATGCTCCAACTCTTGTAAAAATTTTATCCACTATTCCAATAGTTGCCTCTTCTGCTGGAACAAAACATCCTATTTGAGCCATTAAAGTTATAATTGCAACTTGTCTCATATAAGTAGATTTACCTGCCATATTAGGTCCAGTAATAATTGCAACTCTATTTTCATTACAATCTAAATATGTATCATTTTCTACAAAAATTCCATCTGATACCATTTTTTCTATAACTGGATGTCTACCACCTTTAATATTTATAATATCTCCATCATTAATTGTTGGGCAAACATAATTATTATCTTCTGCAATAATTGCAAAATTTGATAAAACATCAATATTTGATACTACATTTGCAGTAGTTTGCAATCTTTCGATATTTTTTGCTATTTCATCTCTTATTTTTGTAAATTCTTCATATTCTAAGTTAATTACTTTTTCTTCGGAACCTAATATTTTATCTTCAATTTCTTTTAATTCTTCTGTTATAAATCTTTCACCACCAGTTAAAGTTTGTTTTCTAATATAATTATCTGGTACTTGTTTTAAGAAAGATTTAGTAATTTCTATATAATATCCAAATACTTTTGTATAACCTACCTTTAAATTTTTTATTCCTGTTCTTTCTTTTTCTCTTGCCTCTAAAGCTATTATCCAATTCTTACCTTCAGTTGATGCTTCTTTATATTCATCAATTTCTTTATTAAATCCTTTTTTTATAATTCCACCTTCTTTTACTGAAATTGGTGGATCTTCTACAATAGCTTTATCTATTAAATTATAAATATCTTCTAATACATCTAATTTTTCATACAATTTTTTAAGCATACTTGATGTTGCAATTGATAAAATATTTTTTAAACTTGGAAGATTACTTAATGAATTTTTAAGTGATATTAATTCTCTAGCATTTACATTTCCATAGGCAATTTTACCTGCTAATCTTTCAATATCATATACTTTTTTAAGAGTATCTATCACATCTCCTCTTAGCATAATATTATCTTTAAATTCTTTTACAGCTTCTAATCTTTCATTTATTTCTTTTATATCTAATAAAGGATCGTTTATCCATCTTCTTAAAAGTCTTCCACCCATAGAAGTAGAAGTTTTATCTAAAACCCAAATTAAAGTTCCTTTTTTAGATTTATCTCTCATTCTTTCTGTTAATTCTAAACTTCTTCTTGCATTAATATCTAAAGCCATATATTTTTTTACTTCATAAATTTGAATTTTATTTATATGGTCTAATTTAACTTTTTGTGTTTCTGTAAAATAATTTAATAATCCATTTATGGCGGATACAACTAAAGTTTCTTCTTTTAAAGATTCTTTTTGTTTTCCATAATTATCAATAACTGTATATAAATTTATTATAAGTTCATCACTTTCACTAAAATTACTATCATCTCTTATAGTAACAAAAGTATTTGATCTATCTTTTAAAATATTTAATTCTTTTTCTGAATTTCCCATAGCAGTATTTACAACAATTTCTGCTGGTAAAAATCTAGCATATTCATCTAATAATTTTTCAAAATTATTTTCTGCAAGTTTAATTTGTGTTGCGTAAAAATCTCCTGTACTAATATCACAAATTGCAATTCCATAATATAAGCCTTTTTTTACTATTGTCATAATGTAATTATTTTTCTTTTCTTCAAGCATATTTGATTCTATTACTGTTCCTGGTGTTACAACTCTAATTACATCTCTTTTTACAATTCCTTTTGCTTTTTTAGGGTCTTCTAATTGCTCACATATTGCAACTTTATATCCTTTTGATATAAGTCTTGAGACATATATATCAACTGCATGATGTGGTACTCCACACATAGGAGCTTTTTCTTCTAAACCACAAGCTCTAGAAGTTAATGTTATTTCTAATTCTCTTGAAGCCACTATTGCATCATCAAAAAACATTTCATAAAAATCGCCTAATCTATAAAAAAGCATACAGTCTTTATATTGTTCTTTTGTTTCTAGATAGCTTTGCATCATAGGTGATAATTCTGCCATTTTTTTACCTTCCTTACATTATATTTTTTATTTCATTAATGTCTATTTCATCTTCTTCTAATTCAAAAATTTCTATATTATTAATAATTAAATCAAAAATGCTTATATTTTTATTTATATTTTTAATATACTCTATTCTTTCTTTCAAAAATTTAGGTATGAAAGTAAATATTTCACCTCTATCAATAAGTAATAATTTTAATTCATTTTTATTAACATATTTTTCTAAAAGCTCAATATCTTTTTTTAGATTACCCTCGTCAAGAGTAATAATTTCTGGTGTAATTTCTAAGCATTCCGGTATACTGTTTTTAGGAATATATTCTAAAAGTACACACATATTTTTTACAACATTTTCTACATCTTCAGTTATAAATAAAGGATTTTCCTCTAATATAATTCTTATTTGTCTTGCATCTAATCCAACTGAAATTAAATATTTTATTTTTTCGTGTAGTACTTTTACATCTATTTGATTTTGTATTTGTGACATTAAATTTTCTATTTCATAGTCACTAAATCCAATTTTTTTTAAGTAATCATTTTCTTCCATTTTTTATCTCCCATCAAAATATTCATCTTTTCCATATTCAGTTCTTATATTATATTTTTTCATTATTTGCTCTGGTGTTGTTTGATGTCTTTCTAAAAGCTTTGCTCTACTCATAAAAGGATTTGTTTGACTACTGTTTTCCTTGTTTTCAGCTTCATTTCTTTTTATTAAGGCATACATAAGCTCTGGAGATGTTCTTAATATTCTTGGTTTTCTTAGAACATGTTTTAATGTTCCAGTAGCTTTTAAAATTTTCATTTGCAAATTTAATCTTGAAAGTGCTGTTCCTATCACTGCAGGATTTTCTCTTAATATAATACTAGCATTTGTTTGATTTAAATGTTCATATTCTAAGGCATTAACTGTTGGTTTTATTTTATTATTTAAACTCATTACTATCATTTTTGGAAAATCATACATCATTAAATAAATATCATCTTTAGAAAGTTTAGCTTTTTGGTCTTCAATTTTTTCGTTTCTCTCGTTATAAAAATAGTCAAATATTCTTTCAAAACCTTTTTCTAAAAATTCTTTGCTATATTCTTTTCTTCCTTGATTTAAAGTAATTCGATTAACTTTTTTAAAAATTACTTCTTTCTTTTCCTCATCTGAAAGTTTTAAAAAAGATTTTTTTGATGTTCCAGTTTTTCTATTTCTATTTAGTTCTAGTGCATCTAAGAATTCTTTTTCATCATTCTCATCATCAAGATAATCTAAAATTGCTTTTCTTATTGTTTCACGGTTTAACCCATATTTTTTAGATAAGCTTCTTAATGATTCTCCCTCTAGCATAACTAGTTTATGTGCTTCTTCAATTTGTTCATCTGAAAGTTCTACTTTTTCTGTATTTTCTAAAGATTCACTATTTCTGTGATTTTTTGAATTATACTTTCTTAATTTTATTTGTTTATCTGCTTTCTCACTAGTTTTTGCATATCGGTTTAAAACATTATTAATTTTTGTTCTTCCATATCCTTGAACTTGCTTTTCAATTTCTCTTATACTATATTTTTCGTTTAAATATAGTTCTATAATTCTAATTTCAATAGGTGTAAAAAGTTCTTTAATTTCTTTTTCAGGCATATTATAAAATTTCTCCTTTTAAATACCATTTATGATTTTCTGTAATTTTAACTGTAACAACATCACCAATTTTATAATCTTTTGATTTTTCTATTATTACTACTTTATTTGTTTTTGTTCTGCCTTCATAAGTATTATCATTATATCTACTTAAAGACTCTATTAGTAATTCTTGCACTGTACCTATGTATTTTTCATTATTCTCATCTACTTTTGACTCATAAAGTTCTTTTAATTTATCAAATCTTTTATGCTTTATATTTTCTGGAACTTGATCTTCTCTTTTTGCTGCCACTGTTCCATCTCTTTTTGAATATATAAACATAAAAATTTGTTCAAAATTAACTTTTCTTACAACATCTAATGTATCTTCAAATTCTTCATCTGTTTCACCTGGAAATCCAACTATTATGTCTGTTGATAAAACTAGTCCATCTATTTTTGATTTCATTTTTTCTGCTAATTCTAAAAATTGTTCTTTAGTATATTTTCTATTCATTTCTTTAAGTACTTTTGTATTTCCAGATTGAAGTGGTAAATGAATAATTCTAGATATTTTTTTATTGTTTGCAATTACATCTATTACATCATCTGTAAAGTCTTTTGGATGTGGTGATATAAAATCAACTTTTTCAATTCCATCAATTTTACAAACTTCATTTAATAAATCAGCAAAATTTCTTATTTTTTCATTTCCTTTATAAGAATTTACATTTTGCCCTAAAAGAGTTATTTCTTTATACCCATCATTTGCTAAATTTTTAATTTCTTCTAATATCTTTTCTGGATTTCTACTTCTTTCTCTTCCTCTTACATAAGGAACTATACAATATGTGCAAAAATTATTACAACCATACATAATAGTAACAGAAGCTTTAAAATTACTATTTCTTTTTATTGGTAAATCTTCATAAATTTCACCATCAATATCTATAACATCTTTTACTTTTTGGTTTTTAGAAATTGCTTTATATATATTTTCAGGCAAATTTTGAAGTGTATGTGTTCCAAAAATTACATTAACAAAAGGATAGCTTTCCTTCATTTTTTTTAGCATTTTTTCTTCTTGCATCATACAACCACCTATTGCTAAACATACATCTCTTTTTTCTTTTATTTTTTTTATTTCTCCAATTTTTCCAAAAAGCTTTTCTTCTGCATTTTCTCTAACACAACAAGTATTAAAAACAACTAAATCTGCCTTCTTATAATCATCAATTTTAACATATCCCATCTCTTCTAACATTCCAGCTATTTTTTCAGAATCATTTTCATTTAATTGACAACCAAATGTAAGAATAGAATATGTAAGTATTTTTCCGTTATTTATTTTTTTTACTAATTCTATATAATTTTCTTGCAATTTTTTATTCCTCCAATAATTTGATATTTTATAACATTTTTCATTTTTTTTCAAGATGCATATAATGTTTGTACTTTTAATTTTAATTTAAAGATTGTATTTTTTTTAATTTATAATTATAATTAATATGATAAATTTATACTGGAGAAAAGAATGAACTATTACGATATTTTGGGAATAAATCAAAATGCATCTCAAAAAGAAATAAAAAATGCATATAAGAAATTAATTAAAAAATATCACCCTGACATTTATAATGGTGATAAATCTTTTGCTGAGAAAAAAACTCAAGAAATAAATCAAGCTTACGATATTCTATCAAATCCAGAAACAAAAAAAGATTATGATGAACAAATAAATTATACTCCTGCTGAATATGATAATTACACTAATCAAACATATAATAATTATTATAATCAATATTCATATACAGAAAATATGCATGATACCGTTTCCGACAATATTGTAAAATCTATTAATAAACTTTCTTTTAATAAAAAAATTATTTTAATTTCTGTTATAATATGTTTATATATTATATTTTTAATATATAGTTTTATTCAATTTAATTCACTTTTTAATAAATCTTCAAATGACTTTATTGTAAATACAACTTCTACTCAACCTTCAACAATATATAATGATTCAGAAGAAGATTATTATGATGATGAATATGATGATTTAGATGAATCATTTGATATAAACGACTACATTTCAGAAGAAGCATTACAAAGTCTATACCAAAAATATTATACAAACGAATATGACTCTTATTCTGAATTTAGAGAAGTAATTTCTGATTATATATATTACAATTATTTTTAAATCTTTATATTATATATTTTAAAATATATGATATAATGCTAGTATAATTTCAAGTACATAATATTTTTTTTAGAATATAATATTTATATAAAAATGTTTTATTCATAAAAGGAGGTTTTTATGAAAGAATACAAATTAGCTATTGTTGGCGCAACTGGTTTAGTTGGAAGAAAAGTTCTTGAAATTTTACAAGAATACAAATTACCTATTTCAGATTGTGGTTTTTTTGCCACTAGAAAATCCGCTGGAACAGATTTTTTCTTTAATGGAAAAAGATGTTTAGTTAAAGAATTAACAGCAGATTCTTTTGATGAAGGTTTCGATTTTGCAATTTTTTCAGCTGGGTCAGAAGCTTCAAAAACTTATGCTCCTATTGCTGCAAAAAAAGGATGTATTGTAGTTGATAATAGTAGTGCATTTAGAATGGATCCTGATGTACCTTTAGTTGTTCCAGAAGTAAATTCTGAAGAATTAATAAATCATAAAGGAATTATTGCAAATCCAAATTGCTCTACAATTCAAGCTGTTATTCCTTTAAAAGCTTTAGATAAAAATTACAAAATAAAAAGAATTGTATATTCTACTTATCAAGCAGTTTCTGGTGCTGGTCAAGAAGGTATTAACGATTTAGAAAAAGGACTACAAGGCGAACCACCAAAAAAATTTCCATATCCTATTGTAAATAATTGCTTACCTCATATTGATTCTTTTCTAGAAAATGGTTACACTAAAGAAGAAGAAAAAATGATTAATGAAACAAGAAAAATATTAAAAAGACCAGATTTAAGAATTACTGCAACAACCGTTAGAGTTCCTGTTTTAAATTCTCATAGTGAGTCAATCAATGTAGAGTTTGAAAACAAATTTAATTTAAATGAATTAAAAAATGTATTAAAAAATACAGAAGGTGTTATTGTTCAAGATGATATTGAAAATAATATATATCCATTAGCAACACAAGCTACTGGCCATGATGAATCATTTGTAGGAAGAATTAGAAGGGATTTTAGTGTTGAATCTGGAATAAATTTTTGGTGCGTATCTGACAATGTAAGAAAAGGTGCTGCATCAAATGCAGTTCAAATTGTAAAAAAATTAATAGAAAATAATAATAAGTAAAATATAATAAAAATAAGATCTTGTTTTTTTTAAACAAGGTCTTATTTTTATTATATTTTATCTATAAAATTTATATATTTTATTCTTGCTAAATCTGCTTCTTCTGCATCTATTACATTTTTAAACTCTTCTAATAAAACATATATTTTATTTAAATTGTAATCATATTCTTTCATATAATCTATGTCATCCATCATCTCTTTATATTTATTATCGGCTAAAGCTACTGTTTCTTTTGCTCTTGTCCAATCAAAAAAATTAGATTGTATATAACTAGTTAATACTAATGACTTTAATTTCATAATGTTTATTTTATTTTTATTTTGTGAATATTTTTCTAAAAATGATGGTAATAAAGAATATAAATAATTACACCTTTGTAAAAATTCATGTTCATCTTCATTTGATATTGCAATATTTAAATTATTTAATTCATCTTTAAATTTAATTAAATCCTCATTTGAAATATTTACTTCTGATAAATCTAAAATAATTGTATCTATTGAATTATTTAAATTTTGTGTATCATCTTTTATACTTTTCCAATCCAATGTATCATCAACTATATACTCTTCTTTTGCATATCTATTTACCAATGTAAAAATTCTTTCTTCAACATAATTAATTTCTTCATCTGTTTTATCTTCGATTGTTCTATTTTCTTCTTTGTTTAATGAGCATCCTACTAAGCAAATCATTGATAAAATAATTATTATAATTACAATATATATTTTTTTATTTTTAATCATTTTATCCTCCACATATTAATAATATTATTAGTATTAAATCTTAATTTATTCAAAAATAGAATAAAAATATTTTTAATACAAATACTAAATAATAAATATTAAATAGAGAAATATTATATAAATTAGAAAGTGAAAAAAATGAAAACAACAATTAATTTTTATAGTGAAGTAAATGGTGAAATAAAAAAATTCTTAGAACAATATTATTCTAAGAATATTAATTTAGAAAATAATTTATCTTTTCAAAAAGAATTTGAAAATCCAATTGATATGATAGATATAATTAGTTGTTTTATTGATAATAATGAAAAATTTAAAATTAATCTTTGGATTAGCTTAGATAAAGATGTTTATATTTGTGTTACTGATAATAACATAAATAGCTTAATAAAATACATTTATGAAAGATATCCTTACTAATTATTTTTCTAAAATAATTGTAACAGGGCCATCATTTAATATTGATACTTTCATATCAGCACCAAAAATTCCTTTTTCAACATGAATTCCAAATTCTTCACATTTTTTTATAAAGTAATCATATAAAGGTTTTGCTTTTTCTGGTTTAGCCGCATTTATAAAACTTGGTCTATTTCCACTACTCATACTGTCTGCATATAACGTAAATTGTGAAATAATTAAAAGTTCACCACATACATCTTTTATTGATAAATTCATTTTTCCTTCTTCATCTTCAAAAACTCTTAAATTGCATAATTTTCTAGCTAAAACATCTGCCTCTTTTTCAGTATCTGTATGAGTTATTCCACATAAAACTACAAAACCTTTATTTATTTTACCTATTAATTTGCCATCAACTTCTACCTTAGAATTTAATGCTCTTTGAACTACCAATTTCATTTAATTATCTTTTCCTTCATCTTCAGCTTGTTTATTTTCTTCTTTATTTTCTTCTACATTATTAACTTCTACTACTTCAGCTTCTTTTGTATCACTAGGTTCTTCTTTTACTTCTACTTTTTCTACTACTGGTTGTTTGTTTCCACATTTAGAACAAAATTCTGCATCAATATCTAATTCAGCACCACAATTTATACATTTTTTTACTTTTTTTAATGCTAATAATTGAACTTCTAATTTTGAAATTTCATCATTTGCCTTATCTATTTCTTCACATTTTGATGTAACAGCTTCTTTAGATACATCATTATTATTTTTTATTTCATTATAAACAATTTCACCAATATCTTTATAATTTTTTACAATTTCCTCTTTATATTCACTTATTTTTCCTCTTAATTTTAATTCTTCTGATAGATTAACAGCTTTTTCTTTTGTTACTTGATAAGTTTCACTTGCCTTTTTTCCTAACTTGTTTAAAAATTCCATTTTTATTTTCCTCCTTTTAATATAAATATTTATTCTTCCTTCAAAGCTCTTGTCATTAAATTTTCAACAGCTTCTCTAGGTTTTAAATTATTATACAATACATCATATACTGCATTAACTATAGGCATTTCTATATTATACTTTTTTGCAAGTTTATATGCAACTTCAATATTATCCACACTTTCTATTGTCATTCCAACTTCTTTTTTTACTTCTTCTATAGAATATCCTTGTCCTATAAGTCTTCCTGCCTTTCTATTTCTACTGTGTTCACTGCCACATGTTACTATTAAATCTCCTAAACCAGTTAGTCCATAAAAAGTTTTTTCTTTTCCACCCATTGCTGTTCCAAGTCTTACTATTTCAACTAATCCTCTTGTTGCTAAAGCAGCAAAAGCATTGTCACCTAAATTCAATCCAACTGAGATACCTGCACAAAATGCAATTATATTTTTTAAAGCACCTCCTAATTCAACACCTTTAACATCACTAGATTTATACATTCTTATTCTTGTACTTTTAAAAGCATCTATAACTTTTTCTTTTACTTCTTCATATTCTGATGCAATTACTAATGCTGTTTCTATATTTAAAGATACTTCTTCTGCATGACTTGGTCCTGAAAGTATGCCATATTTTATATTTGGAAGTTCTTCTTTAATAACCTCATCTAAAGTTAAATTTGTTTCAGATTCGAATCCTTTTGAGCACATAATTAAAATTTGATTTTCTTTTACTAAATGTTTATATTTTTTTATTGTATCTCTTACAAATTTAGATGGTGTAACATGAAGTATAAGTTCTGTTCCTTCTAAAACTTCTTCGAAGCTTGATGAACACATCACTCCTTCAGGTATTTCAGCTTTTGGTAAAAAAATACATTTTCTCTGATTATTTATCATATCTTTTTCATTTTCGCTAAAAGACCAAATTTTAACTTCATTACCATTTTTAGCTAAATATATTCCTAAAGCTGATCCCCAGCTTCCACTCCCTATTATTGCAATTTTTTTCATTAATATTCTCCTTTATTTTATTTTATACTAGCTTTTATTTTCTAATCTTCTTTTTTATCTTCTAAATTACTTTTTTCCTCTTCTTCACTTTTCTTAAAACTTAACTTATTTTCTGTTCCAGCTAGTATTCTTTGTAAATTTGTTCTATGGTTAAATATAACAAAACCTGCTAATAAAAAACCAAATATAATAAAATTAGGTTCGAATTCAACTATATATGAATCTCTAATAAAAATTGTTAATACTGCGAATAAAACAGCTGCTGAAATTGAGCCTAATGAAACCATTCTTGTAAGTGCCATCAACAATAAAGCAAATATTAAGCATATTAACCCTATTTTCCAATTAATTAACAAAACTATACCTAAACTAGTTGCAACACCTTTACCGCCTTTAAATTCGAAAAAAATTGGAAAAGTATGTCCAACAACAACAAAAATAGCAGATACTTCTACTAAAATTGCTGGGCTAATATTTTTTGCTATTTTTCCAACAATTATAGCTATTAATATTGATACTATTCCTTTTAAAATATCACAAACTAGAGTTATTACTGCAGCCTTTTTTCCAACCGTTCTTAAAACATTTGTGCTCCCAGCATTTCCGCTTCCTTTTTCTCTAACATCAAAACCTGCCATTTTTTTACTTATTAAAACTGAAAAATTAACACTTCCAATTAAATAAGCAATTATAGCCATAACTACATAAATCACCATATTTTTTCTCTCCTAATTATTATTTTTCAATTTACTTTTTTCGAATATATTATATATACTAATAATTGAAAAAGCAACATATAATGGATAAGCTCCACATAAGTATAATAATATAATTGAATAAGCAGTTGCCACATGATTATAAGCAATTCCTATCATTAATGTAAAAGTAGCACCCAATATTCCGGAAATAAATATCCAATTTTCTAAATCATCATAATTCTTTTTAATAATATTTTTTATGTTTATAATTGTTATGATTAGATAAGATATTATTCCAAGCAGAGCTAAAGGAATTCCTGTAAAACAATATATTTTTTCTATAACTTTCAAAATATTTGTTGAAAAAGTAGTAGATTTAATATATTCTTCTTGTCCTTCTAATTCTTTTACATTACTATTTGGGGGATATATAGCTCTATCATTTGTTATTTCTTCAAATTTTCTTACTGTTTCAAAATATTTAGGATCCGTTTCAGATGGATCTGTATTTGTAATTTTTATTCCATCATAACTTGTAACAAATAATACTGTTTTTATAAATGATTTTATAATTTTCGGTATATAAGAAGTTCTAAATGGTGACATCATAGCTGATGGCATAGTTATTTGTTTTTCAAGAAGTCCATTTTTTATTGCTTGATTTAATTCATCAGAAATTTTTTTGTAAGCTTCATCTTCCTTTTTTAAAGTGTTACATCCACTATCATATACCGCAGACCTTAATGCCCACAATATCCAACCATCTTCTATTTCACCATCATTTGGATTTCTATCTAACATTCCATAATTATAAGAATATTCCTTAAATTTAGGTGCTATTGCATTAAATGATAAAGAAGCACCAGCCATTCTATCTATTTTTTCCATTGGTACAGAAACAGCATCAATATATTTCATTGGTCTAACAGAATATATTGCTTTCATTGCATTTGAAAAATTACTATCTGTTAGTACATTTTTTGTTTTTACACCATAATATTTTAAATTTTGATTTGCTATCCAATTTCCAAAAAGGCTTAAAGTAATAAGTGGTATTAATAAGACTATAATTTTAGAAATCAAATTTAAATTTATTTTCTTTTCTTTAATTGCTATTGCAACTATTGTACTTATAGTCATAAATATTATAAAAGGTACTATCCACATAGAATCTTCTCTTGTATAATAAAAAGCACTCAATGATATGGCTAAAATAACCATCCATGGTAATAAATACCTTATTTTTTCATTTCTTCTTAAATATATTCCTATATAACAAGCAATAATTAATATAGAAAAAGATGGAATTAACGAATTTCTATAAACTCTTTGAAGAACTTCTTTTTCATACATTATTGGGTTAAATAATAATAATGAAAATATTATAGTTAACCATATATTATTTTTTATTTTCTTTCTAATTGCTATTATAAATATTATGCAAGAAATAGTATATAAAAGCGTTACAAAATTTATATAAGACCAATTCATATGTTTTATTAATGCTAATATCATTGGAAAAACTGGTCCTTTCATTAATGTATTATAATTATATTCTCCTAACCAATTTCCAGATAATATGTTTTCAGCTAGTTCTACCATTAAAACATCATCAGATTTTGCTCCAGCATAAACCATTATAGGATAGTTACATAATAATAACTGTTTTATTATAGACAAGGTAATTATTATCAAAATTATACATATTAAATTTTTATTTGTTTTAATCTTTTCTATTACTCTATTTGATTTCATTATTTTTTTCAGCTTTCTTTATCTTTCTTTTCTCTAATAATCAATCTTATTGGTGTTCCCTCTAATCCAAAATTATTTCTAAAACAATTTATTAAATATCTTTGATATGAAAAATGAAATAATTCTTTATTATTTACAAAAATTATAAAAGTAGGTGGTTTTGTACTTGCTTGCGTTCCATATAAAATTTTTAATCTCTTTCCTTTATCTGTAGGTGGTTGTACTACTGCAATAGCTTCATTTATTACTTCATTTATTACAGATGTAGAAATTCTTTTTGAATTTTCTTCAGCAACTTTATTTATCATTTCAAATATTTTTTCAACTCTTTGACCTGTTTTGGCAGAAATAAATATAATTGGAGCATAAGATGCATAAGAAATTTTATTATATACTTCTTTTTTATATTTTTCTAATGTTCCAGTTTCTTTTTCTAAAGTATCCCATTTATTTACAACAATTATAATACCTTTACCGGCTTCATGGGCTTCCCCAAGAATTTTAGCATCTTGATCTGTAACACCTTCTTGAGCATCTATTAATACTAAACATACATCTGATCTTTCAATAGCAAATAAAGTTCTCATAACACTAAATTTTTCTATTGATTCGTTTACTTTAGATTTTTTTCTAACTCCTGCAGTATCTATAAAAACATACTTGCCGTATTTATTCTCAAATTCTGAATCAATTGCATCTCTAGTAGTACCTGCAATATCACTTACTATGCTTCTATCTTCACCTAAAATCCTATTTACTAAAGAAGATTTTCCAACATTTGGTTTTCCTATTATAGCTACTTTTATTTTATTATCATCTTCTTCATCTTCTAATTTTGGTGGTAATTTTTCATAAATTTCATCTAATAAATCACCAATTCCAATAGCATTTGCTGCAGAAATAGGAAAAGGTTTACCAATTCCTAAATTATAGAATTCATAAATCTCATTTGGTGGTTCACCATAATTATCTACTTTATTACAAATTAATATTACTGGTTTATTTGATTTTCTAAGCATTGTAGATATTTCTATATCACTTGCTGTTACACCTTGTTTTATATCAGTCATAAACAAAATTACATCAGCTACATTAATAGCAATATTAGCTTGTTCTCTCATTTGAGATACAATTATATCATTTGATTCTGGTTCAATTCCAGCTGTATCTATCAATGTAAATTCTCTATCTCTCCATGATGCTTCTGCATAAACTCTATCTCTAGTAACTCCTGGTGTATCTTCTACTATTGATATTCTTTGTCCTACTACATAATTAAAAAATTTTGATTTACCAACATTTGGTTTTCCTATTATAGCCACTATTGGTTTTGACATTTTATTCCTCCATATTTTTAGTATTGTTCATTATACATTATTTTCAATGGTTTTATCAAGTATTTAATGTTTTTTCCAAATATATATGCCTAAAGCAATAAACGATACAAATGAAATAAGCAAAGATTTTTCCATAGCTGAAGTGCCTGTATAAGATACAGAAATTTCAGCCGTATCTTCTGGTCCCATAGCAAATCCTAAAAATCCATTATCTGTTTCATAAGTTTTAGCTAACATACCATCTAATCTTACTTCATATCCAGGATAATAAAGATAAGGTAATTCAAATAATGTATATTCATCATCAAAAGTTTTTACATTTGCTTTTAACTCTGAACCTTGCTTTTTCTCATTTTCAATAATTGCTTTTCCTTCTAGCACATATATTATATCTTCTCTTGTAGCAATATAAAATCTATCTTTATATGCTTTAGTAGGTAAATATTCTCCTTTTCCCGCTCCTGAAATAGTTTCAGAATCTTTTCCTGAAAACTTTCCTAATTCTATTTTATCTATATCTGAAATATTTTCATCAATTGGTAAAAACGACATAAATATTGCTGTAGAATAAGCCACTGCAATTACTGATATAACTACTACATCTTTATAATTAAATTTTTTTATTATTGTATAAATATTAATTCCACAAACTATACTTAAGAAAAAGCTTGCAAACATCATCATTCGCCAAGGAAATTGTATTATGCATAAAGCGTCTGGTAAAAATTTCCATGGAAAATACTTAGTTGACATCCACAATGTTATTAATCCGCAAAATAAAAAAATGATATAATTTTCTTTTAATTCATTTTTTATTAATCTAATTGTCATAACTGAAAAAGCTAAAATTATAATTATATGCGGACCTAATTCAAATACAAATGACCCATCATTTTGTGTTACAAATAACTGTTTTAATTTAAGTGCTGATTCAGATGTTTTTTCTGATGTAGTCATTGCTGAAGGTTCGTAAACTTGATAATCAGTATAAAATTTAGTTTCTAATAAAGGAACCCAAAAAAAGCTTGTAACTAGAATTATAAAAACTATATTTATTAATAATCCTTTTTTTATTCTAGTTTCTTTTAATTTATTTAAATTGAAAATTACATAAATTAAAGAAAATATGGCTGTTATTAAAGTAGAAATATTATGTGTTAAAATAAGCCCTATTGCACCAATTGAAATATAATAATGATTATCTTCTGTGTAAAACAAATTATATAAGCCTAAAAAAACTAATGGTATAAATATAAAAGAAATAAACTCTCCTAAAGCATTTCTTGTATACATGTCTGTTAAATGATATGGAAAAGCAATATATAATATAGCAGATAATAAGGCTACATTATTATTGTTTACAAGTTTTAATAAAAATTTATACATACATAATCCTGATAATAATAAGCATAAAAAAATTAAAACTTTATATCCAACTATAAAATTTTTAAAAATTAATGATAATAAAACTAATGCATATGTAGATAATGGTCCATAAAACAAATTCCATGAATACCCAAAATTATTAGAAAAAGTTGAAATAATATTAGGAAAAAATAAATTTTGTTTTATACTTAATAAAGTACCATAAGCCCTTCCTATATGCTGAACACCATCATCATAATAAACATTTAAATTAAATTTTAGTAGTTGTATGCTTAAAATAGCAGTAACTATTATTAAAATAACTATATCTATTAATTTTCTATTTTTTAATATTTTTTCTTTCACGTACAAAACCTCTTTTATTATTAATATGTTAGTTGCCCATTAAGAAACTCATCATTTTTTATCCAATTATCTACTTCATAAACTTTATAATTTTGTTTATCTACACGAACTATTACTTTTTCAATTCCAGCATTAATAATTAATTTTCTGCACATTAAACATGGTGCAGCTCCTTCTTCATATTCATGGTTTTCTGTTCTGTATCCAACTAAATATAAAGTAGAACCTATCATTTGCTCTCTTGAAGCACTTATAATTGCATTTTGCTCACTATGAACAGATCTACAAGCATCATATCCACCATGTCTTTGTTCTGGTAATAACTTCTTTTTAGTACAATACCCTAAATCTGAACAATTAATTCTACCTCTAGGTGCTCCAGAATAACCAGTTGATATAATTTGATCTTTATTTACAATTACTGTTCCATACTTTTTTCTTAAACAAGTTGATCTTGAAGCAACTGTTTCTGCTATATCTAAATAATAATTTTGTTTATCTATTCTTTTTTCCATATTAGAATCTCCTTTTACGGATTATATCATTTTAATTAGTTATTATCAATATTTATTGATTTTAACTTTTAATAATTTTGAAGGTTAGTCAAACATATGTCACACTTTTTTGAAAAATATATATTTCGAGTACTCTATATTGTTATAACCAATT